>NZ_JBSFEO010000029.1:0-165134 GCF_053594475.1 Embleya sp. NPDC001921
ACCGGGTGACCGACCCTGACACACACCGTCAGTACGTACTCATTGCACGCTGACGCCGAAGTCGAGTGCGATCCCCCGCAGGCCCGAAGCGTACCCCTGCCCTACCGCGCGGAACTTCCACTCCCCCTGGTAACGGTAAAGTTCTCCAAAGATCATGGCTGTCTCGCTTGACGCATCCTCGGTGAGGTCATAACGCGCGAGCTCGTTGTTGTCCGCCTGGTTCACGATCCGGATGTAGGCGTTGCGGACCTGCCCGAAGGTCTGCCCGCGCATCTCGGCGTCATAGATCGAGACCGGGAAAACCACCTTCTCGACCTGATCGGGAACGGCCATCAGATCGACGAGGATCACCTCGTCGTCGCCGTCACCGTCGCCCGTGAGGTTGTCGCCGGTGTGCTCGACCGAAGCCTCGGGGCTCTTGAGGTTGTTGTAGAAGACGAAATAGTCGTCGCCGAGCACCTTGCCCGCACCACCGCACAGCAGCGCACTCGCGTCCAGGTCGAACGAGGCGCCCGTGGTGGCGCGCGCGTCCCAGCCCAGACCCACCAAGACATTGGTGAGATTGGGTGCGGCCTTGCTCAACGAGACGTTTCCGCCCTTGGCGAGGGTGACCCCCATCGATTCCTCCTGATCGTCGTACATTCGCTTCAACCTTGCCATGCCCCCGACCCGGCGGGACCCCCTTTTCGCACAGCTCACGGCGTGCGCGAGGGGGCGTTCCGACGGCGGCGCGCACGACCCCACCCCGGTCCGGGACGACGAACGCCCGCCGACCGCGGGTGCGGTCGGCGGGCGTTCGTGATGTCTCGCCTATCAGACGTTGACCCCGAAGTCCTTGGCGATGCCGCGCAGGCCCGAGGCGTAGCCCTGGCCCACCGCGCGGAACTTCCACTCCGCGCCGTTGCGGTAGAGCTCGCCGAAGACCATCGCGGTCTCCGTGGACGCGTCCTCGGTGAGGTCGTACCGGGCGAGTTCCTTGTTGTCGGCCTGGTTCACGATGCGGATGAACGCGTTGCGGACCTGGCCGAAGCTCTGCTGGCGCGTCTCGGCGTCGTAGATCGAGACCGGGAAGACGACCCGCTCGACATCCGCCGGGACACCCGCCAGGTTGACCTTGATCGCCTCGTCGTCGCCCTCGCCCTCACCGGTGAGGTTGTCACCGGTGTGCTCGACGGAGCCGTCGGGGCTCTTGAGGTTGTTGAAGAAGACGAAGTGGCCGTCGGACGGCGCCTGGCCACTTCCGTTGAGCAGGATCGCGCTCGCGTCGAGGTCGAAGTCCGTGCCGGTGGTCGTACGCACGTCCCAGCCCAGGCCGACCAGAACAGCGGTGAGGCCCGGAGCCTCCTTCGAGAGCGAGACGTTGCCGCCCTTGCTCAGGCTGACGCCCACGAGTCCTCCAAAGGTTCATGGAGCAACTGGTGCCCCGGAATTTTCGCCTACAGACGAGACAACGCGCCGATCCTAGTCATGAGTTCCTGACCGGCGGGAGTCTCGCCGCGGCATGGGTACCCCGCCCCGGCCCGACCTACGCCCGAACCGGCCGGAGAACCCCCGACCGCGCCGAATCAGACGCTCGCGAGCGCCTTGAGGTACTCCGCCTGGTCCCGCGCGTCCGGGATCGCGTTGACCACACTCCACTTGACCACGCCCTCCTTGTCGATGACGAAGGTCGCGCGCACGGCGCAGCCCTTGTCCTCGGCGAAGACGCCGTACGCCTGCGCGACCCCGCCGTGCGGCCAGAAGTCCGACAGCAGCGGGTACTCGTAGCCCTCCTGCTCGGCGAATACGCGCAGCGAGAACGGCGCGTCGCAGGACACGGCCAGGACCTGCACGTCGTCGTTCTGGAAGTTGGGCAGGTCGTCGCGCAGCGCGCACAGCTCGCCGGTGCACACACCGGTGAACGCGAACGGGTAGAAGACGAGCAGGACGTTCTTCTCGCCGCGGAAGTCCGCGAGCCGAACGATCTCGCCGTGCTGGTTCTTGAGCTCGAACTCGGGGGCCTTGCTACCGATCTCGACGGCCATGATGCGCATCTCCTTGTCCCGGGCGGCGACGTCCGCCTCTCGGCGCGAGCCTAGCCGGGGGCCTCGGGCGCGCTCGGGGCGGCCGGGGTGCGGCGTTCGGGCACCGGGCGAACGGGCAGTATGCGGGCATGTCCTCGATCGAGATCGTGAGCGGCCCCTGGGGCACCGCCTCCATGCCCGCCCGAACGCAGCGCGAGCGGGCCCTCGCCGCGTGGGACGCCTTCCGCGACCTGGCCGCCCGGGTCGACCCGAACGCGCCGTCCCGGCTGCCGGGCTGGGACGGCCGCGCCGTGATCAGCCACCTCGCCTCGTGGCCGGACGCCCCGCTGCTGGCCCGCCTGCTCGCCGAGGCGAGCGGCCGACGGGCTCCCGACGCCGCCCCGATGAACCAGGACGACGTCAACGCGCGCCTGGTCCTGGCACACCGCGACGCCCGCCTCGAGGACCTGCTGGCCGCGCTCGACGACGGCCGCCGGCGCCTGGCCGCCGCGTTCGACGCCACCGCCGCGGACCCGGAACTGGCGCTCGCCCGCACCGGCTCACAGGTCGGCCCGGTCCCGCTGCTCACCCAGTTCGGCGCGATCGCCTACGAACTGGCCGTACACGCGCTGGACCTGGCCCCGTGCGGCGCCGGCGAGCCCGCCCCCGAACTGCTCGACGCCGGGGTGCTGGCACTGGCCGACATCACCGGCGCCCTGGCCGCCCGGCACGGGGTCCGGGCCCGGACCGGACTGGCGGTGCCCGGGGGCGGCTGGGGCTTCGCCGCGCCCGGCGCCGGCGGCATCGGCTGGGAGGTCTTCCCGCTCCCGCCCGGCCAGCCGCACCTGCCCGCCGTCGAGGCCCGCACCGCCGCCCTGCTCCTGGACGCCTCCGCCGGCCGCCGCGCAGCCCCCGCCCTGCTCGCCCGCCGCGACCTGAGGCCCCACAACCTGCCCGGCCTGCTCGCCCTGGCCCCGCTCCTGGACCACGTCCCCGGCCTCCCCGGCGGCCCCGCCCTACGCCTCACCGCCGGCGCCCTCACCAACGTCGCCCGAATGACATCCCTACTCCCCACCCTGAGCCGCCCCCGCCCCCGCCCCTGACCCCACCCCGACTCCGACTCGTCAACGCCCCACCCCAGCCCCCACCGCCCGCCCAACCCCAGGCGCGTCAGCGCCCCCGACCCAGCCCACCCCAGTGATCGACGCGCGGAGCGCGGAGAGCGGCGGAGCCGCAGACCTTCGACTTCGTGACCCGGAGCGAAGCGGAGGGACACGAAGTCACGAGCGAGGGGCCGCTTTTTTCTCGGAGGAGCTTGCGGGGGAGAGAAAGAAGTGGTCCCTCGCGAGCCGGCGACGAAGTCGCCCAACGAACAGCAACGCCCCACCCACGACTCCGGCCCGGCACGCCCCGCCGCGCCCACGCCCACGCCCTCACACGCAAGCTTTCAAGCCCGCCACCCCCAAGCCCCCAACACCCCCAACAAAACAGCGAGCCCCGCCCGGTGACCTTAATCACCGACCGGGGACTCGCATTCGTCTGCTTACCGCAGTGGCATCGGGTTACTTCTTGCCGCTGCGCACCGCCTTGGGCGACACCAGACGGGTCGCCGACCAATCCTTGACGGCGCCGAAGCTCGTCGTGCGGGCCAAGCCCGCCGTCGGCGCGGCCTCACCGATGTCCGAGGGTTCTACATATCCGTCACGGCCGGTCTTGGGGGTCAGCAGCCAGATATGGCCACCATCCGTGAGCGTGGCGAGGGCATCCACGAGGGTGTCGACGAGGTCGCCGTCGTCCTCGCGGAACCACAACAGGACGACGTCCGCGACGTCTTCCTCGTAGTCCTCATCGACGAGTTCGTTTCCGGTGAGCTCCGCGATCTCCTCGCGCAGCTCCTCGTCCACGTCGTCGTCGTAACCGAGCTCCTGGACCACCTGTCCGGGCTGGAACCCAAGTCGAACGGCCGAGTTGGCCCGCTCTTCCGCGTGGTCCGCGGTCGCGCTCACGAATTAACCTCCCTTGTCCGGCCCCACAACGCTTCGGGGCTCACGCGCGTAAGTCCACACGCGCCAGGCTGTTCGCGCAAGTACCCAGGTCACGTACTCGCGCAAACGCCACACCGCGCCCTGTGCGGAAGCTACCCCCGCCAGGTGTGGATCACGCAACGTATTCGAGGGTCCAGCCTGACAGACGAATGCTCACCAGGTCCGCCGGGGCCGTCCCGCGGCCGGATCGGCGCCGCCGGCGGTCTCGATCACCGCGTCCGCGCCGGGGATCACCAGCCCGGTGTGTCCGTCCTCGAACCGCACCACATACGGCGGCGCCCCGTCCGGTCCCCTGACCTCGACGATCTCCCCGAATCGATCCCCTCGACCGACCGTCTTCCCGTGCACGTGGAGCCGGTCGCCAATTCGTGCCCGCATCGGTTGTGACCTCCTTCTCGAACAGGTGCGAAACCACTCACACCCCCAGGGAACTACGCCAGTGCGCCGCGCGTAAGACAGTCGGCGTAAGGTCTTGGAGGTTCACGGTTGCATCACCCCGCAATCGCGAACCGCCGCGTGGAGCGTCCGGCGACAGTCGGACGATCAGGGCAGCTCCGCTCCTTTCGCGGTAACCGAACACGGATCGGGCTCGGTACATGTGGCGCAGGCGGGCACCCCGCCGGTCCATTACCGGTCGGTAGAGATGACGGATCCAACGTCCGGGTACCACGATGGGGACGGCGCGACACCGCTCAGGGTGGTCGACCCCGCTCTCGCGGGGAGGGTCCCCATCTACCGATAAGGCGAAGGAACAGCGTGGCTTCCGGACGAGAGCGCTTCTCGATCATCAGCGACGGCCTCCCGAGCCAGCTCCCCGACATCGATCCGAACGAGACCGGGGAATGGCTGGAGTCGCTGGACGCAGTCATCAACGAGCAGGGCCGCCAGCGAGCCCGCTACATCATGCTCAAGCTGCTCGAACGGGCCCGTGAACGACAGGTCGGCGTGCCGGGCCTGCGCAGCACGGACTACATCAACACGATTGCCCCGGAGAGCGAGCCCTGGTTCCCCGGCGACGAGAACATCGAGCGGCGCATCCGTGCGTTCGTCCGGTGGAATGCCGCGATCATGGTGTCCCGGGCGAACCGCCCGGGGCTGGGGGTCGGCGGACACATCGCCACCTACGCGTCCTCGGCGAGCCTGTACGAGGTCGGCTTCAACCACTTCTTCCGCGGCAAGGACCACGGGGAGTCGGGCGACCAGATCTACTTCCAGGGACACGCGTCTCCGGGTATCTACGCACGTGCCTTCCTGGAGGGACGCCTCACCCAGGCCCAGCTCGACGGCTTCCGCCAGGAGAAGTCGGCCGCCCCGAACGGGCTGCCGAGCTACCCGCACCCGCGGATGATGCCGGAGTTCTGGGAGTTCCCGACCGTCTCGATGGGCCTGGGCCCGCTCGGGGCGATCTACCAGGCCCGGTTCAACCGGTACCTGCACAACCGGAACATCAAGGACACCTCGCGCAGCCACGTCTGGGCGTTCCTCGGCGACGGCGAGATGGACGAGCCGGAGTCGCTCGGCAACATCGGCCTGGCCGCCCGTGAGGAGCTGGACAACCTCACCTTCGTGATCAACTGCAACCTGCAGCGACTCGACGGTCCGGTACGCGGCAACGGCAAGATCATCCAGGAGCTGGAGTCGTACTTCCGCGGCGCCGGCTGGAACGTGATCAAGGTCGTCTGGGGTCGCGACTGGGACCCGCTGCTGGCCCAGGACACCGACGGCGCGCTCGTGAACAAGATGAACACGACGCCCGACGGCCAGTTCCAGACCTACGCGGTGGAGTCCGGCGCGTACGTGCGCGAGCACTTCTTCGGCGACGACGCGCGGCTGCGGCGGATGGTGCAGGACCTGACCGACGAGGACATCCAAAAGCTCGGTCGCGGCGGGCACGACTACCGCAAGGTCTACGCGGCCTTCAAGTCGGCACGTGAGCACGTCGGTCAGCCGACGGTGATCCTGGCGCAGACGGTGAAGGGGTGGACACTCGGCCCGAACTTCGAGTCGCGCAACGCCACGCACCAGATGAAGAAGCTCACCAAGTCGGACCTGAAGGCATTCCGCGACCGGCTCTACCTGCCGATCTCGGACGAGCAGCTCGAAGGCGACGTCCCCCCGTACTTCCACCCCGGTGAGAAGTCCGAGGAGATGGAGTACATGCGCGAGCGGCGTGCCGCGCTCGGTGGTTCGCTGCCGCAGCGGCTGGACCGCTCCAAGCCGCTCAAGCTGCCCGGCGACCCGGTCTACAGCGTGCTGAAGAAGGGCTCGAAGCAGCCGGTCGCCACGACGCAGGCGTTCGTGCGCCTGCTCAAGGACCTGATGCGCGACTCGGAGATCGGCAAGCGCTTCGTGCCGATCGCGCCGGACGAGTACCGCACCTTCGGCATGGACGCGATGTTCCCGACCGCCAAGGTCTACAACCCGCACGGGCAGACCTACGACTCGGTGGACCGTGAGCTGCTCCTGTCGTACAAGGAGTCGGCGCAGGGTCAGATGTTGCACGACGGCATCTCCGAGGCCGGCTGTGTGGCGTCGCTGATCGCCGCGGGCTCGACGTACTCGACGCACGGCGAGCAGATGATCCCCGTGTACGTCTTCTACTCGATGTTCGGGTTCCAGCGCACCGGTGACCAGTTCTGGCAGATGGCCGACCAGCTCAGCCGCGGCTTCGTGCTCGGTGCCACGGCCGGTCGCACCACGCTGACCGGCGAGGGCACCCAGCACGCGGACGGGCACTCGCAGCTCCTGGCCTCGACGAACCCGGCCTGTGTCGCGTACGACCCGGCCTTCTCGTACGAGATCGCGCACATCGTCAAGGACGGTCTGCGGCGGATGTACGGCGAGAACGCCGAGGACGTCTTCTACTACATGACGGTCTACAACGAGCCCATCGCGCAGCCGGCGGAGCCCGCGAACGTCGACGTGGACGGCATCCTCAAGGGCCTGTACCTCTACCAGGACGGTCCCGCCAAGGAGGGCGCGCTGCGGGCCCAGATCCTCGCCTCCGGTGTCGGTATGCCGTGGGCGCTGGACGCGCAGAAGCTGCTCGCCGAGGACTGGAACGTGGTCGCCGACGTGTGGTCGGTCACGTCCTGGAACGAGCTGCGGCGCGACGCGGTCGCGGCGGAGGAGCACAACCTGCTCCACCCCGAGGCCGAGCCGCACATCCCGTACGTGACCCGAGTACTCGACGGCCGACCCGGCCCGGTGGTGGCGGTCAGCGACTGGATGCGGGCCGTGCCGGACCAGATCTCGCGTTGGGTCCCGGCGGACTTCGCGTCGCTGGGCACCGACGGCTTCGGCTTCGCCGACACGCGCGGCGCGGCCCGGCGCTTCTTCCACGTGGACACCGAGTCCGTCGTGGTGGGCGTGCTGTCCGAGCTCGCCCGGCGCGGCGAGATCGAGCCCGGCGTGGTCGCGGACGCGATCAAGCGCTACGAACTCCTGGACGTCAAGGCGGCCGGAGTGGGCACGGTCGGCGGCGACGCCTGATCGGCACGTAGTCCGGCCGCGGCCCCGATCCCTTTCCGGGATCGGGGCCGCGGCCGTTATTGCCGAGCCTTCGGGATCGCCTCGGGGCTAGACTCGCGGGGCCGGCCGCGGGACTTCGGCTGCGACTTTCGGAATCGCCTCTTAAGCGTCACTTCGCTGTTCGCGCCTCCATTCCCCGGCCGGCGTCAGCTTTCGTCCGGCCGAGGGGACGTGTGGTGGATCGCCGGGAAGTGGCGGCGTGCGAAGACGTGGTGATGTTCGTCAACGCCGCGGTGACCGCCACCGGCCAGCGCGAGTTCCGCGACGACGCGGACGCACAACGACTGTCGGTCGGGTTCCTGCACGAGTACATCGCGGGCAACTACCGCGAGTTGTACGCCGCCACCCTCGCGCTGGACATCAACGACTTCAACGCCGCCCTGATCGTCCGCAACCTGCTGGAGAGCAGCCGCGACCTGGCTCCCGAGGTGCGCCGCCGCGAGGGCGAACTGATCGCGGGCCGGCTGGAACTGATGGCCCCTCAGCGGGTCTGGAAGCTCTTTCGCGAGTTGGCCCGACGCGGCGTCAACAACCGCCGCACGCGCGCGATCATGCGCGAGTGGACGGCGGGTCGCCGTGATCCGGTCTTCGACGCGGTGAAGTACCGGACCGGGGTCAAGGCCACGCTTCGGCACGCGCACCTGCGCACGCCCGACGAGACCGGCACGTTCCTGTTCACCGCGCCCCGCAAGGTGGCGGCCTTCCGGACCCCGCTGTTCGAGACCTGGCGACAGGCGCACTACGCGCAGAGCGCGCTGTACGAACTGCCGTACACGGTCGCCGAGGGGCTCGCCTCCAAGCACGGCATCAAGCGCGCGACGTTCCTGGAGCGGATCGCCCCGCAACTGACCCGGCTGGAGCGGTTGCGGCTGCAGGGCGCCGGCGAGCGGGCCGAGGTCGGCGCGGTGCGGGCGGACCTCTCCCGGATGCCGCTGACCCGGCTGGCGTCCTACGTGTTGTCCCTGCCTCGGGCCGATCGCACCGCCCGATACGACGAGTTGCGGCACGCGCTGACCGAATCCGCGCGTCGGGCGGCGGGAGACGCCGCGGGATCCTGGGGTCGGGTCGTCGCGGTGCTCGACGACAGCTTCTCCTCGTTCGGGTCGACCGCGAAGCGGCAGCGGCCGCTGGCCGTCGCGCTGGCCTGCCGGTTCCTGTTGAAGGCGCTCGCCCGGGAGTTCACCGGCCTGTGGACCTCGGGGCTGCACGATCCGCTGCTGGTGCGACCGAGCGGACCCACGCCGCTGGGCGAGCGGCTGATCGACGCGCTCGAACTGGCCCCGGACCGCCTGGTCGTGGTCTCCGACGGCTGGGACAACAGCCCGCCGGGGCTGGCCGCCGAGGTGCTGCGGGTGTGGCGCGAACGGCTGGATCCGGACGGGGCGACCACGGTGGTGCATCTCAATCCCGTGTACGACGCGGACGGCTTCGACGTGAAGCGGCTGTCGGCGAGCGTGCCGACGGTGGGGGTGCGCGACGCGGAGGACGTGCCGGCGCTGGTCGAGTTGGCCAGGTTCGCCGAGGGGCGGGCCGGGTTCGAGGAGCTGCGGCACTACCTGGCGGATCGTCAGGACCGATTCCGGGCCCGGAAGGCGGCGGTATGAGCGACACGTTCGCGACGACCGGGCTGACCGCCCGGCCCGCGCAGGTGTGGGGCGCGATCCGGCTGGTGCCGCTGGTGCGCGAGGAGCCGCTGGTGGGCCTGCGGCTGGATCGGCGGGTGTACGGGGCCGGCGACCCCTCGATCGTCGACGTCGGCGACGGCACCTGCTACCAGGCCTTCATCCCGCACGCGTTCGTGGCCTCCTGGGACACCGACGCCGACCCGTCGGCGGCGTTCGGCACCCAGCTCCAGGACCGGCCGGCGGCGCCCCCGAGCGCGCGGATGCGGGCGCCCCGGCGCGCGTTGCGACGGATGGCCCACCGAGAGAGCAGCAACCGGCTGCGTTTCCTCCCGATGCACCTGGCCATGGAGGGATATCTCTCGTTGCACTTCGGCGGGCCGTCGATCGTGTGGGAGGAATGGACCGACCGGGCCGTGCGCAAGGGGTTGTCGCCGCGCACGGAGGAGGCGTTCTGCGGCTGTGTCGTGCGCGGTCTGGCCGACGCGCTCAAGGTGTTCGAGATCCATCGCGGTCAGTGCGGGGTCGCGCTGTACGTCGCGGACACGCTCGCGAGCGTGTTCGTGGTGCCGCATCCCTCCGACTACCGGGCCCTGCACACCACGCTGCTCGAGGACCTGTACGGCGAGGTGCTGTTCCACTACGCCAACTACGTCGAGGCGGTACCGGACTTCGTCGTGGCGATCGACGGCGGGCGGGTGTCCTCGCTCGCGAACCTGCGCCGCGAGGCGGCGGAACAGTCCCTCGCGTGGGAGCGGTTCCACCATCTGATGCTGGCCGGCCTCACCGGCGAGGGCGCGTACACGAGTGAATCGGTGTACCGGATGGGCTCGTTCGAACTCACCCGATTCCTGCCCTCGTTCCGGCTCGACGAGGAGAACCACATCGGCGAGCGCATCACCCACGAGGACGGCCGGCTCGCGTACTGCAAGACGTTCCGGCTGTCCCCGGCGCAGACCCGCAGGGGCCACCTGCTCGCCAACCTGCGCGCGCACGAGTGGGACCTGGTCGCGACGGCGACCGCGTTGCACACCACGCCGTCCGAATTGACCCGCCGGATCCGCGACTCGGGCTTCGACGGGCTGCTCCGGCAACACGTGGTGGACCGCCTCGATCGCGACGGACGCCGCCGCGGCTGAGGCCGCCCCGCGTCGGCGAGGCGGCCTCGGGCGGGTCTTCGATCCCCCGTCGGGCGATTGGGGACCCGCCCTCGGGCCGGTTCAGTCGCGGTCGTTGAAGGTGGCCGCCATGTCCGGGTACCGCGCGCCGGTGACCTGCCCGGCGATCGGCTCCAGCGCGGCCAGTTCGGCCTCGGTGAGCACCAGGTCGACCGCGGCCACGTTCTCCGCCAGCCGGTGCCGCTTGGTGGTGCCCGGAATCGGCACCACCGACAGGCCCCACGCGTCGGTGCGCGACTGCACCCACGCCAGCGCCACCTGCGCCGGCGTCGCCCCGTGCGCCCGCGCGATCGCCCGCACCGGCTCCAGGATCGCCGCGTTCGCGGCGGCGTTGTCGCCGGTGAAGCGCGGCTGGAAGCGACGGAAGTCGCCCTCCGGCAGCGTCTCGGCGGCGGCCCAGGCACCGGTCAGGAAGCCCCGGCCGAGCGGCGAGTAGGCGACCAGCGCCGCGCCCGCCTCGCGGGTGGCGGGCACCACGGAGTCCTCGATGTCGCGGGTGAACAGGCTCCACTCCGACTGCACGGCGGCGATCGGGTGCACGGCCGCCGCCGCGTGCAGCTCCTTGGCGGTCACCTCGGACAGGCCCAGGTGCCGGACCTTGCCCTCGCGCACCAGTTCCGCCATCGCGCCGACGGTCTCCTCGATCGGCACCCGCACGTCGCGACGGTGCATGTAGTACAGGTCGATCACCTCGGTGCGCAGCCGGCGCAGACTCGCCTCGGCGGCCCGCTTGACGTAGGCCGCGTCGCCGCGGATCTCCCGCACGCCCTCGGGCGAGATGTCGATCGCGAACTTGGTCGCGAGGGTGACCCGCTCGCGCCGGCCGCCCTCGGCGAGGAAGGCCCCCAGCAGTTCCTCGTTGGTGTGCGGACCGTAGACGTCCGAGGTGTCGAACAGGGTGACGCCCAGGTCGAGCGCGCGTTCCAGAGTCGCCACCGACTCGTCGTGTTCGGCGCCCATGTAGAAGGCGCTCATGCCCATGCAGCCCAGTCCCTGGGCGAAGACCTCGGGACCGTCGTCACCCAGCCTGAGAGTGTTCGTCTTGTGAGTGCTCATCGTCGTTACTCCGCTCCGCGTCCGCGTACGTCTCGATCTTGTGGTCGATGACGAGCAGGCAGCTCTGGAGATCGCTGATCCGGTTGCGGACCTCCTCGCGGTGGTCCTCCAACAGTTCTCGGCGAGCGGCCCGGGTCTCGTCGCCCAGGCGGACCAGCTCCGCGTACCGGAGCATGTCCGCCACCGGCATCCCGGTCAGCCGCATCTTGCCGACGAACTCCAGCCAGTCGAGGTCGTGGTCGCTGTAGCGACGCCGACTCCCCCGCCCGTTCCCGTCTCGTCCCGTCCCGGGGCCCTGCCGGCTCACGTGCCGCATCAGGCCGATCCGCTCGTACCAGCGCAGCGTGTGCGCGGTCAGGCCGGTGCGGGCGACCACTTCGCCGATCGAGTACTTGCCGACCTCGTAGTCCCGAGGTGCGGTGACCTGCTGCGTGGCCGACATCGTTGAGCCTCCGGTGGGGAGCCCGCCCCGGTGGGGCGGGCACGACGAGAACGCTACGGAGTTGGAGCGCACTCCAAGCAAGCCCGAATCCTCACGCGTCGGTCAACCCGGCGTGCATCTCCCACACCAGCACCTCGGCCGGGCCGTCCGGAAACGCCGTGATCCGCTGCCCCTGGGCGTCCGCCAGGCGCACCGCGTCACCGGCCGCGAGCACGCCGGCGCCCTCCAGCTCGACGACGCCGCGCGCGACGAACACGTGCGCGAACGGCGCGTCCGGCAGCGTCGCGGTGCCGCCCGCGGGCAGTCGCGCCACGTGCAGCGCGGCGTCCTTCTGGTGGATCCGGATCGCCGCGTCGTGCCCGGGCCGCCCGGACGCGATCGGCACCAGCCCGCCACGCTCCAGTTCGGCCCGCACGTCGTGCTGTTGGTAACCCGGAGTGATCCCGGTCTCGTCCGGCACCACCCACATCTGCACGAAGTGCACCGGCTCGGCCGAGCCGGCCGCGTCGTTCCTCTCCGAGTGCAGGATGCCCCGGCCCGCGCTCATCCGCTGGGCCAGACCCGGGTGGATGATCCCGTTGTGGCCCTGGGAGTCCTGGTGCACGAGGGAGCCGGAGAGCACCCACGTGAGGATCTCCATGTCCCGGTGCGGATGCGTGTCGAAGCCGGTACCGGGCGCCACCACGTCGTCGTTGTTGACCAGGAGCAGTCCGAAGTGCGTGTTGTCCGGCGCGTAGTGCCGGCTGAAGGAGAAGCTGTGGTGCGAGTCGAGCCAGCCCGCGCGCGTATGGAAGCGGTCGCCGGCCCGGCGCACGTCGAAGGTGGTCATGCCGGTTTCAACCGCGGACCGACCGGGCGCTGTTCCCGCGCCCGGTCCGGCCGGAGGCGCCCTCGGGTGCGGGCGGATCATCCGCGAACCGGACCCGATCACCGAGGGTGAACGGCCCGGTTGATATCGTTCGCGCGTCGGCGACCGGTTTGTCGCCGACGGCGTCGAACGCAGCGAAGTCCGGTGGGATCCCGGCGCTGTCCCGCAACTGTGATGCCCCGCCCCGCTCCGGGTGTTCGGGGACAAGCCAGGTCGCCTCGTCCGCGCCGACGACATCGGCCTCGCAGGAGGGGCGATCCGTCTCCACGGGTCCCGACACCTGCCGTGTCCCGGGACCTGGAGTTTTCCTTGAGATCCGTACCCCTGCTTCGTTCCGCCGCCGCGCTGCTGCTCGGCGCGCTCGTCCTCACCGGGTGCGGTGACTCGGACGACTCCAAGGACGGGAAGCCCCAGGGCACACCCGCGGCGGCCGGCGGCTCCACCGGGACGGGTCCCGACGCCAAGGCCTTCCCGGCCACCGTGGACTCCGCCGGCACCAAGGTCACCATCGCGAGCGCGCCGAAGAAGATCGTCTCGCTGACCCCCACCGCCACCGAGATGTTGTTCGCGATCGGTGCCGGCGACCAGGTCACCGCGGTCGACGACCAGTCGAACTTCCCGGCGAGCGCGCCCAAGACCAAGTTGTCCGGCTTCAAGCCGAACATCGAGGCGATCACCAACTACACCCCGGACCTGGTGGTCGCCTCGGACGACATCGACGGCCTGGTCGCGGCACTGAACAAGCTCAGGATCCCGGTCGTGCTGACCCCCGCGGCCAAGACCTTCGACGACTCGTACGCACAGCTCACCACGCTGGGCACGGCCACCGGCCACAGCCGGGAGGCCGGCGAGGTCGCGGCGAGGATGCGGACCGACATAGCGGGCATCGTCGCCGCGACGCCCAAGCCCGCGAGGCAACTGAGCTACTTCCACGAGCTGGACAACACGCTCTACACCTCGACCTCCAAGACCTTCATCGGCCAGGTGTACGCGCAGTTCGGCCTGAAGAACATCGCCGACGACGCGGACAAGGCCGGCACCGGCTACCCGCAGCTCTCCGCCGAGTACCTCGTGCAGGCCAACCCCGACCTGGTCTTCCTCGCCGACACCAAGTGCTGCGGCCAAAACGCCGACGTGGTGGCCAAGCGACCGGGCTGGGAGCAGGTGAACGCCGTGCGCAACGGCGGCGTGGTCGGGCTCGACGACGACATCGCCTCGCGCTGGGGACCGCGCGTGGTGGACCTGGTCCGGGCCGTCTCCGGCGCGGTCACCAAGGCCGGCGCGACGCAGGGCTGACGGCCGGCTCGTGCGGGACCTCCTGCCCACCCGATCCCGACCGGCGGTACTGCCCCTGCTCTGCGCGGGCGTACTGCTGGTCGGCGTCGTCGTACTCGCGCTGACCGTCGGTGCGGCCGATCTGCCCGCGAGCGGGGTGGTGCTCGCGCTGCTGGACAAGCTGCCGTTCGTGAACCTCGACCACGGCCTGTCCCCGGTCCAGTACGCGGTCCTGATGGACCTGCGGCTGCCGCGGGTGCTGGCCGCGGTGACCGTGGGCGGGCTGCTGGCCATCGCCGGCGCCGGCTACCAGGGCGTCTTCCGCAACCCGCTGGCCGACCCGTACCTGCTCGGCGCGGCCTCCGGCGCCGGCCTGGGCGCGACGCTGGTGATCGTGTACGCGGACGGCGACAGCGTGGGCGGCATCCCGGTGGTGCCGCTCGCCTCGTTCGTCGGCGCGATGGGCGGGGTGCTGCTCGCCTACGGACTCGGCGCGAGCGCGGGCCGCTCGGACGGCACCGCGAACCTGGTCCTGGCGGGGGTCGCGGTCGCCCAGTTCCTGGCCGCCGCGCAGACCTACGTGCAGTCGGCCAACACCGACGAACTGCGCCGGATCTACTCGTGGATCTTCGGCCGGCTGTCCGGGGTCGGCTGGGCCGACCTGCGGATGATCCTGCCGTACGCGCTGGTGAGCACCGCCGTGCTGCTCGTCCACGGACGGCTGCTCGACATCATGTCGGTCGGCGACGAGGAGGCCGCGGGCCTGGGCGTACGCGCCGGCCGGGTGCGCCTGGTGGTGCTGCTCGCCGCTTCCCTGGCCACCGCGTCGGCGGTCGCGATCAGCGGCCTGATCGGCTTCGTGGGCATCGTGGTGCCGCACATCGTGCGCCGCTTCGTGGGCGGCAGCTACCGCCGGGTCCTGCCCATGTCGCTGCTGTGCGGCGCGGCCTTCCTGGTGCTCACCGACCTGCTCGCGCGCACCCTCACCGCACCCGGCGAACTGCCGATCGGCGTGGTCACCGCGTTCGTCGGCGCGCCGTTCTTCGTCTTCGTGCTGCGCGGCACCCGCAAGGTGGACGTATGAGCGCCCGGTTGCTGCTGCGCGACACCGGCGTGGACCGCGACCGGGTCCCGGTGCTGCGCGGCGTGCACGCGGACGTCGAGCCGGGCGAGTGGCTCGCGGTGATCGGCCCCAACGGCGCGGGCAAGTCCACGCTGCTCAAGGCGGTCGCGGGCCTGCTGCCCTACCTGGGCTCGATCAGCGTCGCCGGGCGCCCGGTCCGCGAGTTGTCCCGGCGCGAACTCGGCCGCGGCATCGCCTACACCGCGCAGAGCCCGGTGGTGCCGGCGCAGATGCCGGTGCACGAGTACATCCTGCTCGGCCGCACCCCGCACCTGGGCTACCTGGCTCGTCCCGGGCGGCGCGACCGGGCGATCACCGACGAGGTGATCGAGCGTCTGGACCTGGGCCCGTTCGCCGGGCGGGACGTGGGCCGGCTCTCCGGCGGCGAGCGGCAACGGGTGGTGCTGGCGCGGGCGCTCGCCCAGCGGGCGCCGGTGCTGCTCCTGGACGAGCCGACCACCGCACTCGACCTGGGCCATCAGCAGCAGGTGCTGGAGATCGTGGACGGGCTGCGCCGCGACGACGGCCTGACCGTACTCACCACGCTGCACGACCTGGGCGTGGCCGCGCAGTACGCGGATCGGCTGCTGATGCTGGTCGACGGACGGCCGGTGGCGTCGGGGTCGGCCGCCGAGGTGCTCACCCCGGAGTCGATCGCCGAGCACTACCAGGCTCGGGTGTCGGTCGACACCGGTCCGGACGGCCGCCCGCGGGTGCACCCGGTCCGCCCCGGGCACCTGGGCCGGGACACCGCCGAGGAGTCCCCGTGAGCACCCTGCCGCACCCGCGCGAGACGCCGGCCGGCCTGCTCCGCCCGCGAACGGTGTGGCGCGACGAGGACGCCGGCCGCCGCCCGGCGCTGCTGTGGCGGGCCGGCCCCGGTTGGCGCATGGCCTCCTCCGCGCTGCTGGGCGGCGGTATCGGCGAACGCGCGTGGGTCCTCAACCTCCAGGTCCGCCCCGGCTACGACCGCATGGACCCGGTGACCCATCTGGAGGAGGTGGCCGCCCCCTTGGACCTGACCGGTCCGGGCGTGGGTCTGATGACCGCCGCCGACGTCACCGCGTGGACACACGGCGCGGACGAGGGCGTCCAAGCGGCGGTGACCACCGGCATCGGCGTCCCGACCTGGGCCGCCGACCCGGCCCCGGGCCGGCCCGGCACACCCCCGCCCGGCACGATCAACATCCTCGCCGCCATCCCCGCCGCCCTCTCCGACGCGGCCCTGATCAACGCCGTGGCCACCGCCACGGAAGCGAAGGTGCAGGCCCTGCTGGACGCCGGCTACGCCTGCACCGGAACCCCCTCCGACGCGATCTGCGTCGCGTCCCGCACCCCCACCCCCGACACCCCCACCGAACCCTTCGGCGGCCCCCGCTCGCTATGGGGCGCCCGCCTGGCCCGAGCGGTTTACACCGCGGTACTCCACGGCGCCCACACCGACCGCCACCGCAGACACCACAAACCCCACGACGCGCGCACCCCCTCATCACCGACGCCCACCCCCCGGCGCGTCAGCGCCCCCGACCCACCCCCACCCCGGTGATCGACGCGCGAAGCGCGGAGAGCGGCGGAGCCGCAGACCTTTGACTTCGTGACCCGGAGCGAAGCGCAGGGACACGAAGTCACGAGCGAGGCGCCGCTTTTTCTCGGAGGAGCTTGCGGGGGAGAGAAAAAGCGGCGCCTCGCGAGCCGGCGACGAAGTCGCCCAACAAGCAGCACCGCTCCCTCCACGACCCCGGCCCGGCACCCCACACGCACCCCACCCACGACCCCAGGCCCGGCACCCCCGCCCCACGACCCCGGCCCGGCACTCCGCGCCCCACCCACGACACCCGCCCCGACACCCCGCGCCCCCGCACCCCCGCCCCACCCCACCCGCGAGCCGGCGGCAAACCCGCCCATCAGGCAGAGGATGATAGGCAAGGTGAGTTCCAAGCCCGATTTGCGCGCCGCGACCGTCCGCCGGCTCGAGAAGTCCGCCGGCGCGCTGGCCGGAGCCGCCCTGGCGAGGATGGACGAGGCGCTCCCCTGGTACCGGAACATGCCGGCCGACAACCGCTCCTGGATCGGCCTGGTCGCGCAGGCCGGCATCTCCGCGTTCACCGAATGGTTCCGGCATCCGGAGACCCCGCAGAAGGTCAGCGCCGACGTGTTCGGCACCGCGCCGCGCGAACTGACCCGCACCATCACGCTGCCGCACACCGTGGAGTTGATCCGCACCACGATCGAGGTGGTCGAGGCCGAGATCGCCACCCTGGCCGCGCCCGGCTACGAGCAGGCGCTGCGCGAGGCGCTGCTGCTGTACTCCCGGGAGATCGCCTTCGCGACCGCGCAGGTGTACGCGCACGCCGCCGAGACGCGCGGCGCGTGGGACGCCCGACTGGAAGCGCTGGTCGTGCACTCGCTGCTGCGCGGCGAGGCCGACGAGGGCATCCTCTCCCGCGCCTCGGCGCTGGGCTGGGGCTCGCCGGACTCGGTCATGGTCGTGGTGGGCAACGCCCCGGACGCGGACACCCAGGCGGTCGTGGACGGCATCCACCGGGCCGGCCGGCACGCCCGACTGAACGTGCTCACCGGCGTCCAGGGCGAGCGGCTCGTGGTGATCCTGGGCGGTACCGAGGACCCGATCCGGGCCACCCGTTCGCTGATCGGCCAGTTCGGCCCGGGCCCGGTGGTGGTCGGCCCCGAGGTACCGGATCTGCTGGCCGCCGTCCGCTCCGCGCAGGCCGCGATGTCCGGACACCGCGCGTGCGTCGCGTGGCCGGACGCCCCGCGCCCGGTGTCCGCCGACGATCTCCTGCCCGAGCGCGCGCTCGCGGGCGACGAGGAGGCCCGGGACCAGTTGGTGGAGGAGATCTACAT
The DNA here is from genome assembly GCF_053594475.1 of Embleya sp. NPDC001921. NCBI lineage: Bacteria > Bacillati > Actinomycetota > Actinomycetes > Kitasatosporales > Streptomycetaceae > Embleya > Embleya sp. NPDC001921. The sequence goes on from NZ_JBSFEO010000029.1 coordinate 18,009, forward strand.
ACCTCTGCACGCGGCCGGCTCCGCATTGCTGGAGACACTCTCCGTGTACCTGGAGCAGGCGGCGAGTCTCGAAGGGGCCGCCCGGATGCTCTTCGTTCACCCGAATACCGTGCGCTACCGGCTGCGACGTGTCGTGGACGTTACCGGACTCGTACCGACCGAGACGCGTTCCGCGTTCACCCTCCAGGTCTCGCTGATCCTCGGCCGGCTCGCCGCGATCGAGAGCTAGCCCGGACACCTTTTGTAGGAAACCCACAAAGTCGCCATCGGATCTTCGTCCCTGCCGATAAGGGGCTCACACCCCTGGCAGGAGAGAGGCTTGACCTCGTGCTCGTACTCGTCGCTCCCGGACAGGGTGCCCAGACGCCCGGATTCCTCGCCCCTTGGCTCGACCTCGACGGTGTGGCCGATCGGCTGCGCTGGTGGTCCGCCGTCACGGGCCTCGACCTGATCCACTACGGCACCAAGGCCGACGCGGACGAGATCCGGGACACGGCGGTGGCCCAGCCGCTGCTCGTCGCCTCGGGTCTGGTCGCCGCCCTCGCGCTCTTCCCGCACCCCTCCGACGCCTACCGCGTGGTCGGCGCCGCCGCCGGTCACAGCGTCGGCGAGCTGACCGCCGCCGCCGGCACCGGGGTGATCACCGCCGAGTCGGCGATGACCCTCGTCCGCGAGCGCGGCAAGGCCATGGCCGCCGCGGCCGCCGTGACACAGACCGGCATGAGCGCGGTGCTCGGCGGCACCCCGGAGGCGGTGCTCGCCAAGATCGCCGAACACGGCCTGACCCCGGCGAACATGAACGGCGCGGGCCAGATCGTCGCGGCCGGCACCCTGGAGCAGCTCGCCGCGTTCGCCGCCGACCCGCCGGAGCGGGCGAAGGTGCGACCGCTCGCGGTGGCCGGCGCCTTCCACACCGAGCACATGGCCTCCGCGGTGAGCCGGCTCGCCGAGTTGGTCCCGGGCGTGACCGTGCGCGACCCGCGCACGCCGTTCATCTCCAACTCCGACGGCGCCGTGCTGCACGACGGCCGCGACGTGGTCAAGCGGCTGGTCACCCAGGTCTCCAACCCGGTGCGCTGGGACCTGTGCATGGAGACCATGAAGGACCTGGGCGTCACCGGCCTGATCGAGGTGGCCCCGGCCGGCACCCTGACCGGTCTGGCCAAGCGCGCCCTGCCGGACGTGGAGAGGGTCGCGCTCAAGACCCCGGACGACCTGGAGGCGGCCCGCAAGCTGGTCGAGCGGCACGGCAGCCCCAGTACGATCGACGCCTCGCCCACGTGGCGCCTGGTGGTCGCGCCGTTCAAGGGCATCGTCGAGCGCGCCGGCGTCAAGACGGGCGACTCGCTGGCACCCGGCTCCCGCGTCGCCACGGTGCGCTCGCACCGTGACGAGCAGACCATCACCGTCCCGCACGGCGGCACCGTGGTCGAGTGGCTCGTCGAGGACGGCGACCCGGTCGCGCCCGGCATGCCGCTGCTGCGCATCCACCCGCAGAGCTCGCTGTGACGTACGTCGTGACAGTCGCTCCGCACCCGGCCGCGAACCCACCCGGCCTCGAACCCGTACGGGAGGACCACGCGTGACCGCTACCATCACCCCCCGCGCCGGTGCCGCGCACGCGCGCATCCTCGGCGTCGGCGGTTACCGCCCGGCTCGGATCGTGTCCAACTCCGAGCTGGTGGACCGGATCGACTCGTCCGACGAGTGGATCCAGAGCCGGTCCGGGATCAAGACCCGGCGTTGGGCCTCCCCCGAGGAGACCGTCGCCGAGATGTCCATCGCGGCGGCCGGCAAGGCCCTCGCGCACGCCGGTCTGGACGCCTCGCAGGTGGGCTGCGTGATCGTCTCGACGGTCACCCACCTCAAGCAGACCCCGGCCATCGCGACCGAGATCGCGCACCGCCTGGGCGCGGGCGGCGGGCGGGCGGCGGCGTTCGACGTCTCCGCGGCCTGCGCGGGCTTTTGCTACGGCGTCTCCCTGGGCAGCGACATGGTCCGCGGCGGCAGCGCCGAGTACGTCCTGGTGATCGGGGTCGAGCGACTCAGCGACCTGACCAACCTGTCGGACCGCGGCACCGCGTTCATCTTCGGCGACGGCGCGGGCGCCGTCGTGATCGGTCCCTCGGCAACGCCCGGCATCGGTCCGGTCGTGTGGGGTTCGGACGGTTCGCAGTCCGAGGCGATCACCCAGACCGTCGACTGGAACGACCTGCGCGAGGATCGCGAGCAGGAATTCCCCACGCTCAAGATGGAGGGCCAGAAGGTCTTCCGCTGGGCCGTGTGGGAGATGGCCAAGGTCTGCGAGCAGGCCTTGGACGCCGCCGGGGTCAAGGCCGAGGACCTGGACGCGTTCATCCCGCACCAGGCCAACATGCGGATCACCGACGCGATGATCAAGGCGCTGAAGCTGCCCGCCGAAGTGCCGGTCGCCCGCGACATCGCCGAGAACGGCAACACCTCCGCCGCGTCCATCCCGCTCGCGATGGAGCGCATGCTCGAAAGCGGCGAAGCGGTCAGCGGAGGCACCGCCCTGATCATGGGATTCGGGGCCGGCCTCGTCTACGCGGGGCAGGTCATTACGCTTCCGTAGTCCCCCGTCGGTCGCCGCCGACCGGACGAGCAACATCAGCAGTACCCGTCACCGCAGAAGATTCGAATCAAGGAGCAACATGGCTGCCAGCCAGGAGCAGGTCCTCGAGGGCCTCGCCGACATCGTCAACGAGATCGCCGGCGTCCCGCAGGACGAGGTCGAGCTGGACAAGTCCTTCATCGACGACCTGGACGTGGACTCGCTGTCGATGGTCGAGGTCGTCGTGGCGGCCGAGGAGAAGTTCGAGGTCAAGATCCCGGACGACGACGTCAAGGGTCTCAAGACCGTCCGCGACGCGGTGGACTACATCGTCAAGGCCGCCGCCTAGGTCGCAAGCAGCGCCGGCCGTACTCCGGGCCGGACCCGCACCCGCGAGTCCGGCCCGGTCGGTCGCAGCACCACCGGCACCGGCACCCCAGCCGCCGGATCGCCCGAGACAACAGCGTGGGAGTGAGAAGACAGTGAAGTCGACCGAGCGCAACGACGCCGCGCGAACCGTGGTCGTCACCGGTCTGGGCGCGACCACGCCGGTCGGCGGGGATGTCGCGAGCACGTGGTCCGCGCTGCTCGCGGGCACGTCCGGCGCGCGGGCGCTGACCGAGGAATGGGCCGCGCAGTTGTCGGTCACCTTCGCCGCGCGCATCGCGGTCGAGCCGCTGGAGGTCATGCCCAAGGTCGAGGCGCGTCGCCTGGACCGCTCCGGCCAGTTCGCGATGATCGCCGCGCGCGAGGCCTGGCTGGACGCCGGCTACGCGGCGAAGAACACCGCGCCCGAGGACGCCCCGGACGCGCTCGTCGTGGACCCGATCCGCCTCGGTGTGGTCATCGCCTCCGGCATCGGCGGCGTCACCACCCTGCTCGACGCGTGGGACACCTTCAACGACAAGGGCCCGCGTCGCGTGGGCCCGCTCACCGTCCCGATGCTCATGCCCAACAGCCCGGCCGCCAACGTCGGCATCGAGCTGGGCGCGCGAGCGGGTGTGCACACTCCCGTCAGCGCGTGCGCCTCGGGCGCCGAGGCAGTCGCCTACGGCCTGGAGATGATCCGCTCGGGCCGCGCCGACGTGGTGGTCTGCGGCGGTACCGAGGCCGCGATCCACCCGCTGCCGATGGCCGCCTTCGCGAACATGATGGCGATGTCCAAGCGCAACGACGAGCCGCAGCGCGCGTCGCGTCCGTACGACAAGGGCCGCGACGGCTTCGTGATGGGCGAGGGCGCGGGCGTCCTGGTCCTGGAGAGCGCCGAGCACGCGGCGGCCCGCGGGGCCCGCGTGTACGCCGAGGTCGCGGGCGCCGGACTCAGCTCCGACGGCCACCACATCGCCCAGCCCGAGCCGACCGGCCGCGACATCGCCCGCGCGATGGCGCTGGCCCTGGAGGACGGCGGCCTCGCGCCGGAGGAGATCGTGCACGTCAACGCGCACGGCACCTCGACCCCGGCGGGCGACGTCACCGAACTCAGGGCGATCCGCGCCACGTTGGGCGACGCGGCGGCCGACAAGGTCACCGTCACCAGCACCAAGTCGATGACCGGCCACCTGCTCGGCGGCACCGGCGCGGTCGAGTCGGTCGCCACGGTGCTCGCCCTCTACCACCGCACGGCGCCGCCCACGATCAACGTGGACGACCTCGACGACGAGGTGGACCTGGACATCATCCGGGGCGAGCCGCGCACGCTGCCCGACGGCGACATCGCCGCGCTCAACAACTCGTTCGGCTTCGGCGGGCACAACGTCGTCGTCGCCTTCCGCCGGTTCGGGTGACCCCCGGGCTCCTCGCGCTCGTCCGCGACGCGCGCCGCCGGGCGGCACCATGCCCGACACGCGTGACGCGGTGGGCAGGACGGACCGTATACACGTGACCGTGATGGACAACCGACCCGGAGGCAGGGCCGCGTCCGCGCCCGCCGCCAGGCCCACCCGTCCGCACCGCGACGACGACCCGCGCAACCCGAGGCTGCGGTTGCGCAAGCTGGTGGATCCGGGCTCGTACGAGGAGATCTCCGCCTACGAGACCACCTCCGGCACCCTCGCGTGCGTCGGCACGATCAACGGCGCCCGAGTGGTCGCCTACGCCTCGGACCCCACCGTCCAGGGCGGCGCGATGGGCGAAGAGGGCTGCGCCATCGTGGTCGAGGCGTACGAGCGGGCGATGGCCGAGCGGACGCCGATCATCGCGCTGTTCCACTCCGGCGGCGCCCGGCTCCAGGAGGGCGTGGCCAGTCTGCACGCGGTGGGCCGGATCTTCCACGCGATGACCATGGCCTCGGGCCGGATCCCGCAGATCTCGGTCGTGCTCGGCGCGGCCGCCGGCGGCGCGGCCTACGGGCCCGCGCTGACCGACATCGTGATCCTGGCGCCCGAGGGCCGGATCTTCGTCACCGGCCCGGACGTGGTCCGCTCGGTCACCGGCGAGGACGTCGACGCGCTGCGCCTGGGCGGCCCCGAGCCGCACGGCCGACGCAGCGGCGTGGTGCACGTGGTCGCCGATTCCGAGCAGGACGCGATCGACCGGGCCCGCGGCCTGGCCGACCTGCTGGCCAACCAGGGCGAGATCGACCCGACCGGCCCAGGCCGCCGTGAACTGGGCGCGCTGCTGCCCGAGTCGGCCAAGCGGGCCTACGACGTGCACCCGGTGGTCGAGGGCCTGCTGGACGAGCCCGGCCAGGAACTGCACCCCAAGTGGGCGCCGAACATCGTCACCACGCTCGGCCGGCTCGGCGGGCGCACGGTGGGCCTGGTCGCGAACAACCCGCTGCGCCTGGGCGGTTGCCTGGACTCGGCGTCGGCCGAGAAGGCGTCCCGCTTCGTCCGCATGTGCGACGCGTTCGGCGTGCCGCTCGTGGTGGTCGTGGACGTGCCCGGCTACCTGCCCGGCGTGGGCCAGGAGTGGGACGGCGTGGTGCGCCGGGGCGCGAAGCTGTTGCACGCGTTCGGCGAGTGCGTCGTGCCGCGCGTGACGATGGTCACGCGCAAGGCGTACGGCGGCGCGTACATCGCGATGAACTCGCGTTCGCTGGGGGCGACCCGAGTACTGGCCTGGCCGACCGCCGAGGTCGCGGTGATGGGCGCGGTCGCCGCCGTGCGCATCCTGCACCGGCGCCGGCTCGCCGAGGTCCCGGACGAGCTGAAGCCGCAGGTGGAGCTGGAGTTGGCGGCCGAGCACGAGAAGGTCGCCGGCGGTCTGGAGCGCGCGATCGAACTCGGTGTCGTGGACGAGGTGATCGACCCGGACGAGAGCCGGATCGCGATCGCGAAGGCGATCGCCGCCGCGCCGCGGACCCGCGGCGCCCACGGCAACATCCCGTTGTAGGCCCGAAGTCGGAGACGCGTGGGGCCCTTCCGGATGATTCGGAAGGGCCCCACGCGTCGGTATGTCTATACGTATGTCTTCTCCCCGGCTGCTCAGGCCGCCGCCCCGGGGCCGGCGCCCGGGCTCAGACCACCTGGTGCAGCCAGCGCACCGGCGTGCCCTCCCCCGCGTAGCGGAAGGGCTCCAGCTCGTCGTCCCACGGCTTGCCGAGCAGCTTCTCCACTTCGGAGCGCAGGTCGACCTCGCCGCGGGCGGCCCGACCCAGAACCGCGCGCAGCCGGTCCTCGGGGATCAGGATGTCGCCGTGCGCCCCCGTGACGGCGTGGAAGATGCCGAGATCGGGGGTGTTGCTGTAGCGCTCCCCCTCGGCGTTGGCCGAGGGTTCCTCGGTGGCCTCGAAGCGCAACAGGTGCCACCCGCGCAGTGCCGAGGCAAGGCGCGACGCGGTACCGGGCGCGCCCTGCCAGGACAGCTCGGCCCGCAACATGCCGGGCGCCACCGGCTGGCGGACCCAGTCCAGACTCACGCGCACGCCAAGAACGCCCGCTGCGGCCCACTCGACGTGCGGGCACAGCGCACGCGGCGCGGAGTGCACGTACAGAACTCCACGTGTCGTCACCGGGACCTCCAGGCTTCAAGGACGAGGTTCGCCTTCCCCAGCGGCCTCAACCCTTGTCTCGGACTGCCTGTTCGAATCCCGGTCTTCCATTGTGCCCCACAGACCACGGATGTACCACAGGCACCAGTTGCTGTCCGTAATCACATGTGGGCAATTGTCCGATGTGAAGGAACAATTCGTTACTCACCGTCTCGGAATGGTGAGCCACTGCACTCAACGTGCCCGGCCGTCGACAACGCCACTCCCGGCTTTGTCGGCCTTCACACGAAGGAGTGACGTACCGTCGATGGACATCGTCGTGTCGATGCTAGGGGTCGGGAGGGGCGGCGTGGGCGGGAAACGACGAGTAGGGGTGGTCACCGCCACGATGGTGGCGACGCTGTTGGCAGTGTCCTCGTGCAACGACTCGGGTGGTGGCGCGGACGCGGCCCCCGCGGCGGTCGGCGGCAAGCCGCCGGCCGAGCCGAGCGGAAGGCAGACCGGGAAACCCGGCAACCCGACCTCGGCCGAACAGCCCAACACGAAGGCGGTCGTCCCGACACCGGACGCGCCGGCGACCGCGACCACGCCGCCCCGACCGCGCTCGATGGCGGCCCTGGGCGACTCGATCACGCGCGGCTTCGACACGTGCTCACCGCTCCAGGACTGCCCGGAGAAGTCGTGGGCCACCGGCACCTCGGCCGACGTGAACAGTCACGCCAAGCGGCTGGGGCTGCCCGCGGACGCCGTGTTCAACAACGCCGAGACCGGAGCCCGGATGTCGGATCTGGCCGGCCAGGCCCGCAAGGCGGTGCAGGAGCGGGCCGAGTACGTCACGATCCTGATGGGCGCCAACGACGCGTGCCGGCGCTCCGAGGCCGAGATGACCTCGCCGGGCACGTTCGAGAGCCAGTTCCGCGACGCGCTGGACGTGCTGCGCGAGGGCCTGCCGCGCACGCGCGTCCTGGTGGTCAGCGTGCCGGACCTGGGTCGCATGTGGGAGACCGGCCACGACGAGATGATGGCCCGCGCGGTGTGGTCGATGGCGAACGTGTGCCAGTCGATGCTGGAGGACCCGCAATCGGCCAAGCCCGCCGCGCTGGACCGCCGGCAGCGGGTGCGCGATCGGGTGACCGCCTACAACGCCAAGCTGCGCGAGGTGTGTTCGACCTGGTCCAACTGCCGCTACGACGGCGGCGTGGTGAACACCCAGCGGTTCGGCAAGAACGACGTCAGCCACTGGGACTGGTTCCACCCGAGCGTGGCGGGTCAGCGCACGCTGGCCGAGGTCACGTCACGCCAGGGATATACATGGGGATAGCCCGTACGAGTGATTTCCCTCCCGGAATCCCCGGTGAGCCCGCTAAGCTCTCACTCGACTACGGAAAAGAGTCGCTCGACGACACACAGCGACGAAGCCAAGCGGTGAAAGCATACGATCGAGACATACGACGTGGGACACGCGCAGCGAGACGCCGACCTGAACGGGTGGGGCGGGTGGGACTCGAACCCACGGCCAAGGGATTATGAGTCCCCTGCTCTAACCAGCTGAGCTACCGCCCCCGTGCCGTCCGCTGCCGGACAGCCTGACGCAGCATAACCGGTCAGGCGCGACCAACGCTTGGGGGGATCCTCGCGAGCGTTGTCTCATCCTGCCCGAAAGTGTTCGCATCCCATCGCTCGATCGGGTCGGGGCCGCGTGCGCCACATCACGCCGTCGGGTCCGGGCCGCCCATGCCCGCCGGTCGTTTACGACGCGCCGCGCGCGGTCACTCGGGTGATCCCGGTCATCGTTGGATTTCGTGCGAGGAGTGATCCACCATGCGCGCTGTCGCCGTGAACGAGTTCGGAGGCGACCCGAAGGTCGTCGACCTCTCGAAACCCGCCCCCGCCAGGGGTGAGCTGTTGATCGAGGTCGCGGCGGCGGCCGTCAACCCGTTCGACTGGAAGGTCGCGGACGGCATGCTCGCCGAGTCGATGAAGCACTCGTTCCCGCTCGTGCTCGGGGTGGACTTCGCCGGCACGGTCGTGGACGCCGGTTCGGACGCGGTGCGGTTCTCGATCGGCGACAAGGTGTTCGGCTCGGCGCTGCGCGCGCCGGTCGGCGAGGTCGGCGCGTACGCCGAGTTCCTGACCGTGCCCTCGACCGGCCTGATCGCCTCCGCGGCCGATCTGGACCCGGCCCAGGCCGCGACGCTGCCCACCGCCGCCGGCACCGCGCTGGGCCTGCTGGAGGCGGGTGGCGTGCGCGCCGGTCAGACCCTCCTGCTGGTCGGTGCGGCGGGCGGCGTCGGCACCTTCCTGACCCAGCTCGCGGCGGCGCGCGACGTGCGGGTGCTCGCGGTCACCCGGGGCGTCGGCGCGTCGAAGATGGGCGCGCTCGGCGCCGCCCAGACCTACGACGCGACCGGCGGGATCGTCGCGGACAAGGTGCGCTCGGACTATCCCGACGGCGTGGACGCGCTGGTCGACCTGGTCTCCGACGCGGCCGACTTCGCCGCCTACGCCCGGCTGATCCGGGACGGCGGAGTGGCGCTGACCACCCAGTTCGTGGCCGACGCGCGGGAGTTGGCGGGGCGCGGGGTCGAGGCGATCAATCACGGCCAGAAGTCCACCGCGGAGTTGTACGACCGGCTCGCCGACGAACTGCGCGGGCACCGGATCACCGTGCCGATCGAGGCCCGCCTGCCGTTGAGCGACGCTCCCACCGCCATCGCCCGCAGCCGCCTCGGCGGCGCCCGGGGCAAGACGGTGATCATCCCGTAGTCCCGGCGGGGCGCCTCCCTCCGACCTCGCCCGAACGCCGCCCGCACCGCGCCCACGCGCCCGGGCGGCGCTCGGGAGCACCGGCGCCGGGCCGCACCGGCCGGCACCGGGGGTCGGCGCCCGGGTCACGCCACCAGCGGCGCCAGCCGCGAACACAGCGTCGTCACGTGCGCGCGCGCCATCTCCTCGCCCATGCCGCTCAACGACGCGAAGAACCACACCGTCTCGATCGGCGTATCGGCCACGTACGCCCGGATCTCCCGCGCCGCGTCCTCGGGCGTCGCGTGCAGGAAGTGGCCCGGCGCGGCGGAGAGTCCGCGCGCCCGCCACCGGTCCGGGTCGATCGGGCGCGGCGGTGCGGCGTCGGTGCCCTCGACCGCGTACCGGTGGTAGCCGTCCCACTGGTGCGCCAGGTGCCGGGAGACCACCGGCCAGTCCCGCTCGGGGTCCTCGGTGATCCATCCGTTCAGCAGCCCGGCCATCCGGGCACCGGCCGGGTCGTGGCCCCCTTCGCGCAGTCCGTCCAGGTACGGCGCGGCCATCGCCGGATTCGCGGTCAGCAGCGATTCGCCCAGCAGCCCGGCCCTCCGCGCGCCCTGCGGCCCCTGGTAGCCGAGCCAGATCCGCGGCCGGCGCTGGACGGGCCCCGGCGTGACCGTCCCGCTCTCCCACAACCTGCGGATCTCGCGCGCGCTCGCGTCGGTGGCCGAGAACCGGGTCCCGATCAGGTCGGATCGGTCGAACAGGTCGTATTCGGGCTTGCGGTAGCCGGTGCCGATGCCCAGTTCCAGTCGGCCGCCGCTGACCAGGTCCACGATCGCGGCCTCCTCGGCCAGGTGCGCCGGGTGCCGCAGCGGCGCGATCGTGACGCCGGTGCCGATCCGGGCCCGCTTCGTGCGAGCGGCGATCGCGGCGGCCAGGGTGAGCGGCTGGCTGAGGTAGCCGTCGTCGAAGCCGTGGTGCTCGGTGGTCCAGATCGAGTGCACTCCGAGCCGGTCCGCCTCCTCGCACAGCTCCAGCGTGAACGCGTACAGCCGGGACCAGTCCTGCCGCCACTCGACCGGGTTGCGCAGGTCCAGGTAGATGCCGACGTCGACCATGCGACCGCTCCCCACGGGTGGGTGCCGAACGCGCGAACCCGGGGCATCGTCCCGGCCGGGCATCTGACACGGTGATATCTGACTGACCGTCAGCTTACGGAGGCAGCATGTCGGACCCGATCACCACCCGGCTCGATCGCCTGGAGGCGCACGAGCAGATCCGCCAACTCGCCGCCCGCTACGCGCTCGCCCTGGACGGTCGGGACGTGCCGGCGCTGGCCGCGCTGTTCGTGGACGACGTCCGCACGGGTGACGGCGGGGTCGGCCGGGACGCGCTGGCCCGGTGGTTCGACCCGGTGCTGCGCCCGTACGGGATCACCTTTCACCTGATCGGGAACCACGTGATCGACCTGGTGGACCGGGACCACGCCACGGGCGTCGTGTACTGCCGCCCGGAGCACGAGGTGGGCGAGCTGTGGGTGGTGATGCCGATGATCTACCGGGACCGCTACGAACGGCGGGACGGGCGGTGGTACTTCCGCAGCCGCAAGCCGAGCGTCTTCTACGCGGCCGACGTCCTGGAGCACCCGTCGACCGTGCCCGGCCGCTTCCACTTCCCGAACAACCCGATGATCACCGAGGCGGAGCTGCCCCAGGCGTGGGCGTCGTGGCGCGAGTTCTGGTCCCGCACCGGGAGCGAGTAGCACCCCGGCGGGGCAACGCGAAAGCGCCCGCCAGGTGAACCTGGTGGGCGCTCGCGGCGGCTCCCGCAATTGGACTCGAACCAATAACCTGCCGGTTAACAGCCGGCTGCTCTGCCAATTGAGCTATGCGGGATTGCGTCGGACCGTTCGGCGGTCGCTGCGTGGAATACATTAGCGCATTCCCGGGGGTGGCCCGCACCAGGGTTTTTCCGGTAGGACCTCACAGGTTGCCTACGCACCGCGCCCGGGTAGGCGCTGACGTGCACGGGCGGGACACACGACCGCGGAGGACACCATGATCAACAAGCTCACCTTCGTCACCGGCCTCGCCGTCGGCTACGTGCTGGGGGCGAAGGCCGGGCGTGAGCGGTACGAGCAGATCCGGAAGTTGTCCGGCACGGTGGCGGGCAGCCCGCCCGCCCAGAAGGCCGGGCACGCGGCGGCCGAACTCGGCCGCGAGGCCGGCGCCAAGGCCGGCCGGGCGATCGGCGAGCACCTGCCGGAGCGGGTGGGTCGGCACCTGCCGGACCGGTTCGGCCGGCACGGCACGAACGGCACGTCGGTGACGCCGCCGCGCTACGGACAGGGGCTGTAGTACCGAAGCGCCCGACACGGGAAGACACCTGCGGCGCCGCGGCACCCGTGGCGCCCGCGACCGCCGGTCGGACGGGGCCGCGGATCGGGCCCGTCCGGCGCCGGCCGACCATCCGTCGGTCGGCGCCCCGGCCGATCACCCCCTGCGGTGGCGCCCACCCGCGTCCGCGCCCTCGCGCGGCGGCGGCACCGCGCCCGGGTGCAGCCGATCGCGCACCTCGCGGTACTGCGCCCGCACCGCGTCGCCGAGCGCCAGTTCCTCCTCGCCCGGATCCGGGAACGCGCCCACCCCCGAGGGCCACGCCGGGAGCACGCCGAACAGCGCCCACGCGGCCTGCCGGGCCGCGCCCTGGGCCACATAGCGCCCGGCGAGCGCCGCCGCGGGCACCGCGGTCGGCAGCCCGAGCAGCGCCGGCGCGATCGTGGCCACCGCGGCCGAACGCGCGCCCGGGCCGACCAGAATCACCCGGTCCACCGCCACGTCCCGATCGCGCAGCACGTCCAACGCGTCCGAGATGCCGCACAACATCCCCTCCACCGACGCCCGCGCGAGCGACGCCGGCGTCATGCTCTCCCGGCGCAGCCCGGTCAGCGTGCCCGCGGCGTGCGGCAGGTCGGGGATCTGCTCGCCTTCGAGGTAGGGCAGCAGCACCAGGCCGGCGGCGCCCGGGGTGGACTCCAGCGCGACCCGGTCGAACTCCTCGGCGTCCAGTCCCAGTATCGACGCGGTGCCGCGCAGCACCCGGGCCGCGTTGAGGGTGCGCACCAGCGGCAGGTAGCGCCCGGTGGCGTCGGCGTAGGACGCGACCACCCCGGTCGGGTCGGCCACCGACACCGGGTGCGGCGCGAAGGCGGTGCCGGTGGTGCCGATCGCCACCACCACGTCGCCGTCGGACAGCCCCGCGCCCAGCGCCAGGGCCGCCTCGGCGCCGGTGCCGGCGGAGACCAGCACGCCTTCGGGGGTGCGCCCGGCGGCGCCGCCCGGCGGCAGCACGAGCGGCGTGCGCGGGACCCGGCCGATGGCCAGGTGCAGCAGGTCCTCGCGCCACTCGCCGGTGGTGGCGTAGTAACCGGTCGTGGAGGCGTCCGCGCGGTCGGTGACCGGCTCCGGCGGGCAGCCGAGCAGTTGCCAGGTGACCCAGTCGTGCGGAAGCAGGACGGAGGCGATCCGGGTGACCGCGTCCGGTTCGAACCGGGCGAATCGCCGCAGTTGGGCGATCGCCGACGACGAACCGGGCACCGATCCGGTCGCGGCCGTCCACGCCCCCGGCCCGCCCAGCGCGTCCACGAGGTCCGCGGCCGCCCCGGAGGCCCCGAGGTCGTCCCCGGGCAGCGGATGCCCGAGCACCACGCCCTGCGCGTCCAGCGGGACCGCGCCGTGGTTCTGCGCGGCCACCCCGATCGCCGCCACACCGTCGAGGAGGCCGCCCGCCGCGGCCTCGCCGAAGGCCCGCAGCCACGCGCCGGGCGTGGTCGCGGCGCCCTCGGCGTACGCGGCGCGCCCCTGGCGCAGGGGCGTACCGGTCGCGGCGTCGCAGACGAGGATGCGCAACTGGCGCGCTGAGCAGTGCACCCCGGCGACGAGGGTGGGTGTGGGGCTTGTCGGCATGGGCGAATTCTGACAGCAGACGAACCCCGGAACGGTAGGGATCAGTCGAGATAGCCCCGCAGTTGTTCCGAGTAGGACCGTTCGCGGAGTCGGGACAGGGTGCGTGACTCGATCTGGCGTATTCGCTCGCGGGTCACCCCGAAGACCCGGCCGATCTCCTCCAGGGTGTGCGGTTCGCCGTCGGCGAGCCCGTACCGCAGTTGCACCACCTGGCGTTCGCGGTCGCCCAGGGTGGACAGCAGCGCCTCCAGGTGCTCGCGCAGCATCAGGTAGGCGGCGGCCTCGGCCGGGGAGGTCGCGTCGCCGTCCTCGACGATGTCGCCCAGGAGCACCTCGTCCTCGCCGACGGGTGTGTGCAGCGACACCGGCTCCTGGGCCAGCCGCAGGATCTCGGTGACCCGTTCGGCGGTCAGGTCGAGGACCTCGCCGACGTCCTCGGCGGTGGGCTCCTCGCCGCGCTCCTGCAGCAGTCGGCGCTGCACCCGGATGACCCGGTTGATCAACTCGACCACGTGCACCGGGACCCGGATGGTCCGGGCCTGGTCGGCCAGCGCCCGACTCATCGCCTGGCGGATCCACCAGGTCGCGTAGGTGGAGAACTTGTAGCCGCGGGTGTAGTCGAACTTCTCCACCGCCCGGATCAGGCCCAGATTGCCCTCCTGGACCAGGTCGAGCAGGCCCAGGCCGCGGCCGACGTAGCGCTTGGCGATGGAGACCACCAGGCGCAGGTTGGCCTCGATCAGGCGGCGTTTGGCCCGTTCGCCGTCGCGGACCAGGGTGGTCAGCGCGTCGCGGGCGGCGGGGTCGGCGGGCGGGTCGTCGAGCAGGCGTTCCCCGGCGAACAGACCGGCCTCGACCCGACGCGCCAGATCGACCTCGTCCGCGGCGCTCAGCAGCGGCACCCGCCCGATCTCGCGCAGGTACTGGCGCAGCAGGTCGGCGGACGAGCCGCCGGACTCGGCCGGCCGCGGGGTGTCGTCCGACTCGGCGTCGGTGTCCGCTCCCGCGGTCTGCTCGGCCGTGTTCGACACGGCGGGCGCGGTCGGTGCGGGTGCCGCGTCCGGCACGGGTGGCGCGGTTCCTGGGGTGGCGTGCTGGGTGAGGACGGTGGCCGGGCCCGGTTCAGGCTCATCCGTCCGATCCGTGTGGGCGGGGTCGCCGCCGGGCGTTTTCCCCCGTCTGGTGTGCCGATGCACCTTCCCCAGTCTGCTGTACGAGGGGGCCTGTAGCCGAGAGCCAGGCGCGGAAATCTCGCCCGCGCACGGGGCGATCGCGGCGATCGACGTGGTGCGCCCGCCCTGTGGGGCGGTTTCCCGCCGGCGGGCGGCGGGCGGATCAGCCGCCGGGGGCGTACAGCGCCTCGGCGCCTCGGTCGACCAGCGCGCGCTTGTACGTCTCCAGCGTGGTCAGTTCCTGCCAGACCAGCGCGTACGCGTCCGCGTCGCGGACCGGATCGATGCGCAGCAGACGGGACTTGGCGTCCGCGATCCGGCGTTCGGCGGAGAACACCCGCAGTCGGACCAGGTTGCCGTCGGCGTAGGCGCGGTCCGGGTCGGCGGTGCGGTGCAGGCTCTCCACCGCCAGTTCGGTGACCATGTGCCGGATGGTGTCGTCGGGTGCGGCGGCGCGCACCTCGGCGACCCAGTTCGGAGTCGGCGCGAGGTCGCAGCAGACGCCGCCGGCGGTCGCGATCGCGGCCCGGACGGCCGCGTACGACGGCGCGGTGAACTCGTCGGCCTCGTAGTGGTCGAACGCCGGGGCCACCAGCTCGGGAGCCTGGAGCGCGAGCTTGAGCACCTCGCGCTGCACGGCCTGACACATGTCCCGCGGGTCCGGGCGGAAGCCGGCGGGTCGTTGCGGGGCCTGGGCCGGGCGGCCGGACTGCGGGGGCGCCTGGCCCGGGCCCGCGCCGCGTTCGCCGCGCGCGGCGCGCTCGCGCTGCCACCGGTTGATCTGGGCGACCCGGCCGACCACGAACCGCTCGTCCAGGAAGCCGAGCATCGAGTCGAGCCGGACCGCGTAGGTGTGCCGCAGGGCCTGGTCCTTGATGCCCGCGATGACCGGCGCGGCGGCGTCCAGCGCGGCCACGCGACCCTCGGCGGTGGACAGGTCGTGGCCCTCGATCCGGCTCTTGATGGCGAACTCGAAGAGCGGGACGCGCGCGTCGATCAGGCCGAGCACGGCCTCGTCGCCCTTTTCCAGGCGCAGGTCGCACGGATCCAGACCGCCCGGCTCGACCGCGACGAAGGTGCGGGTGACGAACTTCTGGTCCTCCTCGAACGCGCGCAGCGCGGCCTTTTGGCCCGCCGCGTCGCCGTCGAAGGTGAAGATCACCTCGCCGCGGAACTCGCCGGAGTCCATCAGCAGCCGGCGCAGCACCTTGATGTGCTCGTCGCCGAAGGACGTGCCGCACGTGGCGATCGCGGTGGTGGCGCCGGCGAGGTGGCAGGCCATCACGTCGGTGTAGCCCTCGACGATGACCGCCCGGCCGGACTTGGCGATCTCCTTCTTGGCCAGGTCCAGTCCGTAGAGCACCTGGGACTTCTTGTAGATCGGCGTCTCGGGGGTGTTCAGGTATTTGGGGCCGTTGTCGTCGTCGTAGAGCTTGCGCGCGCCGAAGCCGATCACGTCGCCGGTGATGTCGCGGATCGGCCAGATCAGCCGCCCCCGGAAGCGGTCCATCGGACCGTTGCGACCCTCGCTGGCCAGGCCGCCCTCCAGCATCTCCTGCGGGGTGAAGCCCTTGCCGCGCAGGAATCGCACCAGGTTCTCCCAGCCCTTGGGCGCGTAGCCGAGCGAGAAGTGTTCGGCGGCGTCCTGCTCGAAGCCGCGGTCGGCGAGGAAGCGGCGGGCGGTCTCCGCCTCGGGGCCGGCGAGTTGGTCGGCGAACCAGCGCGCGGCGATCTTGTGCGCCTCGACCAGGCGGGTGCGCCGGCCCTGCTGACGGCCGGGGGTGTAGCCGCCCTCCTCGTAGCGCAGCTCGATGCCGTACTGCTGCGCCAGCCGCTCCACGGTCTCCGAGAACGTGGTGTGGTCCAGGCGCATGACGAAGTCGAGCACGTCGCCGCCCTCGCCGCAGCCGAAGCAGTACCAGAGGTTCTTCGCCGGGCTGACCTGGAAGGACGGGGACTTCTCGTCGTGGAAGGGGCACAGCCCCTTGAAGTTTCCTCCGCCCGCGTTGCGGAGTTGCAGGTGTTGTTCGGCGATCTCCGCGATGCGTGCCGTCTCGCGGACCCGCCTGACGTCTTCCTCACGGATACGGCCGGCCACGATCGTCGAGTCTACGGGTCGACCGGACGGGCGTGGGCGGCGACCGGCGTGGTCACCGCGCGCTCAGCGCCGCGTGCAGGGTGATCGCGGCGCGGTCGGTGAGCGAGGCCACCTGGTCGATCACCACGCGCAGCCGGGCCGCGTCGTCGGCGGCCTCGGCCCAGTCCTCGCGCAACGACGCGTCCAGGCTCTCCGGCGCGTCGGCGAACAGCAGTTCGACCAGTTCGGTGAGCACCGCGCGCTGTCGTTCGCGCAGCCGCTCGGCGCCCTCGCGGGCCATCACGTAGCGCGCGGTGACCGCCTTGAGCACGGCGCATTCGAGCCGGATCGCGCGCGGGACGATCAGGTCGGCGGCGTAGCGGGTGACCGGCTCGGTGCCGTACAACTCGCGCGTGGCGTGCTCGGCGGCCAGGCAGAAGCGGCCGATCAGGCCGCTGGTGGCGTTCTTGAGCCGGGCCTGGGCGCGGCGCGAGCCGTCGTAGCCCGCGGGCCAGAAGTCGAGCGCGAGCAGCCGGTCCAGCGCCTCGCCGAGTTCGTCGGCCTCGCAGTCGGGGCGGTAGCGGCGCACGGTGAGGTCGAGCAGCTCGCGCCGCTCGCCCGCGTCGCGCAGCCGGACCAGGTCCAGTCGGTGCGACTGGACCGCGTCCTCGAGGTCGTGCACCGAGTAGGCGACGTCGTCCGACCAGTCCATCACCTGGGCCTCCAGGCAGCGGCGGCTCGGGTCGGCGTCCCCGCGCACCCAGTCGAACACGGCGCGGTCGTCGTCGTAGGCGCCGTAGGAGTGGGTGTCCGAGCGGCGCGGCCAGGGGTACTTGAGCACCGCGTCCAGTCCGGCGCGGGTCAGGTTCAGGCCCACGCTGCGGCCGTCGGGGCCGAACGTCTTGGGTTCGAGCCGGGTGAGCAGGCGCAGGCTCTGCGCGTTGCCCTCGAAGCCGCCGCAGCTCTTGGCCGCCTCGTCCAGCGCGCGCTCGCCGTTGTGCCCGAACGGCGGGTGGCCCAGGTCGTGCGCCAGGCACGCGGTCTCCACCAGGTCGGGATCGCAGCCCAGCGCCTGGCCCAGCTCCCGACCGATCTGGGCGCATTCGAGCGAGTGGGTCAGCCGGGTCCGCGGGCTGTCCTGGCCCGCGGCGGCGGTCTCGCCGGGGACCACCACCTGGGTCTTGCCCGCGAGCCGGCGCAGCGCGGCCGAGTGCAGCACCCGGGCCCGATCGCGTTCGAACGCGGTGCGGCCGGGCCGCTTGTTCGGCTCGGGGACCCATCGGGCCAGGTCCTCGGGTTCGTAGTGACCGCGGATCGATCGATCCGCGGTCACCGGTCGTCCCGCTGGAAGTGCCGCCGTGCCTGCCGAATTGCTGTCCACTTGTCCACATTAAGGAATCGCACCGACATCCGACGACGGCCGGGCCGCGAACAGCGCGCGAAACCTTCATCGCGCGTCGGACAACTTGCCGCGCAGTTGCAGCACCGCCTTGGTGTGGATCTGGCAGGTGCGGCTCTCGGTGACCCCGAGCACCTGGCCGATCTGGGACAGGGTCAGGCCCTCGAAGTAGTAGAGCGTCACCACGGTCTTCTCCCGTTCCGGCAGCGCGTTGACCGCCCGGGCGAGCAGGTGCCGCATCTCGCGGCTCTCGGCCACCTCGACCGGGTCGTCGGCGGTGGTGTCCTCCAGCGTGTCCACCAGGCTGAGCCGGTCGCCGCCGTCCTGGCCGGTGTGCAGGAGTTCGTCCAGGGCCATCACGTTGATCAGCGAGAGCTGGCTGAAGATCGCGTGCAGGTCCTCCAGCGCGATGCCCATCTCGCGGGCGACCTCGACCTCCGAGGGCGTGCGGTTGAGCTTGGCCTCCAGGCCCGCGTAGGCCAGTTCGACCGCGCGGGCCTTTTGTCGCACGGACCGGGGGATCCAGTCCAGCGCGCGCAGTTCGTCGATGATCGCGCCCCGGATGCGGCTGATCGCGTAGGTCTCGAACTTGATCGCGCGGTCGAGGTCGAACTTCTCGATCGCGTCGATCAGGCCGAACATCCCGTACGAGACGAAGTCGGCCTGGTCCACGTTGGCCGGAAGTCCGACGCCGACCCGCCCGGCGACGTACTTCACGAGCGGCGAGTAATTCAGGATGAGGCGTTCCCGCAGGGTGGGATCCCCCGAGCGCTTGAAGTCGCTCCAGAGGTTCTCGAGCGCGCGGTTGGAAGCGCCACCGTCCTCGACGGTGACGGCCGGTCCGTCCTCGGAGCCGGCCGCGGTGGCGCTCTTACGCCCTGGGGTTTGCTTGGGCATGCGTGGCCTTGTGTCGTTCCACGGAGACGTGCGTGCAAATCTGGGTATTCGCGAGCGTAGCGTGACCTGGCGAGTGCCGAGCGCTACGAAGATCGGGTGCGGCCCCGATCGGCCGGCTCGCGGTGCTGCGGCAGAGGCCGCGCGAATCGCGGCACGCGATCTCGGGCGGGTTCGCGGGAGCGGCCGCCGGGCGCCTTCGCGGCTCCGGGTGGGGCGCGCGCGGCCCGGGGGCGATCCGCCCGGCGTCGGCCCCCGCGATCGGGCCCGTGTGTCGCCGCCCACCGGCGGTGATCCACCGCCCGAGGGGGCGCGCGAGGCGTCGGCCCCGGGGCAGCGCGCGTTCTCGCCCGCGTGTGCCGGGCGGGTGCGCCATGGCGCGCCCGGGGGCGGCCCCGAACGCGCCGGCCCGGACGGGTGCGCCCGCCACGCCGCGGCGCCGTCCCGGGGCCGGCGAATCCGCGAGGTCGTGGGCCGGTACGGGCGTGTCGTCGCACATCGGGCCGGTACCGGCCGGGCACGCGCGTTCGAGCCGGGCGGGTGTGGCGGCGTACCGGGCACGCGGGTGGCGGGCGAGCCGGTGGGCCGGATCCCGCTCCGCGGGTCGCGCGGGTCCGACCGTCGGCGGAACGATCCGGTCGGGGCCGCTCTCCTCGGCCACGCTCTCGTCGGTCACGGGGTATGGCACCTCCTCGATTGGGCCTCCCCTCACGGTGATGATCACTGCCGCCCCAGGTCAAGCACCGCCACGGCGACGCCACCCCTTCGAGGTGCGATCGACCAGTTCCCGGGCGGCCAGGACGTCGAGGTGGCGGCGGGTGGCGGCGGGCGCGACGCCGGCCTCGCGGGCGATCAGCGCGGTGGACAGCGTGTCGCGGATCGGCACCGTCTCCAGGATCCGGCGCGTCTCGGGCGCCAGGTCGTCCCCCGGCCGGACCGGACCGGACAACACCGGCGCGAGGTCGTCGCCGATCAGCCCCACCTCTTCGATCACCTCGGCCGCCCGGGTCACCAGCACCGATCCGGGCTCGCGCAGCAGCGCGTGCACCCCGGCCGAGCTCGGCGAGCCGATCGGCCCCGGCACGCCCATCACCCGGCGCCCCAGCCGCGCCGCCCGACGCGCGCTGATCAGCGCACCGCTGCGCAGCGCCGCCTCGACCACCACGGTGCCCCTGGTCAGCGCGGCGATCACCCGGTTGCGCTCGACGAAGCGGTACCGGGTCGGGTGCGCGCCCGGCGGCAGCTCGGTGACCAGCGTGCCCTCCTCGGCGATCCGGGCGAGCAGCCGCTCGTGGCCGCGCGGATAGTTCACGTCGATCCCGCACGCGAGCACCGCGACGGTACGCCCGGCCACCACCAGCGCGCCCCGGTGCGCGGCGGCGTCCACGCCGTAGGCGCCGCCGGAGACCACCGTCCAGCCCGCCTCGGCCAGGTCGGCTGCCAGGGTCGCGGCCACGTGCGCGCCGTAGTCGGTGCACGCCCGCGCGCCCACGACCGCGACCGAGCGCAGCGCGGCGAGCCGCAGCGGTGCCGCGCCGCGCACCCACAGGCCCAGCGGCCGGGCGTCCCCGAGGTCGTCGAGCTGGGTGGGCCAGCCCGGATCGCCCGGGACCACGAAGGCGCCGCCGAGCCCGGCGATCCGGTCCAGGTCCGCCCGCGGGTCGTGGCCGCCCAGCCGGACCCGGTAGCCGGCCGGATCCCGCCGGGCCAGCTCCACCGGCAGCGGTCCGGGCCCGCACAGGTCGCGCAGCAGCCGTGCGGCGCCGTGCCCGCGCACCGCGCGGCCGAACGCCGCGTCACCCGGCTCCACCAGGCGGGTCAGCGCGGCCCGGGCCACCCGCTCGTCCGCGACATCCGTGCCGATCGGGGCCGCCGGGGCCGTCGGGGCCGCCGGGACCGCCGGGGCTGCCCGGACCGCCCGGACCGCCGGGTCCGAGTCGCCCCACGGCAGCGGGTCCGGCCCGGTCACCGGGCGGGCCCGTCGTCGCCGGCCGAGTCGCCCCGGACGATCCCGGTCCGCAGCTCCAGGGCCGCGTCCACGTCGTCCCGGCCGGGCCGCTCGTGCCCGCGCAGATCGGCGACGGTCCACGCGACCCGCAGGACCCGATCCAGGCCCCGGGCGGTGAGCAGGCCGCGCTCCATGTCCCGGGCGGCCCGATCCAGCGCGTCCGGCTCGACGCTCCAGCGGGTGCGCAGCTCGCGTCCGGGCACTTCGGCGTTGAGCGACCACCCGCTCCCGGCCAGCCGCCGCGCGGCCCGCTCCCGGGCCACGAGCACCCGCGCGGCCACCACCGCGGACCGCTCCCCCGTCCCCTCCGGCGCGAACAGCTCGGCCCGGGAGACCGCGTCCACGGTGACCCGCACGTCGATCCGGTCCATCAGCGGCCCGGACAGCCGGGAGAGGTACTTGTGCCGCATCAGCACCGAGCACGTGCAGTCCAGGCCGCGCCCGGAGAACCGCCCGCACGGGCACGGGTTGGCCGCCATCACCAGCAGGAACCGCGCCGGGAAGCACAACATCCCGCCGCTGCGCGCGACGGTGACCGTGCCGGACTCCAGCGGCTGGCGCAGCGCGTCCAACACCCGCCCGCTGAACTCCGGGCTCTCGTCCAGGAAGAGCACGCCGCGGTGGGCCAGGGACACCGCGCCCGGGCGCGGCAGGCCGTTGCCGCCGCCCACGATGGCGGGCATCGTGGCGCTGTGGTGCGGCGCGCAGAACGGCGGCACGGTCACCAGCGGCAGGTCCGGGCGCAGGGTGCCGGCGATCGAGTGCACCGCGCTGACCTCGAGCGAGGCCGGACCGTCCAGCGCGGGCAGGATCCCGGGCAGCCGTTCGGCGAGCATCGTCTTGCCCGCTCCCGGGCTGCCGAGCAGGAACAGGTGGTGTCCGCCCGCCGCGCACACCTCCAGGGCCCGGCGGGCCCGGCCCTGTCCGGCGACGTCCGCCAGGTCGGCCGGCTCCGCACCGGCCGGCGCGGGACCGGCGGCCAGGGTGCCGACCACGGCCGGCGGGTCCGGGCCCAGGCGGATGTCGGCCACCGCCCGCTCCTCGACCGGCACCGGCTCGCCCCGCAGCAGCGCGAGCAGGTGCCGCAGCGAGGTCACCCCGCACACGGTGATCCCGGGCACCAATTCGGCCTCGCAGGCCACCACGGCGGGCACCACGACCCGCCCGCAGCCGGCCGCGGCGGCGGCCATCACCGCCGGCAGCACCCCGCGCACCGGCCGCAGGCGCCCGTCCAGGCCCAGTTCGCCGACCATCACCAGGTCCTCGATCGCGCGGGGGTCGAGCACGCCCGCCGCGGCCAGCACGGCGGCCGCGATCGGCAGGTCGAACCCGGAGCCGGTCTTGGGCACGGTCGCGGGCGACAGGCCCACCGTGAGCCGCCGCTGCGGCCACTCCTCGCCGCTGTTGACGAGCGCGGCGCGGACCCGCTCCTTCGACTCCACCAGGGTCTTGTCGGGCAGGCCCACCAGCGTGAAGGTGGTCACCCCCGGCTCCAGGTCGGCCTGTACCTCCACCACCACGCCGTCCACGCCGAGCAGGGTGACCGAGCGTGTGCGTGCGAAGCCCATGCTCAGCCCACCCCTCGGATGTGCTCGATCAGGGCCGCACCGCGCTCGGCCGGGACCACCGCGACCAGGTCGATGCGCACCTCGCGCCCCGGCGGGCCGCCGAGCGGATGGGCGAGCAGCCAGCGCTCCGCGAGCACCCGCAGCCGCCGCGCCTTGACCGCGCCGACCGCCTCCAACGGATGCTCGAAGCCGCCCGCGCGCCGGGTCTTGACCTCGCACACCACGAGCGTGGGCCCGTCCCGCGCGACGATGTCGATCTCGCCGTCACGACAGCGCCAGTTCCGGTCCAGGACGGCCATCCCGGTCTCGACCAGATATCGGGCGGCGACCCGTTCGCCGTACCGCCCCACGGCGGTGTTCCGCGACTGCCGGGCCGGCGCGCCCCGACTCCGCGCGCCCCCACGCGGCGCACCCCGGCCCCCCGCGCCCGGATCTCCCGCACGTGGGGTCCCGGCGCCCTGGTGTCCGGCGCCCTGGTCTCCCGCACCCCGGGGCTGTTCGCCCCGGTCCTCGCCGCCGGCCGCATCGGTCCGCACAACGACCACCTCCGGCCCCGACGGTGCCGGAACCGGAGGTGGTCGAGAGTCGTTCCGCGTCCGCCTGTGCACAACTCGGCCGCTGTGGACGCCGCCCTCGCGGGTGTGCGGGTTCGCTCAGCTACCGAACCCCTCGTTGCCCGCGGGCATCTCGAACTCGCTCTTGGTCAGTTCCTCGACGTTGACGTCCTTGAAGGTAAGGACTCGGACATTCTTCACGAATCGCGCAGGTCGATACATGTCCCACACCCACGCGTCCGCCATGGACAACTCGAAGAAGACCTCCCCGTCGGCCGACCTCACGTGCAGCTCGTACTGGTTGGTGAGGTAGAAGCGCCTTTCCGTCTCGATGACGTACTTGAAGAGACCCACGACGTCGCGGTACTCGCGGTAGAGCTGCAGCTCCATCTCGGTCTCGTACTTTTCGAGATCTTCCGCACTCATGCGCGCCCCTCGCTCCTGCGCTTCGCTGACGTCTCCCATTGTGTACCGGCGACCCGCGCGGCCACCGGCGCACCATGGCACAACCGTCCGGGAGCAGCCGTCCGGCCCGGATCCGCGGATCCCGGGCGCCTGGCGCGGCTCAGCCGTTCCAGCGCTCGAACGGCTCGTCGATCAATTCGCCGGCCAGGAAGGCCGGCAACAACTCGGGCAGTCGTCCCGGATAAAACCGTGCCTGGGCCGCCGCGATCTCGGCCGGCGTCCACCACACCGCCTCCTGGTACTCGGCCAATTCGTCGGCCGTCCAGAGCGACCGATCCTCGCAGACCTTCGGCGTACGCTCGGCGATCCGCACCAGCACCACGAACTCGTGCTGCACCCGCCGATGCCCCGGTCGCACCCAGGTCACACTCCGCCGCCAGGTGGGCGGGCCCACATCCGCGGGCGCGATCCGCAGGCCGGTCTCCTCCAGGATCTCCCGGACCGCCGCGTCCACGTAGCTCTCGCCGGGGTCCAGGCCGCCGCCCGGCAGGTCGTACCAGTGCTGCGGATCGGATTCGGGGACGTGGGTGCGAAAGAGCAGCACCCGATCCTCGGGGTCGAGCAGCACCACTCGCACGGCGCGGCGCTCCAGGTCGGGGGCCAGGTCGGCGGGGTAGTCCGGAACCGGCTCGGGCACGTCTCCGGGCCATGACACGGGTTGAGTCGTCATCCACGGATTGTGCCCCGAACGCGCGCGGCCGGGTCGCCCGGGAGAGGATTCCCGAGCGACCCGGCCGTGCGCGAGGGCCCGCGCTCAGGCGGGCGGCGCTCCCGAGGGATCGCGCGTGACCACGCGCGCGTCCGACGCGTCGTCCGCGCCGGCCCGACGGCGGCGCCGCCACAACACCAGCGGCACGGCCCCGATCAGCCCGGCCGCCATCGGTGTGCCGCCGATCACGTCGAGCCCGAGACCGGGCTGGTCGAACGTGCCCGGCACCCCGAGTCCGTGGATCCGGTTCAGCGGCCACACCACGGTGAACGCGCGCCCGATCACCTGGTCCTTGTCGACCGTCCCGTTGCCCGGCTGGTCCATGTGGTAGCGCGAGTCGGAGGAGTTGTCGCGGTTGTCGCCCATCAGCCAGATCCGACCCTTGGGCACGGTCACGTCGAACACCTTCGTCGACGGGGCCACGCCCTTCTTGAGGTACGAGCTCTCGTCCAAGGGCTTGCCGTTGACCATCAGGCGACCCTGCGCGTCACAACACTGCACGCGGTCGCCGCCGACCCCGATCACCCGCTTGATCAGGTCCTTCTCGTCCGCGGACGGCATCAGGCCGACCCAGGACATGCCCTTCTGCAATCCGCGCACCACCGCGTTGTCGGACTGCTTGGGGGCTTCCTGGAGCCAATTGCCCGGGTCGTGGAAGACCACGACCTGACCGCGCTCGGGCTCCGCGCCGAACCACGGCGAGAACTTGTTCACCAGCACCCGGTCGCCGACCTTGATGGTGTTCTCCATCGACTCCGAGGGAATCGAGAACGCCTGGACCAGGAAGGTCTTGATGAGCAGCGCCAGCACGATGGCGATCAGCAGCAGCAGCGGCAGTTCCCGCCAGAACGACCCCTTCTTCTTCCGCCGCTCGCCCGAGTCCGAGGCGCCCTCGCCGTCGCCGGAGCCCTGCGGCTCGTCCGATCCGCCGGAGCCGCCGAACCCGCCGGGACCGTCCGCGTCGGGCGGTGAACCCTCGCCCGGGCCGCCGCCGGGGGTGGGGGTGGGACCCGCCGGCGGGAAGATCGGCGCCGCGTCGGGGGCGGCGCCGTTTCCTGGTCGTTTCACCAGATCGGGCGACTGCGTCGACCCGTCCCCGCTCGTTGGTTGGGTCGGTGGCGCTCCGGGATCGTGCGGCGCGTCGGTCGGGTGCCGCTCGTGCGGCTCCCGCCCACGATCGTCGTCTCCACCAGCGGATCGCGCTCCGATCACGACTTCCCCCACGGCGCCTCCTCGTACCCGTGCAGGCCGGACGGCACCCGGTCGGGGCTGTCCACCGGCTGCCCACAGCTCTGTCTTGATGATTTCCGACCCGTGCCGCGCACGTCGCCGGGTCGATGTCGACCCCAAGGGTCCGGCATGCGCCGGCGCGAGCGTACACGTCGGCGTAGCAGGACCATCGGAACCGCACCCACCATTCCCATAACGACCGGGGTGGACGGGAGGATCGCAACCGACAGGGCTTTGTTCCCGAACGTCTCCGGAACGGGCAACCGATGCGCCCGGCCGAACGGCCAGGCCACCACGAAGGCCCGACCGACCACATCACCCTCCGGGATCGTGCCCTGATAGGGCCGATCCATATGTGCCCGCGAGTCGGCCGAATCACCGCGATGGTCGCCCATCACCCACAACCGACCCTTGGGCACGGTCACACTGAACCTTTTCTCCGAGGGCGCGTTGCCCTTGAACAGGTAGGGCTCGTCCAGCGGGACGCCGTTGACGGTGATCCGGCCGGAGGGGTCACAGCAGGCCACCGTGTCGCCGCCGACCCCGATCACCCGCTTGATCAGGTCCTGTTCGTCGTCCGAGGGGAGCATCCCGACGAACACCAGGCCCTGCTTGACCTGCTTGAGTCCCGGCGGCGGATCGTCCGAGTTCTTCTTGCCCAACCACCCGCCCGGGTCCCGGAAGACCACCACCTCGCCGCGTTCGGGGGTCCACCCGAACCAGGGCGAGAACTTGTCCACCAGCACCCGGTCGCCGACGTCGATGGTGTGCTCCATCGACCCGGACGGGATGTAGAACGCCTGCACCAGGAACGTCTTGATGAGCAGCGCGAGCGCGAGCGCGATCACCGCCAACATCGGCAACTCGCGCCACAGCGGAACCACCTTGTCCTTGCGCCGCGAACGCCGGCCGCGGCGGCGGCGTTTGGGCCTGCCCGTCTCCACCGACCGCGCCGCGGGGGCCGGGGGGCCCGGGGGCGTCGCGGCCGGCGGTTCGGCCTCGCCGAGCACCACCGCGCCGGCCGACCCCGGGGGCGGTGCGGCGGCGCCGGTGGCGTCCCGGCCCGCGCTCGGCCCGGACGGGCCGGCGGCGCGGGCGCCCTTGGGTTTGCCGCGCTTACCCACGACGGTCGAAGTCCGACCGCTCGAACGTCTTCGGCCGGTCCGTGCCCTGGATCCGGCCGAACGGCCAGATGATCCACTGCGCGCGCCCGATCACCCGGCTCTCGGGCACCATGCCGCCGCCGGGCTCGCCGAGGTGATCGCGCGAGTCGGCCGAGTTGCTGCGGTGGTCGCCCATGACCCACAGCTTGCCCTTGGGCACCTCGGCTTCGAAGGGGAAGTCCGAGGGCTTGTCGCCCGGATGCAGGTAGTCGCCCTCGTCCAGCGGCACCCCGTTGACGGTGATCCGACCCTGCGCGTCGCAACACTTGACCACGTCGCCGCCGATCCCGATCACCCGCTTCACGAAGTCGTTGTCGTCCGGGTTCGTGAAGCCGAACACGCCCCCGAGCTTGCGCAGCGCACCGGTCACCGGGTTGGGCTTGTCGGTGTCCTCGGGGGTGAACGAACCGCGCCCGTCGAAGACGATCATGTCGCCGCGCCGGATGTCGCCGAACTCGTAGGCCAGCTTGTTGACCAGGACCCGGTCGCCGACCTGCAACGTGTTCTCCATCGAACCGCTGGGGATCACGAACGGCTGGGCCACCCACGAGTTCACCGCGAGCACCACCACCATCGCGACCGCGACCAGCAGCGGCAGTTCGACCCACGCGGGCATCCGCCGCCGGACCGGCGCGGGCGGCGCGTCCTCGTCCTCCGCGTCGGCATCGGCATCGGCGGACTCGTCCCGCCGCACCGCCGGATCGGCGTCGGAGTCGGCGTCGCGATCGGCCTCGGCGTCGGTGTCCGCGACCGGATCCGCGCCGAGGTCGGCGAGCGCCCCGGGCCCCGGGTCCGCGGCCGGTCCCCGAACCGGGTCCGCGGGCGAATCCTTCGCCGGGTGCGGGGACTTGACCGCCTCCGCGACCGTGGCGACCGCCCCCTCGGGCCCGCTCCCGCCGCCGTCCGTGCTCCGTGCCCGATCCGAGACACGCGAAGGCCGCGCCTCCACGACCTCGGTGGACGAGGTACCGGCGGATTCCTCCGCCGTGGAGGCACGGCCTTTGCTCTGCTCTGCGTCGTCCATCACGAACGAGCCTAGCGTCCGGGTCACCTCGACACGGTCGAGGCACCCCGGGTGGAACGTACGGGTCAGCGGCCCGGACGGTCCGTGCGCTTCTCCTTGATCTTCGCGGCCTTGCCGCGCAGGTCACGCATGTAGTAGAGCTTCGCGCGACGGACCGCGCCGCGGGTGACCAGCTCGATCTTCTCGATCACCGGGGTGTGCACCGGGAAGGTGCGCTCCACGCCGACGCCGTAGCTGACCTTGCGGACCGTGAAGGTCTCGCGGACGCCGTCGCCCTGGCGACGCAGCACGAAGCCCTGGAAGACCTGGACGCGGGACTTGTTGCCTTCGATGACTCGCACGTGCACCTTGAGGGTGTCACCGGGACGGAAGTCCGGGACGTCGTCCCGCAGGGATGCGGCATCGATGTGGTCGAGCTTGTTCATCTCGCGTCGCTTTCTCGTGGGTGCCACAGGTCACCCACGGGTTTCGTGGTCACAGGTGTGGGGTCGCCGCTCCCGAGTGGCGCTCCCCCTGTGGCAGGGGTGCCGTCCGGCTCCCGGGGAACCCGGTCCGGATCGGGACATGGCAACAGCGTCTCAGTCTGCCACAGGTGCCTCGGCCGGCTGAAACCGACCGTCCCGCTCGACCCAGCCGAGCTCGGCGAGGGTGGCCCGGTCCTTCTTGTCCACCGCCGCCGGATCGATCCTGGCGATCAGGTCGGGCCGGTGCGCCGCGGTCCGGCGCAGCGCCTCGTCCCGCCGCCACCGGGCGATCGCGCCGTGGTTCCCGGACACCGTGATCGGCGGCACCTCGCGGCCGCGCCACTGCGCGGGCTTGGTGTACACCGGCCCCTCGAGCAGGTTGGCCATCGCGCCGGGCGCGAACGAGTCGTCCCGGTGCGACTCGGCGTTGCCGAGCACGCCGGGCAGCAGCCGGGCCACCGCCTCGACCATGACCAGCACGGCCACCTCGCCGCCGGCGAGCACGTAGTCGCCGATGGACACCTCGTCCACCCGCATCCGGGTCGCCGCCTCGTCCAACACCCGCCGGTCGATGCCCTCGTACCGGGCGGGCGCGAACAGCAGCCACGGCTCGTCGGCCAATTCGACCGCGAGGTCCTGGGTGAACGGGCGTCCGGACGGGGTCGGCACGATCATCCGCGGCACGGCGCCGGCCTCGCCGCGGCCCCGCTCCAGCACCGCGTCCAGCGCGAGCCCCCACGGCTCGGGCTTCATCACCATGCCGGGGCCGCCGCCGTACGGGCTGTCGTCGACGGTCTTGTGCACGTCGAAGGTCCAGTCCCGCAACTGGTGCAGGTGTACGTCGATGAGTCCCTTGGCGCACGCCTTGCCGACCAGGGAGACGTCCAGCGGCGCGAGGTACTCGGGGAAGATCGTGACGACGTCGATCCTCACGAGGGGTCCTGCTCCGACTCCGACGCGGCCCCCGGCTCCGGCTTGGGGTCGGGCGCCGGCTTCGCCGCGGCCCGGGCCGCCTTCGCCTCGGCCCGCTCGGCGGCCGTGAGCTTCTTCGGCTTGGTCTTCCTCGGCTCGCGCTCGCCCGGCTCGGCCTCGCCCGCCTCCGGGTCCGGCACCGCGAGCACGGCGTTCTCCGCGTCCAGCAGACCCGGCGGCGGGGTGATCACCGCGCGCTGGTTCTCCAGGTCGATCTCCGGGACGATCTGGTGCACGAACGGGATCATCACCTCGCGCCCGTCCGAGCGGCGGACCATGAGCAGGTCCTGCGACGGCAGGTGCACGACCTCGGTCAGCTCGCCCACCGCCTCGCCGTCGGCGGTGAACACGTCGAGTCCCACGAGCTGGTGGTCGTAGTACTCCTCCGGGTCCTCGGGGAGTTCCTCGGGGTCGACCTCGGCGATCAGCAGGGTGTTGCGCAGCGCCTCGGCCTCGCTGCGGGTGGTCACGCCCTCGATGCTCAGCAGCAGCCGGCCGCTGTGCACCCGGCCGTCGGCGATGGTCAGCGGGCCGACCGAGGGAGGGTCCGTCATCAGCACCGCGCCGGGCGCGAGCCGCAGTTCCGGCTCGTCGGTACGGACCTCGACGGTCACCTGGCCCTTGATGCCGTGTGCCTTGCCGATACGGCCGACCACAAGCTGCACCTGCGACTCCTCAATCTCTGCCCGATGGGACCGATGGGACCTCATGCCCGGGGCAGGAGGGAAAAACGCCGGGAAGGCGGAAATGCCAAGAAGCCGCCCGGCGGAGGATTCCGCCGGGCAGCTCCCGGTTGGACGTGATGTCCGGGTACGTCAGCGAACCTGGTCGACGTCGACGAGGTCGACGCGGACTCCTCGGCCGCCGAGCGCGGTCACGACGGTGCGCAGCGCACGCGCGGTGCGACCCCCTCGGCCGATGACCTTCCCGAGGTCTTCGGGATGCACCCGAACCTCGAGAATGCGGCCGCGGCGAAGATTACGCGCCCGTACCTTGACCTCGTCCGGATGCTCGACGATGCCCTTGACCAAATGTTCGAGGGCTTCCTCGAGCATGGTCAGCCCTCGTCAGCGGCGGTCTCGGCGGCGGCTTCGCCCTCGGCGGCCGGAGTCTCGGTCTCGGCGGCGGCCTCGACCTTCTTCTCCTTCTTGGCCTTCGGCGTGGTGGCGCCGTCCTTGGGCTCGTCCATCGCCTCACGGGCGGCGGCCTCGAAGAGCGACTTCTTGTCGGCCTTCTCCGCGGCGACGAGCAGCGGGGCCGGGGCCGGCAGACCCTTGTGCTTCTGCCAGTCGCCGGTGAGCTTGAGAATGTGCGCGACCGGCTCGGTCGGCTGCGCGCCGACACCCAGCCAGTAGAGCGCCCGCTCGGAGTCGACCTCGATGCGCGAGGGGTTCTCCATCGGGTGGTAGATACCGATCTCCTCGATCGCCCGACCGTCACGCTTGGTGCGGGCGTCGGCGACGACGATGCGGTAGTGGGGCGAACGGATCTTGCCCAGGCGCTTCAGCTTGATCTTGACTGCCACGAGAGTGGTGTCTCCTGCATCTTGACGTGGGTGAACAGCCGGCGTTCACGTGGGGACATGAGGCTCGGCTGATCGTGGACACGGTAAGCATGCGGAGAGAGGGTCCGGCAATGCCCCGGGTACTCAGCTCGCCATTCTGCCAGACTTCCCGGCCCCGACCAAAGCCGGGCACCGATTCGGCCGGTCGAGGGCCGCGCGGCTTTTAGAATGCAAGCCGCATCGCCCTTCTCCCTCTTCTTCTAGTCGTTAGGTCGCCACGGTCTCATGCGTTGGTCCGAACTGTACGTACCCACCCTCCGCCAGGACCCCGCCGACGCCGACGCGGTCAGCCACCGTCTGCTCGTGCGCGCGGGGTACATCCGCCAGCTCATGGCCGGCCACTACTCGCTGCTGCCGCTCGCGGTGCGGGTGCGGGCGAAGGTGATCACGATCATCCGCGAGGAGATGAGCCGGATCGGCTCGCAGGAGATGGTCCTGCCGACCATGCACCCGGCCGAGATCTGGCAGAAGAGCGGCCGCTGGGAGGTCATGGGCGACGAGATGTTCCGGCTCAAGGACCGCAAGGGCTCGGACCTGGCGCTGGGCATGACGCACGAGGAGATCTTCACCACCCTCGCGCACGAGCTCAGCTCCTACCGCGACCTGCCGCAGACCTGGTACCAGTTCCAGACCAAGTTCCGCGACGAGCCGCGCCCCAAGAGCGGGCTGATCCGGGTGCGCGAGTTCACCATGAAGGACTCGTACAGCTTCGACCTGGACGCCGAGGGGCTGGACCGCTCGTTCGAGGCGCACCGGCAGGCGTACGTGCGGATCTTCCAGCGGCTGGGCATCCCGGCGATCGCGGTGCAGGCGTCCAGCGGCACCATGGGCGGCAGCGGTTCGACCGAGTTCATGTGCCCGTCGACGGCCGGCGAGGACCTCGTCGTGCACTGTCCGAACTGCGACTACGCGGCCAACGTCGAGAAGGCGACCTCGCGGCTCGCCGAGATCGAGGACGGCGCCGGGCTCGACGCGCCGGAGCGGTTCGACACCCCCGGCATCAAGACCATCGAGAACCTGACCAAGGCGCACGGCGTGCCGGCCGACCGGCAGATCAAGACGCTGGTCTACATGGTCGGCGGCCGGC
Source organism: Embleya sp. NPDC001921 (assembly GCF_053594475.1). Lineage (NCBI taxonomy): Bacteria > Bacillati > Actinomycetota > Actinomycetes > Kitasatosporales > Streptomycetaceae > Embleya > Embleya sp. NPDC001921. The sequence goes on from NZ_JBSFEO010000029.1 coordinate 49,575, forward strand.
TCACCCTGGCCCTGCTGCGCGGCGACCACGCGTTGGTCGAGCAGAAGCTGATCGACACCACCGGCTCCACCGACGTGCGCCCGGCCACCGCGGACGAGATCAAGGCCGCGCTCGGCGCGTACCCGGGCAGCCTGGGCGGGGTCGGCGTGAGCGACCTGCCGATCCTGGCCGACGAGGCGCTGCGTGGTCGTCGGGACATGGTGACCGGCGCCAACGTCGACAAGGTGCACGTGCGCGGCGTGGACGTCGAGCGGGACATCGCCGTGGGCACCTGGGCCGACCTGCGCGAGGTGGTGGCCGGCGAGCCGTGCCCCGCGTGCGGCACCGGCCTGGAGGTCGAGCAGACCGTCGAGATCGGCCACATCTTCAAGCTCGGCTACAAGTACACCCAGGCGCTGGGCGTGAACGTGCTGGGCGCGGACGGCGAGCGGGTCACCCCGATCATGGGCAGCTACGGCATCGGCGTCGAGCGGGCGATGGCCGCGGTCGTGGAGACGCACCACGACAAGAACGGCATCGTCTGGCCGGTCGCGGTGGCGCCGTTCGAGGTCGCGGTCGCGCTGCTGGACGTGGAAGACGAGAAGTCGCGCGTCACCGCGGAGGAGATCTACACCGAGTTGGTCCGGCAGCGGGTGGACACGATCCTGGACGACCGCGCCGAGCGTCCCGGGGTGAAGTTCAAGGACATCGAGCTGGTCGGCATCCCGTTCCGGGTCACCGTCGGCGCGCGCAGCCTGGCCGAGGGCAATGTGGAGATCGTCTCGCGCGCGAGCGGCGAGAAGGCGCTGATCCCGGTCGCCGAGGCGGTCGAGTACGTCCGCAAGCTGGTCCTCGACGCGAGCTGACCGCGTTCCGCGTCGTGCGAGCGCCCCCCGCCGGTCGACCCGGCGGGGGCGCTCGCGCCCGCGGGTACGGCGTCGCGCCCGGATCTCATCGCGGTGCCGGGACGCCCCCGCCGGCCGCGCGGGTGGGCTTCTCGTCGATCGGGACGGCCCAGCGGGCGATCTCCTCGACGTGCACCGTGTTGGTGCCGAACGTGCCCGGGGTGAGCGCGTAGGTGAGTTCGCCGATGTCCACCGCGCCGGCCACCGACACCGGACCGCCCGGGCAGGTGCCGGTGACCGCGAAGTTGGTCGGGCTCGCGGGGGCGTCCAGGACGTGCCCGGACCACATCGCGGTGCCCTCGTCGTCGATCTCCACGGCGTCCTCCACGACCTTGACGATCACGTCGGGGAAGAGCCGCAGGGTGATCTGTCGGGGGGTCGGGGCCGGCACCCGGCACAGGAAGTCGAAGTCCTTCGGCGACACGGTCATCGGCCCCTCGCGCAACACCCACGGTCGGGCCGGATCCGGCCCGACCGCCGACTCGCCGAGCAGCGTCGCCCCGGCCGGCCACGCCCCGCTCGGCGACGCGATCGCGCAGAAACCCGCCATCAGGGCACCGAGCAACCGTCGAGAAGTAGTCATGCCCCGATCAACGACCGACCCCGGCCGTCGTTATCGTCCGGCGCGTCGTCCGGCACGGGCGGCCGTGCCCGACGCCCCGCCGACCGCCGCGCGCCTCAGCCGAGCCCGAGTCGGGCGCACTCCGCCGCGAGTTCGGCCGTGCACACCTCGCGCGGATCCACCGTCCCGGCGAGCAGGGGCAACACCTCCTTGAGGTTGGCCCGGGTCAGCGCGACCGGCGCGAGTGCCACCGTCGGCACCTGGGTCGTGCCGTTGTCGCGGGCGGCGTCCACCCGGGACAACGCTTCGCCCCGGCCCAGCGAGATCGCCATCTCGGCGGCGGCCTCGGCCTCCGGCCCGCCGGGCTTGAGCACCGAGACGGTCTGGGTGCCCGCGATGATCCGGCGCAGCGTGGCCGGGTCCGGATCCTGTCCGGTCAGCGGCACGGCCGGCGCGACGCCGGCGGCGGTCAGGCCGCGGAGCGCGCCCGCGGCCATCGTGTCGTCCGCCGCGTAGACCCCGATCACCCGCGTCGGCCCGCCGAGCGCGGTCAGCGCGTCCGCGATCACCTGCTGGGCCCGGTTTCCGTCGGGGTCCTCGAGGTCGTACTCGCGCCCGATCGTCACCTCGCCGTCGAGCACGGCGTGTGCGCCGCGCTTGATCTCGTTCCCGGCCCGGTCCCCCGCGCGGCCGTTGAGCATCACGATCGAGCCCCGTCGCGGTCCGCCCGCCGCGCGCACCGCGTCGAGCAGCGCCTGCGCCTGGAGTCGGCCCACCGCCCGGAAGTCGAACGAGACGTGTCCGGCCACGGGACCCGCGGCCAACTTGTCGATGGAGACCACCGGGATGTCGTGCTCCCGGGCCCTGGTCACCGCCGACGCCGTGTCCTTGGGGTCCACCGGACCCAGGACCAGCACCCGGACCCCGGCCGAGATCATCGCGTCGATCTGCGCGCGCTGCACGTCCGGTCGCCGGCGGGCGTGCTCGAACCGCACCGCGCAGCCGGGACACAGTTGTCGGATCCGCGCCTCGAACGCCGGTCGCACACGTGCCCCGGCCCGATCGTCGGGCAGCAGCAGGCCGATCCGGAACGCGGTGGGCGTGTTCGCGGTGCTCCGCGTGCCGCCCCCGAACCCGCGCCACACCAGCAGCCCGGCCGTCAGCGCGACCGCGACGGCCACCGCGACCACCACCGCGTATCGCGGGCGGGTCGGGGGCAGTCGATGGCTTCCGCCCCGTGCCGCGCCGAGCGCACGCGGGGCGAGCGCCGCGGCCGGTTCGACCGCGCCCGGCACCTCGTCCGCCGCCTCGCCGAGCGCCGCGTCCGTCGCGCGCCGCGGCAGCGCGTCCCGAGCCGGCTCGGCGCCGACCCGGGTCGGCCCGAATCCGACCGAGTCGCCGGTGTCCTCGACCGCCGGGTCGGCGAGCCCCGCGCCCGCCGGGTCCGCGGTCGCCTCGACCGCCGGGACGGCCGTCTCCCGGCCCGCCGAGTCGGCGAAGCCCTCGGCGGGCGGCGGATCCGGCGCGCCCTCGGCGTCCAGCGCGCGCCCCGCGATCCGCAGCAGCGCGTGCGCGAGCGGCGCCGGCAACCAGCCGCCCGGCAGGTCCTCCTCCGTCCGGGTCGGCACCAGCGCGCGGGCCCGGGTGGGCGTCGGCCGGCGGCTCGGATCCTTGTCCAGGCAGGCCCGCAACAGCGGCAAAAACGCCTCCGGGGCGTCCTCCAGGTCCGGATCGCGGCCGGTCAGGTTGGCCAACAGGACCGGCCAGGGCCCGGATCCGAACGGCAGTCGTCCGGTGGCCGCGTAGGCCAGCACCGCCCCGTAGGAGAAGACGTCGCTGGCCGGCCCGACATCGGCCCGCTCGAACTGCTCGGGCGACATGAACCCGAGCGTGCCGAGCGTGTGCCCGGTGCGGGTCAGCGCGGTCGCCCCGTCCAGCAGCGCGATGCCGAAGTCGATCACGATCGGGCCGTCGACCGCGAGCAGCACGTTCGCCGGCTTCAGGTCCCGGTGCACCAGGCCCACCGCGTGCATCGCGACCAGCGCGTCGGCCAGACCGCGGGCCACCGCGGCGAGCGTGTGCGCGGGCAGCGGGCCGAACGTGCCGACCGCCTCGCCGAGCGCCATCCCGGGGATGTACGCGGTGGCCAGCCACGGCACCTCGGCGTACGCGTCGGCGGCCACGACCGGTGCGGTGAACGCGCCCCGCACCCGGCCCGCGGCCTCCACCTCGCGAGCGAAGCGCTGCCGGAACGCGTCCTCGTCGTCCAGGAGTTCGACCCGCACCCGCTTGACCGCCACGGTCCGCCCGGCGGGCCCCCGGCCGAGGTACACCTGCCCCATGCCGCCGCTCCCGAGCCGGCCGAGCAACCGGAACGGCCCCACCCGACGCGGATCGTCGGTGCGCAATGCGTCCACTGGGTTCCCCCGTCATCGACTCCGGCCGCCGATCCCACCCGGCGGCCGCGGGCAAGATCCCACGCACGCCACACCCCGCGTGCACGGCTGCACCCAATCGTTGCCGAACCCGACCCCGCCACGCAGGCACACCGCACGGATGAGGCCGCCCGCGTACCCGACGCGCACCGTGCGTACACCGTGCGCGCCGAGAATCGGCCGGGTTCAGCGCAGCGTGAGTTCGGTGGGCTTCTTCGGTTGGGCCGGGTCGAAGAGGTCGAGCAGGGCGGCCGCCCGCTCCGGCGTGCCGGTGGTGGTCGCCGCGTCCCCGCCGGCCAGCGCGCCGCGCAGGTCGGTGCGACCCAGGTGCAGGGACTCCACGGTCTCGCGCGGGAGTTCGAGGACCACCTCGGCATCCGCCGGGATCTCGCGCAGGAAGCGGGCGACACCCCGGTGGATGTGCAGCGCGACCTCCTCCTCGCCGTGCACGCCGCCGCGGACCCGCCAGCCCAGCACGGCGTCCACCTCCAGCGCCTCCTCGGCGCGCAGCCGGGTCGTGTACAACTCGATCAGCCACGCCGCCGGGATCCGGGCGACCAGGTCCCGGGGCGCGAAGATCGCCGCGAAGTTGATCAGCGGCAGGATCGGCTGGATCCGGTCCTCCAGCTCGTCCGCGCTGGTCAGGTACCAGTTCCGCCAGTTGATGTTGAGCTGCGCGTAGCCGAGCCGGCGAAACGCGGCGGCCTTGACCGAGCGCGCGTCCGCGTCCTCGCGGTCGATCCGGGTCAGGTGCGTGGCCAACTCGGCCGCCCACTGGTACTCGCCCGCCGTGTACGCCTGCCCCGCCGCCGCCAGCACCCGCTCCCGGCCGCCCATCAACTCCACCGTCCGGCGCGCGTATTCGGCTCGGGGCAGCGGATCCAGGTCCACCGGGTCGCCGCCGAACCAGCCCAGGTAGCCGAAGAAGATCTGCCGCACGGTGTGCTTGACCGTGCCGTAGTACTCCCGCGCGTAGGGCGCGTACGAGGCCAGGTGCTCGGGCAGTTCGACGGTCTCGGCCAACTCGTCCGGGGTCAGCCCCTCGTTCATCCGGCGCACGGTCTGGTCGTGGATGTACTGGATGCAGTCCCGCTCCACGCCCAGCACCTCGGCGACCTTCGCCGCGCCGGACACCGGCTGTCCGTGGCTGGGGATCAGGTGCGCGGCCCGGTGGGCGCGCAGCGCGTCGATGCTGCGCACCCACTGCATCGGGTCGCGGTAGCGACAACCGCGCAGGGTGTGGATGTTCGGCAGGGTCGGCCCCTGGATGGTGTCGCCGCACAGCAGGACGTCGCTGTCCGGGAGGTACACGCTGATCGCGTCGTCGGTCTCGCCGGGGTTGTGGAACAACCGCAGCCGCACCCCCGCGACCTCGGTCTCCAACTCGTCGCCCACCAGCACCGTGGGCATCACGAACGACGGCGTGCCGACCCCCGCGTGCGGACCGACCGCGTCGTTGACGCCCTCGGTGTCCGAGGGGCCGAGCAGGTTGCCCAGCGAGTACACCGAACGCAGGCCCATGATGTGCAGCGCGGGCCCGGACTGGTCGGTCAGCGCGGCCAGGAAGGTCCGGTGCGCGTACACGTCCACGTCCGGCGTCGCGGCCCAGTGGCTCAGCCCGTTGACGTGATCGGGGTGGTGGTGGGTGACCACCACGGCCCGGACCGGCGCCCGCGGATCGTCCAGGTGCGGGCGTACCTCCGCCTCGATCACCGCGGCCAGGTCCGCGCCGCTGCCGGTGTCGACCACCACCAGGCCGTCGGGGCCCTCGATCACCGTCGCGTTGGCCGAGGACCAGCCCACGGCGACGTGTACATGCTCGGCCACGGTGTACACCCGCTTGGCGAAGTGCGCGGTGTGGGCGGCGAGTTCGGGATGAACGGCAGGCTCGACCTCGTACGTCATGGCCGGGCAGCCTGCCACGTCCGGCCCTACGAGGGAAGAATCGCCTTCTCCGCCCCGGGCCATTCCTCCGCGGTCAGCGCGAACCGTTCGTGGTCGCGCCACGCGTCGTTGAGGAAGAGCATGCGCGGCGTGAAGCCCTCGTAACGAAAGCCCATCCGCCGCGCCAGCGCGATCGAATTCTCGTTCCCCGGCTGGACGTTGATCTCCAACCGGTGCAGCCCGAAGCCGTCCGCGGCGAACACCCGGTCGATCACCAGGGCGAGCGCCTCGGTCATCCGCCCGGTGCCCGCGTACGGCTTGTAGGCGTCGTAGCCGAGCGAGGCGTTGCAAAACCGCGAGCGCACGATGTTCGACACGTTGATCCGGCCGGCGAGCGCCCGGTCGGCGATGTCCACCGCGAGGAAGGTGCGGAAGGTGTCGCTCTGCCGGCGGATCAGGTCCGGCAGGTCGTCCGGGTCGGACGGGTTCCAGCGCGCGATGTGGTCGGAGCGGCGGATCGCCTCGGCGGAGGCCGCCGCGTCCGACGCCCGCGGCGCCCGGATGCCCACCCGGCAGCCGGGCACGGTGTACAGATCCGGCGTCCCGACCATCCGCGTCCCCTTCTCGTCCTCGCCGACCGTTCCCCGGGCCAACCCCGGGGCACGGTCGGGCCGCGTCGCCTCCGACCCTACTTCTGGCCCGGAGGCAGGAAGTTCTTGAACTCCTCGGGCAGTTCGAAGTCGGCCGCGCCGCCCGCGCCGCCGGCCGGCAGGCCGAACGGATTCGCCGCGCGCTCCTCGCGCCGGGCCGCCTCGGCCGCCGCCTCCTGCTTGCGCTTCATCGGGTTGCCCGACTGGCGCTTGCCCTTGGCCTGCTTGGGCGCCTTGCCCTTCTTCTTGCCGGCGCCGCCGCCCATGCCCGGCATCCCGGGCATGCCCGGCATGCCGCCGCCCTTGGCCATCTGGCCCATCATCTTGCGGGCCTCGACGAACCGCTCGATCAGGTTGTTGACCGCGTTGACCTCGGTACCGGCACCCTTGGCGATCCGGGCCCGGCGCGAGCCGTTGAGGATCTTCACGTCGGCCCGCTCGGCCGGCGTCATCGACTTGATGATCGCCGCGACCCGGTCCAGGTCGCGGTCGTCGATGTTGTCGATCTGGTCCTTCATCGCGCCCATGCCGGGCAGCATGCCGAGCAGCTTCGAGATCGAGCCGAGCTTCTTGACCTGCTCCATCTGCTGGAGGAAGTCCTCCAGCGTGAAGTTGTTGCCGCCGCCGTGCAGCTTCTCGGCGGCCTTGAGCGCGAGGTCCTGGTCGTACTTGGCCTCGGCCATCTCGATCAGGCTGAGCATGTCGCCCATGCCCAGGATGCGCGAGGCCATCCGGTCCGGGTGGAAGGCGTCGAACTCGTCGAGCTTCTCGCCGCTGGAGGCGAACATGATCTGCCGGCCGGTCACCGACGCGACCGACAGCGCCGCACCACCGCGCGCGTCGCCGTCGAGCTTGGAGAGCACCACGCCGTCGAAGCCGACGCCGTCGAGGAAGGCCTGCGCGGTGACCACCGCGTCCTGGCCGATCATCGCGTCGACGACGAACAGGATCTCGTCCGGCTTGACCGCGTCCCGGATGTCCGCGGCCTGCCGCATCATCTCGGCGTCGATGCCCAGGCGACCGGCGGTGTCGACCACGACCACGTCGTACTGCTTGGTCTTGGCGAACTCGATCGAGTCGCGGGCGACCTTGACCGGGTCGCCGACGCCGTTGCCGGGCTCGGGCGCGTAGACCGCGACACCGGCCCGCTGGGCGACCACGGAGAGCTGGTTGACCGCGTTCGGGCGCTGCAGGTCGCAGGCCACCAGGAGCGGCTGGTGCTTCTGCTCCTTGAGCCACTTGCCGAGCTTGCCCGCCAGGGTGGTCTTGCCCGCGCCCTGGAGGCCGGCGAGCATGATCACCGTGGGGCCGGTCTTGGCGAAGCGCAGTCGCCGGGTCTCGCCGCCGAGGATCCCGACGAGCTCCTCGTTGACGATCTTGACGATCTGCTGGGCCGGGTTGAGCGCACCCGACACCTCGGCGCCCCGGGCGCGCTCCTTGACGCGTCCGATGAACTCGCGGACCACCGGGAGGGCCACGTCGGCCTCGAGGAGGGCGACGCGGATCTCGCGCGCGGTGGCGTCGATGTCGGCTTCGGAGAGCCGCCCCTTGCCGCGAAGGTTCTTGAAGGTCGCTGCGAGGCGGTCGGAGAGAGTGTCGAACACGTCGGCAGAGGTCCTTCGTCAGATACGGGTGGTGTCGGGCCCAGCCTAACCGCCCGCCGAGCGGTCGTGGCGGGGGCACGCGTCCCGGCTTGGCCCGCCGGCCCCGGGAGCGGCGCCCCGCGCCGCCTCGCCGCTCACCCGGCCAGCGTCTTCTCCAACGTCCTGGCCAGGCTCCGGGCCTCGCCGGCGGCCAGCGGCCGGCCGTTCGGGGCGACCACGTAGAAGGCGTCCACGGCTTCCGCGCCGTGGGTGCCCACCCGGGCCTGACGCACACTCACCCGGGCGTCGGCGAGCGCCTTGCCGATCCGGTGCAGCAGTCCGGGGCTGTCGTGCGCGCGCACCTCCAGGACGGTCGCGCTCTCGGACGCGTCCGCGATCACCTCCACCCGGGCGGGCGCCCGGGTGGTGCCGCGCCGAGGTGGGTACGCCGCCTCGCGCTTGGCCAGCCGGGCGGCCACGTCCAGGCCGCCGGCCAGGGCCTTGCGCACGTCCTCGCGCAGCGCGGCCGGGTCGGGCAGCCGGCCGAACTCGGTCTCCACCGTCCACACCGTGATGCCCAGCTCGTCGACCACGTCGATCGCGGCCGAGCGCACGGTGAGCCGGTGCAGGGCCAGCACCCCGGCGGCGAGCGCCATCAGGCCGACCCGGTCGGCCGCCGCGATGGTCACCTCCGCGCCGAAGGGCAGCGGTTCCAGGCGGACCACCGGGAGTTCGCCCAGGACGTCGGTGGTGACGGTCCGCTCGGGCACCGCCGGGGCCGGTCGGCCGGCGAACACCGCCCTGGTCCGGGCGACGAGGTCCCGGACCAGGGCGTCCCGCCACTCGCTCCACGCGGCGGGTCCGGTGGCGGCGGCGTCGGCCTCGGTGAGCGCGTGGAGCAGTTCGAGGGTTTCCACGCCGCCCACCGCCTCGGCGAACGCCGCCACCGTGGTCGGATCGTCCAGGTCGCGCCGGGTCGCGGTGTCCACCAGCAGCAGGTGGTGGCGCACCAGGGTGCCCAGTACGTCCACGTCGTCCTTGGCGAAGCCCATCCGCGCGGCCGCCTCCCGCGCGATCACCTCGCCGCTCACGCTGTGGTCGCCCGGCCAGCCCTTGCCGATGTCGTGCAGCAGCGCGGCCACCAGCAGCAGGTCGGGCCGGGCCACCCGCCGGGTGCGCGCGGAGGCCTCGACCGCGGTCTCGATCAGGTGCCGGTCGACGGTGAAGCGGTGCACCGCGTTGCGCTGCGGGCGACAGCGCACCCGTTCCCAGTCCGGCAGCAGCCGGGTGATCAGCCGCTTGGACTCCAGCGCCTCCCAGACCGGCAACACGTCGCGCCCGGCGCCCAGCAGCGCCACGAACGCCTCGCGCGCGGCGGGCGGCCACGGATCGGCCAGCGGCGGGCACTCGAGCTCCAGCCGGTCCACGGTGTGCCGGGACAGCGGCAGGCCGGCCTGTGCGGCGGCCGCGGCGGCGCGCAGCAGCAGCACCGGGTCCCGGGCCGGCTGCGCGGCCTGGGCCAGCACCGCCTCGCCGGCGTACTCGACCACGCCCTCGGCCAGCGGCGTGCGCGCGGACACCCCGGCCCGGGCCCGGCGCAGCCGACGCACCCCCGAGCCCGCCTCGCGCGCCGCGAGCACCCGGGAGACCTCGCGCCAGGTCACGTCGCCCGCGTAGGTCAGCGCCCGCGCCGCCTCGGAGACCCGGCGCAACAGCGTGTCCGCGTCAAGCAGCCCCAGCCGCCGGGCGACCGCGTCCTGCTCCTGGAGCAGCAGCCGGTCCGAACCGCGCCCGGTGACCAGGTGCAGCGCGTCCCGCACGTCCAGGAGCGTGGCCCGCGCGGTGTTCACCTCCTCGTGCGGCGCGTCCGCGATCCACGAGGCCGAGATCGCCCGCAGCGCGGTGGCGTCGCGCAGGCCGCCCCGGGCCTCCTTGAGGTCGGGTTCGAGCAGGAAGGCCACCTCGCCGTGCCGCGCAGCGCGCTCGTCGCAGGACGCGAGCAGTTCGGGCAGCCGCTTGACCGCGGCCGCGCGCCACGCGGTGAACATCGACGTGCGCAGCGCGGCGGTCAGGTCGGCGTCTCCCGCGACGTGCCGGATGTCGAGCAGGCCGGTCTGCACCCGCAGGTCCTCGGCGGCGGCCCGGCGGGCCTCGTCGGGGGTGCGCACCGAGTGGTCCAGGGCGACGCCGGCGTCCCACACCGGGTACCAGATCGCGTCGGCGAGCTCGCCGACCCCGCCCCGGCCCTCGTGCAGCAGCACCACGTCCAGGTCGCTGCCGGGCGACAATTCGCGCCGGCCGTAGCCGCCGACCGCGACCAGCGAGACGCCCCGCGCGGGCGCGCCCGCGCCGGTGAACAGCTCGGTCAGCCAGCGATCCGACAGCGCGCCCAGCGCCTGTCTGCGGGCCGCCCCGGTGGGGCCGGCGGGATCGGCCAGGAGATCGTCCCTGGCCCGGGTGTAGCGCGAGGTGGGGGTCGGTTGCATGGGGCCTGCTCCCTCGTTCACACGCGCCGGCCGAAGCGTGCCGCGGCCTGAACCGGGGCACGGCGGCCGAGCACCGCGAGCGGTCGACGCGAAGGCCGATGGCCGGACCCGTCCCCGAGGACTCGCTTCGGGGCGGGACCGGCCATCGGGGGTCCTACAGGGCTTCCGGGCCGCGTTCGCCGGTACGCACCCTGACCACACTGTCCACGGGGACGATCCAGGCCTTGCCGTCCCCGATCTTGCCGGTGCGCGCGGCCTTGACCAGCACGTCCAGCAGTTCCTCGGCGTCCTCGTCGTCCGCGACGACCTCGATCCGGACCTTGGGCACGAGGTCGACCTGGTACTCGGCGCCTCGGTAGACCTCGGTGTGGCCGCGCTGCCGGCCGTAGCCGCTCGCCTCGGTCACGGTGAGGCCGTGCACGCCGAACGCCTGGAGGGCGTTCTTGACGTCGTCGAGCCGGTGCGGCTTGATCACCGCCGTGATGAGCTTCACGCATCCACCTTCGTGTCGGCGGGCGCCGCGGCGCCCGCGCCCGTAGAGGTGCCGATGCCCGCCGACGGTCGGGTGGAACCGCCGAGTGCGGCGAAGTCGTACCCGGTCTCGGCGTGCTCGACCCGGTCGATGCCGGCCACCTCGTCGTCCTCGGACACCCGGAAGCCGATGGTCTTGTGAATGACCGTGCCCAGGATGAAGGTGACGACGAAGGAGTAGGCGAGGACGGCACCGACGCCGATCAGCTGCTTGCCCAGCTGGTCGAAGCCCCCACCGTAGAACAGGCCCTCGGCATCGTTTTGGATGTGGCCGGTGGCCAGGAAGCCGGGGGCGAGCGAGCCGATGATGCCGCCGACCAGGTGCACGCCGACCACGTCGAGCGAATCGTCGTAGCCGAGCTTGTACTTCAGGCCCACCGCCCAGGCGCAGACGGCGCCCGCGACCAGACCCAGCGCGATCGAACCGAGCGGGCTGAGCGCACCGCACGCGGGGGTGATCGCGACCAGACCGGCCACCGCGCCGGACGCGGCGCCCAGGGTGGTCAGGTGTCCGTCGCGGATCTTCTCCAGGAACAGCCAGCCGAGCATGGCCGCGGCGGTGGCGATCTGGGTGTTGATCAGCGCCCGGCCGGTGACGCCGTCCGCGGCGAGCCAGGAGCCGGCGTTGAAGCCGAACCAGCCGAACCACAGGAGGCCGGCGCCGATCATCACCAGCGGCAGGTTGTGCGGACGCATCGGGTCGCGCTTGAAGCCGACCCGCTTGCCGATCACCAGGATGAGGGCCAGCGCGGCGATGCCGGCGTTGATGTGCACCGCCGTACCGCCGGCGAAGTCGATCACGCCCTTCTCGAACAGCCAGCCGTCCGCGGCCCAGACCCAGTGCGCGATGGGGAAGTAGACCAGGGTGACCCAGAACGCCACGAACACGGCCCAGGCGGTGAACTTGGTGCGGTCCGCGACGGCGCCGCTGATCAGCGCCGGGGTGATGATCGCGAACATGAGCTGGAAGGCCGCGAACACCGTCACCGGGATCGTGTAGCCGTCCCACAACTCCGCGACCCCGATGTCGCGCATGCCGTACCAGTCGAGGTTGCCGACCAGCCCGCCGAAGGCGTCCGTACTGAACGTCATCGAAAACCCGTAGAGCACCCACAGCACCGTCACGACAGCCAGGCAGATGAAGCTCATCATCAGCATGTTCAGGACGCTCTTCACGCGGACCATGCCGCCGTAGAAGAACGCCAGCCCGGGCGTCATGAGCATGACCAGTGCGGCGCTCAGGAGTACGAATGCGGTGTTACCCGTGTCCATACTCTGCCTCTCTTCTCCGTGGCCCCGGCCGACCTCCGGGAGCTCATGGGAAGGAGCTTCGGGGTGTGAGGTTTCACGCCGTGGCGCGACGTGTTTCGCCGACGTGACGCTTGCCGCACATGTGTTTCCGGCGGATGAACGTCCGCTCACGCGCCGAGCCGGCCGGATCGCGCCGCTCGCGCGGGGCTACGGGTCGGGCGGTCGAGGCGGCTCGGGGTCGCGCGCGCGACGCGTGTGTCGGTGTCCGGCGGATGAGCGGCGGGCGACCCACACACAGCCCGTCGACGACATCTGACGCACCGTCAGTTAGTTGGCCTCCGCACCTTATTCGCGCAGGTCGACACGTGCCGACGGAGGGCAACCCTCCGGTTCGGGACCGACGTTTTCGACCCGCTAACGGTTGCGGTGAATCCATTGACATTGATCGCGCCCACTGCCGTAATTAATCACCGCGCTTAACTGACGACCCGTCAAGGCACGTGTCACCACAGGTGAACGGCCCTGTCCGGGATTCGGCGGTTTCGCGCGAACGCGCCACCGCACGGAATGTTCAACAGACCTCGTCAACCGACCAGACCAGCGAGAGGGGGTGACACCGTCGTGTTGCGCCTGCTCGGTCGCAAGTTGCTGGCCCTGATTCCGGTGCTGTTCCTGGTCACGTTCGCGACCACGGCCCTGCCCGACCTGGTGGACGGCTCACCGGTCGCCCAGATGCTCGGCCCCGGCTCCACACCGCAGGACCTCAAGGACCTGGAGCACGAGTTCGGGTACGACAAGTCGCTGCCCGTCCGATACGTGACCTGGGTGGGCAACGCGCTCACCGGCGACCTCGGGGAGTCCCTGAAGACCCGGACCTCCGTCATGGACGGCATCAGCGAGCGGTTCCCGGTGACCCTGGAACTCGCCGTCTTCGCCCTGCTCATGGCCCTGACCGTGGCCGTGCCGCTGGGCGTGTGGACGGCCGCGAAGGCGGGCGGTCGCGTCGACCGCGTGATCGGCGGGCTCTCCTCGGGCCTGCTGTCGATCCCCACCTTCGTCAGCGTGTTCATCCTCGTCTACTTCTTCGCGAACCCGAACATGATGCTCGCCTTCAAGCCGACGGGCTGGGAGTACATCTCGGTCGACTTCGCCAAGAACATCGAGTTCGCGTTCCTGCCCGCCCTGGCCCTGGCCCTGGCGGAGATCCCGCAGTTCCAACGCCTGTTGCGCAGCGACATGCTCGCCACGCTCCAGGAGGACTTCATCCTGACCGCGCGGTCCAAGGGCCTGTCCACGCCGTACGTGCTCTTCCGGCACGCGCTGCGGCCCTCGTCCTTCTCGCTGCTGACCGTCTCCGGCCTGACCCTGGGTCGATTGATCGGCGGTACGGTCATCGTCGAGTCCTACTTCGCCATCCCCGGCTTGGGACAGGGCATGTACCAGGCGATCAACGGCAAGGACATCCCCGTCGTGCAGGGCACGGTCGTGGTGATCGCGATCATCTACGTGCTGCTCAACACGCTCGTGGACATCGGCTACTCCCTCATCGACCCGAGAGTGAGGGCCCGATGAGCACACTCGAAACCGCGCCCGAGCCCGCCCTGGGCGCCGCCGAACCCACCGGCCTGCGCCCCTCGCAGGTCAAGCGGGCCAAGAGCGGCAAGGCCCGCAAGCGCCCCAGCATCCTGCTCTGGTTCGCCATCGCGTGGATGAGCGTCGTGCTGCTCGGCGCGCTGCTGAGCCTGATCGCCCCCGGCGTCTTCCCGCACGAGTACGGCAAGGCGTTCGGCGAGGCGAAGCAGAAGCCCTTCGCGGCCTGGCCGGAGTTCCTCGGCACCGACGGCCTCGGCCGCAGTCACCTGACCCGGCTCGCCTTCGGCGCTCGCGTGTCGATGATCGTCGCGCTGGTGTCGGTCGTGGTCGGCGTGGTGATCGGCGGTCTGCTCGGTCTGGTCGCGGCCTACTTCCGCGGCGTCACCGAGATGATCATCGACCTGTTCTCCGACGCGCTGCTCGCCTTCCCGCCGCTGATCCTGCTGCTCGCGCTGTCCTCGGTGTACGAGCCGTCGCAGACCAGCATCACCGCCGGTCTCGCCGTGTTGACCATCCCCGGCTTCACCCGGCTGACCAAGGCGAGCGCGATCGCCCAGTCCAACCGCGAGTACGTCACCGTGGCCAAGGCGATGGGCGCGGGTCCGGGTCGGATCATCTTCAAGGAACTGTTGCCCAACACGTTCCCGGCGGTGATGTCGTACTCGGTGATCGTGATGGCGGTGCTGATCGTCGCGGAGGGCTCGCTGTCCTTCCTCGGCCTGAGCATCCCGCCGCCGATGCCCAGTTGGGGCGGCATGATCAACGCCGCCAAGGACGACCTCTCGCTGTATCCGTCCCAGGTGTTCGTGCCGTGCGGCGTGCTCTTCCTGACCGTCTTCTCGCTCAACGTCATCGGCGACCGGCTGCGCGCGAAGTTCGACGTCCGCGACACCAAGCTGTAGCCGAGGGATCGGCGCCGGCCCTCACCGCGAGGGCCGCCGTCGATCCCGTTCTTCGACCCCCTCACACAGACGGGACCGCTCTCATGGACGGGATCCAACAGCCGCGCGGCGCGAAGGTGGCGTGGTGACCATGGCGGAGCCGAAGACGACCGGCTCGCCCACGCCGGACGCACCACTGCTGCGGGCCACCGACCTGCGGGTCCACCTGGACACCCCGCGCGGGCTGCTCAAGGCGGTGGACGGGGTCTCCTTCAGCATCGAACGCGGCGAGACGCTCGGCCTGGTCGGCGAGTCCGGCTCGGGCAAGTCGATGCTGGTGCGCTCACTGATGGGCATCTGCCCCTCGATCGCCGACATCCACGGCAGCGTGCGCCTGGACGGCCGCGAACTGGTCGGCGTACCGCGCAAGGAGGCCCGCACGATCTGGGGCAACCGGATCGCGATGGTCTTCCAGGACCCGATGACCTCGCTCAACCCGGTGCTGCGGATCGACCGCCAGCTCACCGAGTCGATGCGGCTGCACCTGGGCATGGGCAAGAAGGAGGCCGGCGAGCGCGCGATCGAACTGCTCACGCTGGTCGGCATCCCCGAGCCGGTCAAGCGCGCCCGGCAGTATCCGCACCAGCTCTCCGGCGGCATGCGCCAGCGGGTGACCATCGCGATGGCGCTCGCGTGCGACCCCGACGTGCTGATCGCGGACGAGGCGACCACCGCGCTGGACGTGACCGTGCAGCGGCAGATCCTCGACCTGCTCCAGGAGATCCAGGCCGAACGCGGCATGGGCATGATCCTGGTCAGCCACGACCTGGGCGTGGTGGCCGGGCGGACCGACCAGATCGCCGTGATGTACGCCGGCCGCATGGTCGAACACTCGCCCACCGCCGACCTGTTCGCCCACCGCCGGCACCGCTACACCGAGGCCCTGCTGGGCGCCGTGCCGCGCCTGGACGTGCCCCGCGATCAGCGCCCGCGGGCGATCCCGGGCGCGCCGCCCGACCTGGTCACGCTCAAGTCCGGCTGCGCGTTCGCGGCCCGGTGCACGGCGGCGGACGACCTGTGTCGTAGCGAACGGCCGGAGTTGGGCGAGGAACCGGGCACGCACCGGTTCGCCTGCCACCACCCCGTCGGCGAGGACCTCGCCGTCGCCGCGGACGACGCGACCGGGCCGCCGTCCCTGATCAAGGAGGCCTCCGCATGACCGCCGACGGCACCGCGCCGGGCGCGCTCGCCCTGGACACCAAGCCCGCCGCCGAGCCCGCGACCGGCACCGACCCGCTGCTCACGGTCACCGACCTGGTGCAGCGCTTCCGGGTGCCCGGCGGGATGATGAACGCCGTCGCGGGCGTGAGCTTCGAGCTCGGGCGCGGCCGTACGCTCGGTCTGGTCGGCGAGTCCGGCTGCGGCAAGTCCACGCTGGCCCGGGCCATCCTGCAGTTGACCAAGCCGTCCGAGGGCTCGGTCCGGTTCGACGGGCAGGAACTGACCACGCTGCCCAAGGCCGGCCTGCGCACCATGCGCCGGCGGATCCAGATGGTGTTCCAGGACCCCATCTCGGCGCTGAACCCGCGTCGGAAGATCTTCGACATCGTCGCCGAGGGGCTGGTCATCTCCGGCCTGTCCGCCGAGGAGATCCGCCCGCGGGTGGAGGCGGTGCTGCGCCAGGTGGGCCTGGACCCGGAACTGGTCGCCGATCGGCGTCCGCATCAGTTCTCCGGCGGACAGTGCCAGCGGATCGCCATCGCCCGGGCCATGGTGGTCGATCCCGACCTGCTGATCTGCGACGAGCCGGTGGCGTCCCTGGACGTGTCGGTGCAGGCGCAGGTGCTGGACCTGCTCGACGAGATGAAGACCCGCACCGGTGTGTCGATGATCTTCGTCGCGCACGACCTCGCGGTGGTGCGCAACATCAGCGACGACGTCGCGGTGATGTACCTGGGCACCATCGCCGAGACCGGCGACACCGCGGCGATCTACGACTCCCCCGCGCACCCCTATACGCGCGCCCTGCTCGACGCGGTGCCCGCGCCGGACCCCGCGGCGGCGCCGGCCGGCCCCTCGCTCAAGGGCGAGATCCCCTCGCCGATGAACCCGCCCAGCGGCTGCCGGTTCCGGACCCGCTGCCCGATCGCGCGCGACGAGTGCGCCGCGCACGTGCCGACGCTGCGCGAGATCGCGCCGGGGCACCGGGTCGCGTGTCACTTCCCGCTGGTGGGCGAGGCGGCCGTGTTCGACCGCGCCGTCTCGGCCGCGGAGCCCGCCCCGAAGGCCGAGGCCGCCTCCGAGGCGCCGGCCGAGGCCGGGTCGAAGGCCGACGCCGCGGTCGACGCAGAGGCCGACGCCCAGGCCGACGCCCGGGTCGAGGTCACGTCGGAGTCCGGGAGCGAGGCCGAGGTCACCTCGACATCCGGGAGCGAGGCCGAGCCGAAGGTCGAGCCCAAGCCGGAGACCGAGTCCGAGCCGGCCGCCGAGGCCGCGGCCGAATCCGAGGCGGAAGCGGAAGCGGGGGCAGCGGCGGAGCCGGCGGCCGAGGCCAAGTCCACGACCAGGGCCGAGACTGCCGAGCGGGACTGAGCACCGACACCCGACGCGGTACGGCCGACCCCGGCCGTACCGCGTCGCTGTCCGTACACGGGCGTGTCCGGGCCGGGCGATGGGGGGCCGAATCGGGCATCCCGTCGACGATGCGACACGTGTCGACCTATAGCCTCACGGCGCTGACCGCGCTCACCGCGCGGCAGCCGGCCTCCGGCCGGCCTGCTCCACGCTTGAGGACGTTTCCAGTGGCACACGCACGAACCTTCGCCCTTCGGGCACGCCGTCGCACCGCCGCCGTGATCGCGGCGATCGGCCTCCTGGCCGCGGCCGGCTGTGGTGCCGAGTCGAGTGAGATCCCCAGCGCCGCGGGCACGCCCAGGGCCGGCGGCTCACTGGACATCCTGGCCACCGCCGACGCCCGCAGCCTCGACCCCTTCCTGCCCTCGTACGCCGCGCAGGCGGACGGAAACCGGATGGCGGCGCTGTACGACAGCCTGGTCTGGACGAACCCGGTCACCGGCTCGGTGCAGCCGCAGCTCGCCGAGAGCCTGGCCCCGGTGGAGGGCGGCGGCAACAAGATCTGGAGCCTGCGGATCCGGCCCAACCTCAGGTTCACCGACGGCACGGTCTTCGACGCCGCGTCCGTCAAGATCAACTGGGACACGCACGCGGTGCCCACCACCAAATCCCGGCAGCGGGACGCCACCGTGGGCATGAAGAGCCAGATCGGCGCCGACGCGCTCGAACTGCGGATCATCCTGGACAAGCCGAACAGCAACTTCGACCGCCTGGTCGCGCGCAGCCTGTCCTTCATCGCCTCGCCCAAGGCGATCGCCGAGGGCGTCGACAAGCTGGCCGAACACCCGGTCGGCGCGGGCCCGTTCATGCTCCCCGAGGGCGGCTGGGTCAAGGGCGACCACCTGACCCTGGTGAAGAACCCGACCTACTGGCAGGGCCCGGCCAAGCCGTTCCTGGACAGCGTCACCTTCCGCTTCGAGGGCTCCGGCAGCGCGGCGGTGGACAAGGTGAAGAAGGGCAAGGCCGACGTCGCCAACGTCAGCGACGCGTTCACCCTCGAGGCCGCGCGCGACGCGGGCATCGGCGTCGAGTCGCTCGCGCTCTCCGGCGGCCAGTTGCTCAGCTTCGACACCTCCGGCGGCCCCACCGCCAGCCCCGAGGTGCGCCGCGCGATCGTGCTGGCGCTGAGCAGCGACGAGATCAACAAGCGCGTGTACGGCGGCACGGGCACCCCCGCGCGCGGCATCTTCAACCAGGCCAACGCGCTGGCCAACCCGCAGTTGTCCGCGCCGGAGAACAAGCCGCAACAGGCCGCCGAGTTGTTCGGCAAGGTGACCGAGCACGGCGCCAAGCCGATGCGGATCAAGTTCTTCGCGCCCAAGAGCGCCGCGATCGACGAACTGGGCCGCTACCTGAAGGAGACGCTGGAGCGGTACCCCGGCGTCGCGCTCGACGTGGAGACCGCCGACCTCTCCGAGTTCGTCAAGCGCTCGAACCTGGCCGAGGCGTTCGACGTCAAGGTCAGCCAGTTGCTCGCCGACGACCCCGAGCCGGTGGTCTACCAGTACCTGCACCGGGGCAGCCCGAGCAACTGCTGCTTCTACGGCGACGACGTGGTGGACCGGGCGCTCGACGACGCCCGCAACACCACCGACCCGTCCCGGCGCCGCGCCGCCTACACGCAGCTCCAGCTCCAGTTGGACCGGGACATGCCGCTGTGGGTCTACCAGGAGGCGGTCGTGGCGGGGGTGTTCCATTCCGGGGTTACCGGCGTGCAACTGTGCAACGACGGCATCTTCCTCTTCGATCGCATCGGCAAAAAGGACTGACTGGTCATCAGAAGTACAACGGTGACCCGATCTTGATGGACCAGATCGCCGGAAGGCAGTAGAAAGGGACGGCACCCTTACCAGTCGGTTCGTGGAGGCCGGGAATCACCTTCGTGATTCCCGGCCTTCACGTGTCTCGACTCCGGGCCGCAGACACCCGAGTAGCACGCACCACCGCACGACAGCACAGCCGCACGGACGCACCACCATGCTCCACCCGGGGCGCCGTCGCCCTCTCCCCCCGAGTCGGCCGACGTACCCGGCACCAAGCACGTCCGCCGCCCGGCCACGGAAGCCCGGGCGGTCCGTCAGGTGAAGGTTGGCCCTGCAGTGACTCGTACTTCCCCGTTGTCCCTTCGATCCACGCGCCTTCCCCGTCCCCGGCGCCGAATAACCGTGCTGGTCGTCGCGACCGCACTGGCCACCGTCCTCGCCGGTTGCGGGGGCGACGACGACACCAAGCCGTCGGCCGCGGGCACGCCCAAGCAGGGCGGCTCGCTCACCATGAGCCTCCCGGGCGACTCCACCAGCCTGGACCCGTTCTCCACGTCGTACGTCAACGTCGCCGACGGCAGTCGCATGCAGGCGCTCTACGACTCGCTGGTGTGGGCGGACCCCACCACCGGCAGTGTGCGCCCGCAGATCGCCGAGTCGCTGACGATCAACGGCCCCAAGGCCGACACGTGGCGACTCAAGCTCAAGCCCAACGTGAAGTTCAGCGACGGCACGGTGTTCGACGCCGAGGCCGTCCGGTTCAACTGGGACCGCCACAAGGACCCCAAGGTCGGTTCCTTCCAGCGCGGCGCGGCGAGTGTGATCCTCTCGCTCACCGTCGCCGACCCGCTCACCCTCGACATCAAGCTGGTCAGCGAGAACGCGAACTTCGACCACCTGGTGACGCGCAACCTCTCCTACATCGCCTCGCCCACCGCGCTTCGGGCCGGCCCCACCGGAATCGGCGACAAGCCGGTCGGCGCGGGTCCGTACAAGCTGGTGAAGTGGGAGCGGGGGGTCAAGCAGACCTACACCCGAAACCCCGACTACTGGCAGCTCGAGAAGGGTCTGCCGCACCTGGACAACCTGACCATCACGGTGGACACCGACGTCAACCATTCGGTAGCCGCGGTCGACGAGGGCAAGACCGACCTGACCGTCGCGGTGGACCCGCTCGCCACGGCACAGGCCGAGGAGAAGAAGCTGGGTGTGACGCGCATCGGGCTGAACGGCGGCCAGATGGTCGTGTTCAACCTCAGCGTCGCGCCGTTCAAGGATCTGCGGGCCCGCCGCGCGTTCGTCTACGCGTTCAACGGGATCGACATCAACCAGAAGTTCTTCGGCGGCAAGGGTACGCCCGCCAAGGGCATCTTCGCGGCGTCCTCCCCCGTGGCCAACATCCAGCTCGCCGCCTCGGAGAACGACCCGAAGCGGGCCAAGGAGCTCTTCGACGACGTGACGGCGGGCGGCACCAAGCCGCTCAAGTTCACCTACTGGGTGCCGCAGGCCCCCGCGTCGATCCGGGTCGCCGAGTACATGAAGCAGGTCCTGAACACCTACCCCGGCGTCGAGATGGAGGTCAAGGTCGTCGACATCGCGACCTATGTCAAGACCGTCCGCAGCGGCAACACGGAGTGGGCGGCCGCTCTCGGTCAGCAATGGATCGACGACCCGGAGCCGGGCATCTACGATCTCCTGCACAGCAAGAGCATGCCGAACAACAGCAATTACGAGAACCAGGCGGTCGACACCGCGCTCGAGGACGCGCGCAGGACGACCGACCCCGCCCAGCGACGCGACGCGTACACGCGTGTACAGCTGCAGGTGAACAAGGACATGCCGTTCTGGGTCTACCAGGAAGCGGTCACCGCCGCGGTCTACAGCCCCAGGATCACCGGCATCCAGTTGGCCAACGACGGCGCCATCCTGTGGGACCGGATCGGCACCACCGGCTAGTTGATCCACCCGTCCCGCCCGGGCCCGTGTGCCCGGGCGGGACGCCTCTCGGCAACCCCGGGCCCGATCACGCCCGCCACGCGGACGCACCCGGTTCCGCCGCGGGACGGGCGCGAGCCGCCGCACCACAGCGCTACCGCACTTCCGGAACGACTGCACGACTGCACCGACGCACGAGGCACGTTCGAACCCCACAGTGATAGGTAGGTAGGCCGGCAGTGGTAACCCACCCGAAGACACCCTCGAGACGACCACCGTGCCGCGGCCCGCGCCGCCGACTTGCCCTCGCTCTCGCCCTCGCGGCGGCGACGGTGCTGGCGACGGCGGGCTGCGGCTTGGACTCCTCCGACTCCGGGAGTTCCTCCGGTGAGCCCGAGCGCGGTGGTTCGGTCACGATCCTGATGCCCGGCGAGGAGCGCGGGCTCGACCCGTTCACCGCCTCCTACTCCAGCGTCGCCGACTCGAACCGGTTGTCCGCGCTGTACGACGTCCTGGTGTGGACCGATCCGAGCACGGGCGGGGTGCGCCCCAAGCTCGCCGAATCGCTGGCCTCCGACCAGAGCGCGCGGATCTGGACCCTGACCCTGCGCCCCGACGTGCGCTTCAGTGACGGCAGTTCGCTCGACGCCGGCACGGTCAAGGCGAACTGGGAGGCGCACCGCGACCCCGCGGTGCGCTCGCTGGTCGGTGGTCCGCTGCGCGGGGTGCTGCTGACCGAGGTCTCCGCGCTCCAGTTGCGGATCGAACTGCCCTCCTCGAACGCCAACTTCGACCACACCATCGCGCGCAACCTCTCCTTCGTCGCGCCCCGACGCCTGGTCGCCACCGCCGACGGCCGCTACGAGCTCAAGCACGCGCCGGTGGGCGCCGGCCCGTTCAAGGTGAAGAGCTGGGAGCCGGGCAAGGAGCTGCGGTTGGAGCGCAACCCCCAGTACTGGCAACGGAATCGGCCCTACCTCGACGAGGTGGTCTTCCGGGTGGACAAGGACGTCGAGGGCGCGAACAAGTCGATCCGGGCGAAGCGGGCCGACCTCACCCTGACCACCGATCCGCAGAGCGTGGCGCAGGCCCGCGCGGACGGACTGGTCGCCGAGGACACCCGCCTCAACGGCGGACTGATGGTCGCCTTCAACGTGCGCAAGGGGGCCTTCCAGGATCCGGCCGCCCGCCGGGCGGTGGCGCTGGCGCTCAGCAGCGCCGAGATCAACCGGCGTTTCTACGGCGGCCGGGGCGAATCGGCGCGCGGCATCTTCGACGCCACGTCGCCGCTGGCGAACGTCAACCTGGCCGCGCCGGAGAATCGGCCCGAGGAGGCCCGCGCGCTGTTCGCGCAGCTCACCAACAACGGGAAGAAACCGTTCGTCTTCCGCTACCTGGTGCCCGACAACACCAAGATGCGCGGCACCGCCGACTACATCCGGCAGACCCTGGAGGGCTACCCGGGCGTCACCGTGATCGTCGAGGTCACCGACATGGCCTCGCTGGTGACCCGGTTGGCGGGCAACGACTTCGACGCCACCGTATGTCAGCTCTGGGCCGACGACGTCGAGCCGACGATCTATCAATTCCTGTACAGCAAGGCCGGGTTGAGCAACATCACCGGCTACGCGAACGACGTCGTGGACGCCGCTCTGGAGGACGGTCGGCGATCCACCGACGCGTCCTCGCGGCGGGACGCCTACACCCGGTTGCAGAACCAGGTGAATCGCGACCTGCCGTTCTGGGTCTACTCGTCGGCGGTCATCGGCGCGGTACACCGGGCCGATCTGGCCGGTATCCAGCTCTTCAACGACGGCCTGATCCACTTCGACGCCATCGGGCGGCGCTGATGAGCGGCTGACCCCCACAGACCCGGCCGGGTGGCCGGCGCGCCCCGGTGTCCTCGGCGTCGCGCACACCACCCGGCCGTGCACCACCGCACCATCACACCCGATCCGAACGGGGATCGGATGTGCCTTGTGACAACGGAGGAGTCACATGAGCAACAACCTCGGCAACAACGCACGAAAGCGCGCGGCGGCCATCGCCGGCGTTTCCGCACTCGCCCTGACCCTCGCCGCGTGTGGCGGCGGGGACGACGCCGGCGGCGGCAAGGCCGACCCGAACGCGTCCGCGGGCGCCAAGAAGGGCGGCAACCTGACCCTGCTCACCGTGTCCGACGCGCGCAGCATGACGCCGTTCAACGCGTCCTACGCGGCGGTCACCGACCTCAACCGCATGCTCGCCGTCTACGACGCGCTGTTCTACGTGGACAACACGCAGAACAAGGTGGTCCCGCAGATCGGCGAGAGCCTCAAGAGCGACGACGGCGGCAAGGTCTGGACCCTCAAGGTCAAGCCGAACGTCAAGTTCAGCGACGGCACCCCGCTCGACGCCGCCGCGGTCAAGTTCAACTGGGAGATGCACGCCAAGCCGGAGGTGCTCAGCCAGCACCGCCCGGCCGCGACCGGCCTGGGGCTGGAGGTGGCCGACCCGCTGACACTCAGGATCACCCTGCCGATGCTGAACGCGAACTTCGACCGCACGGTCGCCTCGGAGCTGTCCTACATCGAGTCGCCCAAGCAGTACGCGGCCGACCCCAAGGGCGAAAAGCCGGTCGGCGCGGGTCCGTTCGTCCTCAAGACCTGGACCCGGGACAGCCAGATGGTGTTCGAGAAGAACCCGAACTACTGGCAGGGACCGGACAAGCCCTACCTGGACACGCTGACCATCAAGGTGGTCAACGACGTCAAGCAGCAGGTCGACACGATCAAGGCCGGTGGCGCGGACATCACCTTCACGATCGACTCGCAAAAGACCAAGGCCGCGCAGGAAGGGGGCCTGGGCGTCACGCCGTTCACCCTCGACGGCGGCCAGATGATCGTCTTCAACACCTCCACGGCGCCGTTCGACGACGTTCGCGCGCGTCGTGCGGTCGCGCTCGCGCTCGACCCGGTCGACCTGAACCAGAAGATGTACGCGGGCACGGCGACCCCGGCCAAGAGCATCTTCCACAGCGGCAAGACCTTCACCGACCCCACCGCCGCGCAGCCGAGTCCGAACAAGGTCGAGGCGCAGAAGCTCTTCGACGAGCTCGCGGCCGAGGGCAAGCCGGTCAAGTTCAACTACCTGGTCCCGGAGAACCCGACCTCCAACGCGACCTCCGAGTACACCATGACCGCGCTCAACGCGTTCAAGAACGTCGAGGTCAAGCTCGACAAGGCCGAGGTCGCCAGCTACTACCTGCGACTGACCGTGCAGAAGAACTACACCGCGGCGCTCTACCAGATCTGGTCCAGCGACCCGGAACCGGTGCTGTTCAACAGCCTGTTCTCGCAGACCCCGTTGAACTTCACCGGATACAAGAGCCCCGAGGCGGACGCGGCGCTGATCAAGGGCCGCTCCACCACCGACGAGGCGGCGCGCAAGGCCGCCTACTCCGACCTGCAGAAGGCGCTCGTCAAGGACCTGCCGATGCTCGCCTACCAGGAAGCGGTCACCAACATCATCTCCGGCCCCAGGGCCGTGGGTGTGGTGGGTGTGCAGGACGGTGGCATGCTGATGGACCGGGTCGGCCTGAAGTAGCCGAACACCGGTCCCGGATCACCTCCGGCTGATCCGACGCACCGTCACCTCGGGTGTCCGGGAGGCCCGTTCGCGATCCGCGAGCGGGCTTCCCGGCCGCCTCGCGGAGGCCGGGAACTACCGGCCTCCCGACACGATTCGACAACTGTCTGTAACGATGTAACAGATCGGCTTACAGGTCGTGCAAGTTGCGCCGAGTGGACCTACGGTGTGCCGCACGCAGTACCGATTCGGCAGTGCCCGCTCCACAGCTCATGGCTCCCGGCACCACTTGTGTTGTTCCCGGCGGAGGTGGCAAGAACGTTGTCTGCACGACGCACGACCGCACGTCGCACGACTCTCGTCTCGATGATGGTGGTCCTCGGTATCACGGCCACCGCGTGTGGCGGATCGGACGACTCCGGCTCCTCGGGCGGCAAACAGTCGACCGTCCAGGGCGAGGCCAAATCCGGCGGCAGCATGACCATGCTGGCCGTCCAGGACTCCGCCTCGCTCGACCCGTTCAAGGCCGCCTCCGTCGCGGTGGCGGACGAGCCGCGCCTGGCGGCGCTGTACGACCCGCTGTTCTACATCGACGCGACGGACAACTCGGTCAAGCCGCACCTCGGTGCGAGCCTGGCCACCTCGGACAACGGCAAGACCTGGCAGCTCAAGCTCCGGCCGGGGGTCGTGTTCTCCGACAACACGCCGTTGAACGCCGAGGCGGTCAAGTTCAACTGGGACATGCACGCGAAGGCGGAGACCCAGTCCCAGCACCGCCAGATAGCCGCGGGGCTGACCAGCAAGGTGGTCGACGGGACCACGCTGGAGATCACCCCGCTGGGCATGCCGAACGCCAACCTGGACCGCGCGATCGCGATCGACCTGACCTACATCGCGTCGCCCGCGTCGCTGGCCAAGGGTCCGGACGAGTACCGCAACAAGCCGGTCGGCGCCGGACCGTTCAAGCTGGAGAGCTGGACCCGCGGCAGCCAGCAGGTCTACGTCAAGAAC
The DNA here is from genome assembly GCF_053594475.1 of Embleya sp. NPDC001921. NCBI lineage: Bacteria > Bacillati > Actinomycetota > Actinomycetes > Kitasatosporales > Streptomycetaceae > Embleya > Embleya sp. NPDC001921. The sequence continues at coordinate 75,225 of NZ_JBSFEO010000029.1, forward strand.
GAGAACTACTGGCAGAAGGACAAGGGTCTGCCCAAGCTGGACAAGCTGACCATCAAGAACGTGCCGGACGTCAAGCAGCAGTACAACACCGTCAACAGCGGCGGCGCGGACATCTTCCTGAGCTCCGACAACGCCACCATCGCGCTGGCGGAGAAGTCGATCGGCGTCGTCCAGCGCTCGGTCGACGGCGGCCAGATGATCCAGTTCAACATGACCAAGCCGCCGTTCGACGACCCGCGGGCACGGCAGGCGATCACCCTCGCCCTGGACCCGGCCGGCATCCCCAAGACCCTCGCCAACGGCTACGTGCCCGCGAAGGGCTACTTCGCCCAGAAGTCGCCGTTCTACGACGCGGCGAGCGCGCAGGCCGCGCCCGACAAGGCCAAGGCCAAGCAGCTCTTCGACGAGCTCGAACGCGACGGCAAGAAGGTCGAGTTCAACTACCTGCTCCCGCAGAACCCGTCCTCGGTCAAGGTCGCCGAGTGGATGCAGACCCAGCTCGCCGAGTACAAGAACGTCTCGATGAAGCTGGAACCGCTGGAGATCGGCGCCTACATCGAGAAGTACGCGTTCCGCCGCGACTTCCAGGCGATGCTCTTCCAGCAGTGGCTGGTCGACCCCGAGCCGCTGGCCTTCAACAACTGGTTCTCCAAGAGCCCGACCAACTTCATCGGCTGGAACAACCCGGCGGTGGACGCGGCCCTGGTGACCGGCCGCAACTCGACCGACCCGACCATCCGCAAGCAGGCCTACTCGGATCTGCAGAAGGCGATGTCCGCCGACCTGCCGGTGTGGACGTACGCCGAGTCCTCGATCGGGGTCCTGTTCAACAAGAAGGTCACCGGCGTCGCGCAGTACAACACCGGCGTCTTCTTCATGGACCGGGTCGGGCTGAAGTAGTCCCGCCTTCCACCGTTCGGCCCCCGTCCGCCTCGCGCGGGCGGGGGCCGACGCGCCTCACGCGGTGGGGAACGGCGCCTCGGGCAACTCGCGGGCCACCCGGGCGGCCAGCTCGCGTACCGCGGGATCGGCCGGGAAGCGCCCGGCCAGCGCCTCGACGGTGCGGCGCAGCCGCACGATCAGCCGCTCCGACCGCACCCGGGAGGCGATCTCCAGCGCCGCGCCGGCCTGCTCGACCGCGGCCGGCGGGTCGTTCTCGATCAGGAACACCGTGGCCAGCCCCACCCGGGCGAGCGCGAGGCTGCGGACGAACTCGTCGGTGCCCCGCAGCAGCCGTACGGCCTCGCCCAGCCGCTCCCCGGCGGGGGTCACGAACGCCGGCCGGGTGTAGGCGAGATCGCGATACGCGTGCCCGCTCTCGGCGAGCAGTTCGGCCCGGTCGAAGTAGCGGATCCAGTCCGGCTCGGTCCCGGGCCGGCTGTCGGCCAGCGCCTGTTCGGCCAGGCCCAGCGCGCGCCTACATCGATCCGCGTCGCCCAGCGCGGCGTACGCACGCCCCTCCAGCGCGCACAACATCGCCTGGAGCCCGGCTCCACCGGTGTCCCGGCTGCCGTACTGGGCCAGGTGGATCAACTCCAGCGCGTCCTCGGGCAGCTCGTAGTGGATCATCTGCCGGGACATCACCCCGAGCACATTGGCCCCGAACGGCGCGTCGTCGCACTCCCTCGCGGCGTGCAGCGCGAGCACCATGTACTTCTGCGCGCCCGGTTGCAGCCCGGTGTCGTAGGACATCCACCCGGCGAGCAACGCGAGTTCGGCGGTCAGGCCGAGCAGCCGGGACCGCATGGCGGCCGACTGCTCGGCGCGCAACAGGTCGGTGAGCGCGTTGAGTTGTCCGATCACCGCCTTGCGCCGCAACCCGCCACCGCCCTGCATGTCCCAGCGCCGGAACAACCGCACCGAGTCGCGCAGGTGTTCGGTCGCGGCGGCCGGCAGCCGCATCGGGCGAGCCGGCCGCGAACCGTTGCCGACCCCGATCGGCGCCGGCGCCGCGGTCGGCGTCGCGGGCAGCGGCGCCGACCAGCGCTGGAGCGGTTCGACCAGGTCGCGGCCCGCCGCCAGGCGCAGCGCCGGGCCGACGAACTCCTGTCGGCCCAGCAGCAGATCGCCCCGGGTGTACTCGCCGAGGATCTCCACCACGGTCTCGAACGTCCAGGGCAGGTCCACGCCGAAGTCGCCGTGCGGCTCGTCCGGCTCGCGCAGGCCCAACTCGTCGATGCTGACCACCCGGCCGAACCTCCGGGTGAACAACTCGGCCAGGATCTGCGGTATCGGCTCGCGCGGTTGTTCCCCGTCCAGCCAGCGGCGCACCCGCGAGGTGTCGGTGCTCACGTGGGGGGCCGACATCGCCCGCGCGTGCCGGTTCACCTGGCGTGCCAGTTCGCCCTTCGACCACCCGCTGCGGGCGAACCACGCGCCGAGCCGGTCGTTGGGTTGCCGCCCGCCGTCCGGCTCGTGTTCGTCCGCGGACCCACCGTCCCGCGTTCGCGTCGTCGCCACCGCATCGCCCCCATGCCCTCAGCGGTCCGGCCGGTCAGGCGTCGGGCCCCGATGGGAACCGTACGCGCAGGCCCGTTCGCCGAACGTATTCGCAACTCGCGCGCAGGCGTCGGTCGATGCGGTAAACGCCAGGCTTCGCCACCCCACGCGCCCGGGACGCGCCAGGGGGGAACCGGCGTTTGACTGATCGTCGACACAGCGTCGACGACGACTGCCGGTCCTGTTCATACCGCGCGGAGCCGACGGCCGTCGAGATGACCTTATGCGGTCACAGCGTAACCAAAAGTAATGAGTGCCGTTGGGGAGGACATGGACATCATGCTCGGATCGCGCCGGCGTACGCGGGCCGCACTGTGGCAGGCGGTGGCCGAGTTCGCGGAGGAGCGCGGCTGGCCGGTGGCCCAGGGCGCGCACCTGGTGCGCGACGGACGCGGCACCCACTGTTCGTGCGGCCGCGTCACGTGTGCCGCGCCCGGCATGCACCCGGCGGACCCGCGCTGGTCGGAGCGGGCCACCGCGTCGCCGGCCGCGGTGCGCTACCTGTGGTCGCAGTGGCCGGACAGCACGGTCGTGGTCCCCACCGGTCGGGTCTTCGACGCGATCAGCGTGCCCCGTCGGGCGGGCACTCGGGCGCTGGTCCGACTGGAGCGCATGGGCACCCCGCTGGGCCCGGTGCTGGCCACGCCGACCGGGCGGGTCGCGTTCCTGGTCGCCCCCGGCGCGGCGGCCGAACTGCCGCACCTGCTCTACCAGATGGGCTGGGACGACGCCGTCCTGGACCTGCGCTGCCACGGCGAGGGCGACTACGTGTTCGCGCCGCCGTCGCCGATGGGCATGCTCGGCCCGGTGGAGTGGATCCGCCCGCCCGAGAGCGGCGACCCGGCGCTCCCGGAAGCCCGCCTGCTGCTCGGCACACTGGCCTACGCGTGCCACCGCGAGGACGCGTCGTCGACCGGCCGAGGACTGTGGCTGGCGTCCTGACGCCGCCCGGGTCCGAACCCGAAAACGCCGGACGGGCCGTGTCGGCCCGCCCGGCGTCGCACGTCGAACCCGCTCAGTCGCCGATCAACGCGTCCACGAACGCGGACGGCTCGAACGGCGCCAGGTCGTCGGGACCCTCGCCGAGGCCGATCAGCTTGACCGGCACGCCCAACTCGCGCTGCACCGAGATCACGATGCCGCCCTTGGCGGTGCCGTCCAGCTTGGTCAGCACGATGCCGGTGATGGCCACCACCTCGGCGAACACCCGGGCCTGGACCAGACCGTTCTGACCGGTGGTGGCGTCCAGGACGAGCAGCACCTCGTCCACCGGACCGTGCTTCTCCACCACCCGCTTGACCTTGCCCAGCTCGTCCATCAGGCCGGTCTTGGTGTGCAGTCGGCCGGCGGTGTCCACGAGCACCGTGTCCACGCCCTCGGCGATGCCCTCCTTGACCGCGTCGAACGCGACGCTGGCCGGGTCGCCCGCCTCCGGCCCGCGCACCGTGTGCGCGCCCACCCGCTCGCCCCACGTCTGCAACTGGTCGGCGGCGGCGGCCCGGAAGGTGTCCGCGGCACCGAGCACCACACTGCGGCCGTCCGCGACCAGGACCCGGGCGAGCTTGCCGGTCGTGGTGGTCTTGCCGGTGCCGTTGACGCCGACCACGAGCACCACGGCCGGACGGTCGCCCCCCTCGCCGCCGGTGTGCCGGGCGGTCTTGAGGGTGCGGTCCAGGTCGGGGCCCAGCAGCGTGAGCAGTTCCTCGTGCAGCAGCGCGCGCAGCTCGGCGGGCGTACGGGTGCCCAGCACCTTGACCCGGGTACGAAGGCGCTCGACCAGCTCCTGCGTGGGCGCCACGCCGACGTCGGCGGTCAGCAGGGTGTCCTCGATCTCCTCCCAGGTGTCCTCGTCCAGGTGCTCGCGCGCCAGCAGCGCCAACAGGCCCTTGCCGAGCGTGGTCTGCGAGCGGGCCAACCGGGCGCGCAGCCGGACCAGCCGCCCGGCCGTGGGCTCGGGCACCTCCAGCGGAACGAGTTCCGGCTCCGCCGGCACGACGACCGACGTCTCCGGCAGATCGACCGTGTCCACGGTGCGCCGGGGCGCTTCGACGGGCGGGGCGGCCTCGTCGCCGACACCCGGCTCGACCGGTGTGCGCGGCGGCGCCGGCGGCACGCCCTTGCGGCGCGAGCCGACCACGAACCAGCCGGCGGCGCCGAGGACGACGAGGGCAATGACGACGATCAGGATCACAGTCTCCATAGGACCTCCAGTCTCCCAGACGGCCCGGCCGCGAACCGCGACCGGCCGCTCCCGGCGGGTCCGCGTCCGACCGCCCGGCCGTGACCGGAAGACCGTTGAATCCTGACACTGCGTCAGATAGCTTGCCAGGGCCAAGCACCGTCCGGCGGATGACACGTGCCCGAGACGGCTTCGGCTCGACCCGGAAGGTGTTCACGCTCCATGGCTGTCACGAATCTGCGGTTCAACCAGGTCCTCCCCGGTCTCGACCGGCAGGAGATGTCCGCGCGCTATCGGGCCACCGTCGAGATGGCGGCCTTCGCGGACAAGAACGGGTTCGACATGATCAGCCTCGAGGAACACCACGGCGCGGACAACGCGTGGAGCCCCTCCCCGCTGAGCACCGCGGGCGCGATCTTCGGCGCCACCGAGCGGATCGGCGTGATCGTCTGCGCGCTGCTCGCCCCGCTGTACGACCCGATCCGGCTGGCCGAGGACATCGCGGTCCTGGACAACATCAGCGGCGGCCGACTCTCCCTGGTCGCCGGCCTGGGCTACCGGCCCGAGGAGTACGCGGCGCTGGGCAAGGACTGGAAGCGGCGCGGGAAGATCCAGGACGAGGTGCTGGAGACGCTGCTCAAGGCGTGGACCGGCGAGCCGTTCGAGTACCGCGGCACCACCGTCCGGGTCACCCCGAAGCCGTTCACCGACCCGCACCCGATGGTCATGGTCGGCGGCACCGCCAAGGCGTCCGTACGCCGCGCGGTCCGGCTGCGCCTGCCGTTCTACGCCGCGGCACCGATTCCGGAGCTCGAGCAGTACTACTACGAGCTCGCCGCCGAGGAGGGCTTCGAGGGCGGCTTCGCGATCCTGCCCCCGGTCAAGACCCGGATGATCTTCTGCACCGAGGATCCGGACAAGGCGTGGGCGGAGTACGGCGAGTACTTCCTGCACGAGGCCACCACGTACGCCGGCTGGCAGACCCCCGACATAGCGTCGGTGGTCGAGTCCTCGGCCACCACGGTCGCCGCGCTGCGCGAGGAGGGCATCTACTGCTGCCTCACCCCCGACGAGTGCGTCGAGATAGGTCAGGCCGGCGGCCTGACCGACGCGCTGATCCTGCACCCCCTGGTCGGCGGCCTGCCGATCGACGCGGGCTGGGCCAGCCTGCAGTTGTTCAACGACAAGGTGATGCCGCGCAACGTGCCGGCCGAGTAGCCCGGCGCCCCGCGCACGGCGGCGGTCACACCCTCGACTCGACCGGGGTGTGGCCGCCGTTCGTGTTCAGCCGCCCGCGACGACCCCGCTCATCGGCTCCGCGTGCTCGGACGCGACCCGCCGGTCCTCCTGCCGCAGCCGCTGGCTGATCACCGTGGTCACCCCGTCGCCGCGCATCGAGACGCCGTACAGCGCGTCGGCGACCTCCATCGTGCGCTTCTGGTGGGTGATCACGATGAGCTGCGAACTCTCCCGCAGCTCCGCGAAGATCCCGATCAGCCGCTGGAGGTTCATGTCGTCCAGCGCCGCCTCGACCTCGTCCATCACGTAGAACGGGCTGGGCCGGGCCTTGAAGATCGCCACCAGCAGGGCCACCGCGGTCAGCGAGCGCTCGCCGCCGGAGAGCAGCGACAGCCGCTTGACCTTCTTGCCCGGTGGCCGGGCCTCCACCTCGATGCCGGTGCTCAGCATGTCGTCCGGATCGGTCAGGATCAGCCGACCCTCGCCGCCGGGGAACAGCCGGGCGAACACGCCCACGAACTCGCGCGCGGTGTCGTGGTACGCCGCCGTGAAGACCTGCTCGACCCGCTCGTCCACCTCCTTGACCACGGTCATCAGGTCGCGGCGGGTGTTCTTCAGATCCTCCAACTGTTCGGCCAGGAAGTTGTGCCGCTCCTCCAGGGCGGCGAACTCCTCCAACGCGAGCGGGTTCACCTTGCCCAGTTGCACGTGCGCCTTCTCCGCGGCGCGCAGCCGCTTCTCCTGCTCGGCCCGGACGTAGGGCCGCGGCAGCGCCTCGGGCGAGTCGGGGTCGCGCTCCTCGCCCTCGGCCGGCGGCGACGGCGGCACGGGTTGGTCCGGGCCGTACTCGGCCAACAGGCCCTCGGCCTCGATCCCGTGCTCCTCCAGGGACCTGGCCTCCAACTGCTCGACCCGCAGCCGCTTCTCCGCCCGCAGCATCTCGTCGCGGTGCACCGAGTCGGTCAGCTTCTCCAACTCGGCGGCGAACGCGCGGGACCTGCCGCGCTCGCGGGCCAGCTCCGCCTCGTGCGCGGCCCGGGCGCCCTCCGCCGCGTCACGCTCCGCCCCGGCGCGCGCCAACGAGGCCTCGACGTGGCGCAGCAGTACCTCCGTGCCCGCGAGCACCGCGCCCGCGACCCGCGCCTCCACCGCCATCCGCTCCCGCCGCCGGGCGGCGCTCGCCCGCGCCTCGCGCTCGGCCCGCGCGCCCCGGTCCAGCGCGTCGGCCCGCCCGGCAAGCGAGCGCACCCGCTCCTCGTGCGTGCGCACCGCGAGCCGGGCCTCCATCTCGGCCTGCCGCGCGGCGCTCGCACCGCCCGCGAGCCGGTCCCGCTCGGCGGTGTCCGGCTCCTGGTCACCCTCGGCCGCGTTGTACTCCTCGGCCGCCTCCAGCCGCGCCGACAGTTCCTCGGCCTCGAGCTCCTCCTGGGCCCGCGCCGCCTCGGCCGCGGCCACCGCGCCCGCCAGCCGCTCCGCCTCGCCGGCCGCCGCCCGGGCCTGGCCGCCGAGCCGGCCCAACTGCTGTGCCGCCGCCGCGGCCTTGTGCTCCGCCTCGCGCCGTTGTGCCGTGATCCGCTCGACCGCGCCGGCCGCCTCGCGCCGGGCAGCCACCGCGTCGGCCAGCGCGTCCGTCAGCCGCGCGCACCGCTCGGTCAGTTCGGCCAGCCGCTCGGCCGCCTCGTCCACCGCCGCCTGCACCTCCAGCAGGCTCGGCGCGCTCGCCGACCCGCCGTGCGCGAAACCCTCGCCGACCAGATCGCCCGCCCGGGTGACCGCCCGCACCCCGGGCAGCGCCCGCACCAGGTCCGCGGCGGCGGCGAGATCCTCCACCACCGCGACCCGATCGAGCAGCCCGGCCACCGCGCCGCGCAACTGCTCGGGTACGGACACCAGACCCGCCGCGTACACCGCGCCCGCCGGCAGCGCCGGCCACCGCGCCGACCCACCGGCCGCCGGCCCCGCCGCCGCGACCCCGCCGAGCAGCAACGCGGCCCGGCCCGCGTCGTCCTTGCGCAGCAGCCGCAACGCCTCCACGGCCGGCTGCACGCCGGTCACCGCGATCGCGTCCGAGGCCGCGCCCAGGGCCGCCGCGACCGCCTGCTCGGCGCCGTGCTCGACGGTGACCAGCGCGGCCACGGTGCCCAGCACGCCGGACAGCCGGTCCCCCGCCGCGAGCAGCGCGCCCGTACCGTCCTTGCGCCGAAGCCCCAACTCCAGCGCCTCCTTGCGCGCGGTGACCGCCGAGCGCTCCCGCTCGGCCTCCTTCTCCGCGTCGCGGGTGGCCGTCAGCGCTTCCTCGGCCTCGGCCAGCGCCTCCTCGGCCGTGCCCAACCGGGCCTCGATCGCGGCGAGTCCGGACCCCGCGCCGTCCTCCGGAGCGCCCTCGACCCCGAGCCGGAGCAGCTCGTACTCCTCCTGCGCGGCGGCCGCGCGCTCGTGTGCCTCGTCCCGGGAGCCGACAAGCCGACCGATCTCGGCCTCCGCCGCGGCCACCCGGCTGCGCGCGGCGCCGACCCGGCCGACCAGCCGGGCCAACCCCTCGCGGCGGTCCGCCAGCGCCCGGGCGACCTCCTTGAGCCGGCGCTCCTCCTCGACCAGGGCGCGCTCCAACTCGCCGCGCCGCTCCACCGTCTCGGCCAGCTCGACCTGCGCGGACTCGAGCGCGGCGGCGAGTTCCGCCTCCTGCTCGCGGATCCGCTCCGCCTCGCGCTCCATCTCCTCCGGGTCGCGCCCGCGCCGCTCGTCGGCGGGCGCCGAGGTCGCGTGCCTGACCCGCTGCCGCGCCAGCCCCGCCGTCCCGCGCACCCGTTCGGCCTGCGCGGACAGCGCGTACCAGGTCTCCTGCGCCCGGGCCAGCCGCGGCGCCATCGACCGCATCTCGGCCTCCAGATGCGCCTCGCGCACCTGGACCGCCCCGAGTTCGCGCTCCACGGCGGTCCGCCGCTCGCGCAACGCGGCCTCGTCCGCGACCTCCTCGGCCAGCGCTCGCTCGAGCGTCACCAGGTCGTCGGCGAGCAGCCGCAGCCGCGCGTCCCGCAGATCCGCCTGGATCGCCGCCGCCCGCCGGGCCACCTGGGCCTGCCGCCCGAGCGGCTTGAGCTGCCTGCGCAGCTCGTTGGTCAGGTCCTGCACCCGGTTCAGGTTGGCCTGCATCGCGTCCAGTTTCCGCAGCGCCTTCTCCTTGCGCTTGCGGTGCTTGAGTACGCCCGCGGCCTCCTCGATGAACGCCCGCCGGCCGGCCGGATCGGCCTGGAGCACCGAGTCGAGCCGCCCCTGGCCGACGATCACGTGCATCTCCCGGCCGATACCCGAGTCGGAGAGCAGTTCCTGGATGTCCAGCAGACGACAGGTGCTGCCGTTGATCTCGTACTCGGATCCGCCGTTGCGGAACATCCGTCGGGTGATGGTCACTTCGGAGTAGTCGATGGGCAGCGCGCCGTCCGCGTTGTCGATGGTCAGACTCACCTCGGCGCGCCCGAGCGGCGGTCGGCCGGCGGTGCCGGCGAAGATGACGTCCTCCATCTTGCCGCCGCGCAACGTCTTGGCGCCCTGCTCGCCCATCACCCACGACAACGCGTCGACCACGTTCGACTTGCCGGAGCCGTTGGGCCCGACGACGCACGTGATCCCGGGCTCGAAGCGCAGCGTCGTCGCCGACGCGAAGGACTTGAAGCCACGCAGTGTCAGACTCTTCAGGTGCACGCGACGAAAGAGTAGTCGGGGGTGCTCGGGCGATTCGTCCGGTCGGTCCCTCCGACGGCGTGTCGGGTGCCCCGGATGGGGGTATCAACCGCTGGAAGCGAGTGGGTGGGCGCAAGGGGGCATGGCGGGGACGGGCACAGGGGGAAGACCGAGGTACCGGGCGCGCGGATCGTGGCGCGCGCCGCAGGGGTCGCGCGGGACTCACGGGAGAGCGGCAACGCTCCGAAAACCGGGGAAAACCGGGTTCGCAAAGGCAACCGGGTTCTCGGATCGGGTGGTTCGGGCACCCACTGCGGTTCGGAACCACTGCGGAAACGACAAAGGGACGCCTTCCGGCGTCCCTGGTTATCGCTTGCGCGGACCTACGCTCGCGAAAGCGCGGGTTCCGCCGCCGCGGAGACGTCGAAGCCGGCAAGCAGCTCGTCCGAAGCGGCGGCGTTGAGCGCGTCGTTACGCTCCTGGGCACGGACAAGTTCCGTTTCCAGGTCACGAACACGCTGCTGGAGCCGTCGATTCTCGGCGAGCAGTCGGGGATCGGGGCCACCGACGTAACCGAGAAGCGCCTTCGCCATGAGAGGGTCCTCCACGCTGAAAATGAATGACCACGCAGATTCGCGGGTCTAAATGTGGCACCCGGCCGCAAGGCTCCTGATAGGGTGCGCGGGCTTCCAGCGTCGCACCAAAAACGCAGGAGGTCAATATCATAACGGCACGATAACGAGACCTTCACCCGATCAAACGCGGTTCGACCGCGGACTGGGGTGACGGCTGTCGTGCTGGGTGTACGAGATCATCTTTCGACCTCCACCGTCAAGAAGATTCCGGTTGTCCGCCAACTCCGGACGGCCGTGCCCTAGAGTCACTCCGGCACGACACCCGTTCGGGTGAACTGATATCCCCTGCCGGAAGGTGACTCAACCCTCCATGGCCCGGCACAGCCGCACCTCCTCGACCCCGGCCCGCCCGCGTCGACGACGCGCGAGGGCCCGACGTCGACGCGTCGCTCCTCTGCTCGCCCTGTTGGCCCTCCTCGCGCTCGGCGGGACGGTGGCCGGTCTGGTCGTCTCGGACCGCGCGGGCGAGTCCTCCGGCAGCCGGGTCGCCGGTGCCGACGGGCCGTTGCCCGGGCACGGCGCCGACGGGTCCGGCCCGTCGGGCGCCGCCGGGGCCGACCGCACCGGCGACGAGGCGTCCCGAAGCCTGCTCCCGGGTGCGGCGACCACCGGCCGCACCGCGCTGCCCACCGCGAGCGCCGACGCCACGTCCTCCGCGAGCGCGGTGCCGAGCGCGCCGACCACGAGCGCGGCCGGCACCCCGAGCGCGACCGCCTCGCCGAGCAAGCCCGCCGCCACCCCGAGCACGAGCACGCCGACCCCGTCGAGCGGCCCCGAGGACAAGGTGCTCGCGGCGGTCAACGAGGAGCGGGCGAGCGCGGGCTGCGGTCCGGTCAAGAACGACGCCAAGCTGGTCGCGCTGGCCCGTGCGCACAGCGCCGACATGGCCGCCCGCGACTACTTCGACCACAACACGCCCGAGGGGCTGACCCCGTGGGACCGCGCCGAGAAGGCCGGCGTGAGCTACCTGGGCGCGGAGAACATAGCGCGCGGCCAGAAGACCGCCGACGCCGTGATGCGCGCCTGGATGAACAGTCCCGGCCACCGCCGCAACATCCTCGACTGCGGTCTGACCAAGCTCGGGGTCGGCATCAAGGAAGGTGCCAACGGCCCCTGGTGGACCCAGGAGTTCGGCCGCTGAACCGAGCGCCCGGCCCGGGCGGACCCGGCCCGGGCCTCGGCGTGAGCCGAGCCGGCCGAGCGCCTCAGCGCGGCCCCACCCCGAGCCGGTCCGCGAGCAGGCCGAACACGTACAACCCGGATTCGCCCTGGTTGCGGGCGAGCACGAGGTCGACCGCCCCTTCACCGGCCGCCCGACCCGCCGCCCGCGCCCAGCGCACCGCCGCCGCGACCACCTTGGGGCGGGCCCGGTCCAGCACCTCGCCCACCTCGTCGCGCAGTCGGGCATAGCGCTCGGGCCGACGCAGCTCGCCGTCGTCGTCGAAGACCTCCGCGCCGGCCCGGGCCGCCTCCACCTCGAGTCGGCCCATCGCCAGATGCGCCGCCGCCTCGCCCGGATTCAGCCACGCCTCCCACGTGCCCGCCTCGCTCACCCCCTGGACGTGCGCCACGTGCGTCTCGAAGACCCAGCACACCAACACCGGCGAGTCCGCCTTGGCCGCCAACGCCTCAAGCCACGGCCGCTCGAAGGCGTACGGGTCGTCCTCGTGCCGCACGTGGGTCGCGGTCCAGCCGTCCGACGACTCCCACATCGTCCGGGCCGGGTGCGCCGCCGTGTCCACATGCGGCGCGAACTCGGACAACGGCCGCGCCCCACGCACGACGACGATGTCCCCGTTGAATCCCATGACACGCGCTCCCTGGGTTCCGGCGCCTACGCCCCGGCCGTCGCCTTGCGTGGCGTCCGCTGACAGGCCGGACAGAAGTAACTGCTGCGATTCATGAACGAGATCCGCCGGATCGGCGTCGCGCACCGGTTGCACGGCTCGCCCTCGCGGCCGTAGGCGTCCAGGCCGCGCGAGAAGTAGCCGCTCTCGCCGTTCACGTTGACGTACAGGCTGTCGAACGAGGTGCCGCCCGCGGCCAACGCGTCGGTCATCACGTCCCGCGCGGACGTGAGCAGCAGCGTGGTCTGCGCGAGGGTGAGCTTCCCGGTCTGCCGGGCACCGTGCAGCCGGGAGCGCCACAGCGCCTCGTCGGCGTAGATGTTGCCGATCCCGCTGACCAGGGTCTGGTCCAGGAGCGCGCGTTTGACCTCGGTGTTGCGCCGGCGCAGCGCCGCGTGGAAGAGCGCGTCGTCGAACAGCGGATCCAGCGGATCGCGGGCGATGTGCGCCATCGAGGGCGGCAGTTCGGCACCGCCGCGCTCGACCGCGAGCCCGCCGAACGTGCGCTGGTCGACGAAGCGCAACTCGAGCCCGCCGTCGGTGAAGGCGAACCGCACGTGCAGGTGCTTCTCCCTGGGTGCCTCGGGCGCCTGGACCAGGAGCTGGCCGCTCATGCCCAGGTGTGCGAGCAGCGCGTCCTCGGGCTCCTCGGCACCGGGCGCCACCAGCGGCAGCCACAGGTACTTCCCGCGACGGCGGGCGGCGTGCACCCGGGCGCCGGCGAGCGCGTCGGCGAAGTCCACCAGGCCCGCCAAGTGGCGCCGGACGGCCCGCTCGTGGGTGACCTCGACGTGCGCGATGGTGCGACCCACCACCCACTTCTCCAGTCCGCGACGGACGACCTCGACCTCGGGCAGTTCGGGCACCTTGCACTCCCCCTGGGGACGGCACAACCGGAGACGACACGACTGGAGAGAACACGAACGCACGGGAGGCGACCCGGACGCCGGCCGGGGCCGGATCCGAGAACGCGAAAATGCCTGCCGGTAGGTGAGATCGTGCCGGGCGACCGTGAGGTCGGCGACCGGTTCGAACTTACCTATCGGCAGGCATTGGCTCGGAGACTACGCGGTGGCGGCCGGAGGCGTGCCGGAACCGTCTCCGTACTTGGCGCGGATCGAGTGCCAAGCGCTTTCGGCGGCCTGCTGCTCCGCCTCCTTCTTGCTCCGCCCGACACCGGTGCCGTAGTCGACACCCGCGACCCGGGCGAGGGCGGTGAAGGTCTTCTCGTGGTCGGGACCGGTCTCGGAGACCACGTACTCGGGGACTCCGATACCCGCCGCGGCGGTCTGCTCCTGGAGGCTGGTCTTCCAGTCCAGGCCCGCGCCGAGATTCGCCGACTGCTCGATCAGCGGATCGAACAACCGGTGGATCAGCTCGGTCGCCGCGTCGAGACCCTGGTCCAGGTACACCGCACCGAGGATGGCTTCGAGCGTGTCCGCGAGGATCGAGGACTTGTCTCGCCCACCCGTGCCCACTTCACCTCGGCCGAGCCGGATGAAGGCGCCCAGGTCCAGTCGTCGACTGACGCCCGCGAGGGCGCGCGAATTGACGACCGCGGCCCGCAACTTCGCGAGCTGGCCCTCGGGCAGGTCGGGGTGCCTGCGGTACAGCGTGTCGGTGACGACGAGGCCGAGCACCGAGTCGCCCAGGAATTCCAGGCGCTCGTTGGTCGGGAGCCCGCCGTGCTCGTACGCGTACGAGCGATGGGTGAGGGCGCGTTCCAGAAGGGCGGCGTCGAGCGACCAGCCCAGCCGCCCTTCCAGATCCGCGTATTGCGCGAGTGATTCCGTCACCGGAACGACCACCGGCCTGATCAGACGTCGAGGACCTGGCGGCGGTTGTAGGTGCCGCAGCTCGGGCACGCGATGTGCGACAGCTTCGGCTCACGGCAGCGCTCGCAGGTCACCAGGTTGGCGGCAGTGGCCTTCCACTGGCTCCGGCGGTGCCGGGTGTTGCTGCGCGACATCTTCCGCTTCGGAACAGCCACGGCTACTTCTCCTGGTTCTCGTCGGCGCTGGACGCGCCGTCAACGTCGGCTTCGGCGGAAGGTCCGTCGAAGATGTTGGTCAACTTCGCCCACCGGGGATCGGCGAGCTCGTGACTGTGGTCGGGGTCCTCCGCGAGCAGCGCTCCGCATTCGGAGCACAGACCCGGGCAGTCCTCCCGGCACAGCGGCGAGAGCGGCAGTGCGAGCACCGTCGCGTCCCGCAGCACCGGCTCCAGGTCGAACAAGTCGTCCGTGAGCCGGAAGGCGTCCTCGTCGGCGTCCGCGTCCGGGTAGACGTACAGCTCCTGGAAACGCACCGTGAGCTCACGCTCGAGCGGTTCCAGGCACCGGACGCACTCACCGGTCAGCGGCATCTGCGCGATGCCGGTGACCAGCACACCCTCCATGACCGCTTCCAGCCGGATACCCAGCTGGATGGGGGCACCTTCGGGCGCGCCGATCACGTCTGCCACACCCATGTCCTTCGGGGCCGGCACGGAGCGGGACACCTTCAGCATGGATCCAGGCCGACGCCCCAGCTCGCGTGTGTCGACGACGAGTGGTTTGCGGTGATCCAAGCGGTCCAGGACGTCCTACCTCATGCAGTGCCACCCCCCGGGATGACGGGGGGCTCGAATGGTCAGGGTGCCGACCCTCGGGGCACGCGAAAAACACGCCTCGGGCAGGGTCGGTCCGTAAGAGTATCGCAGCCCGCGCGCCAGGCCCCAAACGGGGCCATTCGAGCGGGACGATCGAGCGGCGATTCCCGCGACGCCCGGACCGGCCGGGCGCCGCGACCGGGCGCCGCGACCGACCGGAGCGCTAGCGACCGCCGTCCTGCTGGAACTGGCGGACGTCGATCAGACTCGTGTCGAAGAAGCTGGTCTCGTCCAGCGACTGCGCGTACTGGGCCTGCGGGTCGTAGGCCTGCTGCTGCCCCGTGCTCGCCGGGTCGTGCTGCGCGGCGTACGGCTGCTGCTGCCCGTGCTGGTCGTACTGCGGCATGTCGTACTGGCCCTCGTAGCCGCCGGCGTATCCGGCGTCCGGGCCGGCGCCCTGCGCGTAGGCGGGCTGCCCGTAGGCGTCCTGGCCGTATCCGTGCTGACCACCATAGGGGCCGGCCTGCGCGGGCACGGTCGGCGCGGCGGGCGGCGCGGCCGGGTAGTCGGGCTGCGCGGGCTGCGCGGCGAACGTCTCCTCGTGCCCGTCGAGCTGCGCCTGGAGGCTGCCCGGCCGGCCCTTGGCCTGCGCGTCGGCCAACTCCTGCGCCTGCATGTACTCGCCGAGCTCGTCGGACGGACGGCGACCGCGCATCTTGTCCCGGCCTCGGCCGATCGCGCCGAGCGTCTTGGTGAGCACGACCTCGAAGTTGGCCAGCTTCTGGTCGACGTAGTCGTCGGCCTCCTCGCGGATGCGCTGGGCCTCGCGGCGGGCCTCGGACAGGATCCGGTCGGCCTCGCCGTACGCCTCGCGGGCCACCTCGGTGTCGGCGATCAGCGAGCCGCGCTCCTCGCGCGCGGTGGCCAGCACCCGCTCGGCCTCGCGGCGGCCCTCCTCGATGACCGACTCGCGGTCGCCGAGCACCCGTCGCGCGTGGTCGAACTCCGCGGGCAGCAGGTTCTTGAGTTCCTCGAGCCGGGCCACCACGTCCGCACGGTTGACCACGCACGACGCCGACATCGGCATCGAGCGGGCGTTCTCGACCAGTGCGATCAGTTCATCGAGCTTGGGCTGCACGTCCACGGGCTTGCTCTCTCTCCTCAAACCGACGGTAGCCGTCGTGTTCGCCGGCATCGCGTGACGGACCGACTCGCCGCGAGCGGTCGGCCCGGCGACGAGGCACGTGCCCCGTCAGCCCTGCGCGAGCCGCTCGGTGAGCCGACGTAGCACCGTCTCCGGCACCAGGCCGGACACGTCGCCTCCGTACGTCGCGACCTCTTTGATGAGACTCGACGACAGAAAGCTGTAGAGGGGGTTCGTCGCCACGAACAACGTCTCCACCTCGGTAAGACCGTAGTTCATCTGCGCCATCTGCAACTCGTAGTCGAAGTCGGTGACCGCGCGCAGACCCTTGATGATCGCCGGGATCCCGCGTTCCCGACAGAAGTTGACCAGCAACCCCTCGAACGCCTCGACCTTGACGTTCTTGTACTGCTCGACCACCTCGTGGAGCATCTCGATGCGCTCCTCGATGGTGAACAGGCCGGAGCGCTTGGCACGATTGAAGCCGATCGCCACGTAGACCTCGTCGTACAGGCTCGAGGCCCTTCCGATGATGTCCAGATGACCGTTGGTGACCGGGTCGAACGAACCGGGGCAGACGACTCGACGCAACGGAGGTTCCCCTCGAAATCGGGTGCCGACGGGTCCGGACCCGATGGCCCGCCCGCCTGATCAGGCTTGCGCGGCGCGACCGTACCAGAGCGTTCCCTCGCCGTAGCGACGGGATCTGATCTCGGCGAATTCGGCGGGCCACGCGAATGGCCCCCCACGCGTGGCACGTTCGACCACGATCAGCGCCTCCTCGGCCAGCCAGCCGTGCGCGGCCAGCGCGCCGAGCAGCGCGCGCACGTCCTCGTCGGTGACCGCGTACGGCGGATCGAGGAAGACCACGTCGTACGGCTCGTCCGGGCAGGGCACGGCGGCGGTCTTCTCCGCGCGGGCCGGGCGCAGTTCCGCGCCGGGCAGCGCGACGAGGCGGATGTTCGCCCGGATCGTGCCCGCCGCGCGGGCGTCGGACTCGACCAGGAGCACCCGCGCCGCACCCCGGGACAGCGCCTCCAGGCCGACCGCGCCGGAGCCCGCGAACAGGTCGAGCACCCGCGCGCCGTGCAGGTTGCCGCGCAGCGACTGGAGGGTGGAGAACAGTCCCTCGCGGGCCCGGTCCGAGGTCGGCCGGGTGCCCTCGCCCGGCGGTGTGGTCAGTCGTCGACCGCCCGCCGCCCCGGCGATCACCCGGGTCATGCGTGCCCTCGCGGGTTCTGGGCGGGCTCGCCGGTGCCGAGCGGACCGGCCTGCGCGTACGTGTCCTGCATGACGCCCACGCTATCGACTGGCCGAGGTGGGCGAAATCCGGGCCCGGGCACTTTGCGCGACGTGTCATACACGCGGGGCCACTCGATCGTATGGGGGGTGTGCACGGCGGGGGCGCCACCGTCGTGCACCGGCGACACCGATCGCCGTCCAGGCACCGACCCCACCCGATTCCCACCCGTTCCGGGAGATCCGATGAAGCTCCGCACCTTCCTCGCCACGGTCGTCGCCGGCGCCGCGCTGGCCGCGACCGGCATGGCCCCGGCGGTCGCCGAGACCGCCGCGCCGCACACCGCCGCCGCGAACTGCTACGTCGACAGCAACGGCACCCTGCACTGCGCCAACGGCGCGAGCGACCTGCGCTCGGAGCCGTACTTTTGGGCACCCGTGGTCAGCCGGCTGAACACCACCTACAGCTACTTCAGCTGCTGGACCTCCGGCGACCCGCACTCGGGCGGCAACGACATCTGGTACTACACCGACGGCGACGACGGCGGGCACGGCTTCCTGCCCGCGCAGCGCGTCTTCACGCCGCAGGACCCGATGCCGGGCATGTACCACTGCTGACCGATGTGCCGATGAGCCCACGTGGTCGGGGGACGGAGATCGTCCCGTCCCCCGACCACGTGTCCGCGCCGGCGCGGCGGCGCGGACCGGACGGCCCCGGTCCCCCCGGGGTCCCGGCCGCGCTCCCCGGTCAGCGCGCGCAATCCGGTACCTCGGTCTCGTTGCGGGTGCGGACGCCGGGCAGCCAGCCCTCGGCGTTGGTGCCCAGCACCACCACCCGGTACCAGTGCCGGGAGGCGATGCCGGTCTCGTCGGTGACCCGCGGGCCGTCGGTGAGCAGGCAGACCAGGAGCAGCCGGTCGCCGTGCCACACCCGATCCGCGAGGTCGGCCGTGCGCGAGGACAACCTCGGCTCCTTGAACACGCCCATCGAACACTCGAGCGTGCGCAGCGCCCGGCACGGCACCTCGGAGTTGTGGACCTCGCTCTGCACACTCGCCGCGCGCGCCGCGGGCGGCTTGGGGGCGGGCGGGTCGCTCGCGTCGTGCCGACCGACCAGGAAGGCGCTGAACCCGACCACGGCCGGTACGAGCACGGCGGCGAGCGCGATCGCGAAGGTGCCGCGCCATCTCGACCGCGGGGCCGGCCGGCGCAGCACCCGGACCGCGAGGCCGGGCGGTTCGACACAGGCGGCCTCCGCGTCGCGCAGCCGGGTGCGCAGTTCGTGGACCGCGTCGTCCGGGTCGTCGAGGTCGGGAGGCGAGGGGTTCACCGGGTGACTCCTTCGTGTCGATCCCGGCGGCGGAACCGGCCGGTGGGCCCGCCGAGGCCGGCGCGCAGCCGGGCCAGGGCGCGCTCGCGCGAGCGGGACACCGTCCCCCGGTGCACGCCGAGGATCTCGGCGGCCTGATCGATCGTGTATCCGTCCAGGTCGACCAGCAGCACCGCCGCGGCCTGCTTGGCGGGCAGCGAGCCGAGCATCCGCACGGCCTCCCACTCGGCCTCGCGCCGGGCGATCGGGTCGGCGGCGGAGCGGGCCCGCTCCCCCGGCTCGGGCGGTTCGGGCAGCAGGACCTGGCGGCTGCGCACGCGCCATATGTCGCGGGTGACGCTCACCAGGGCCCGGAAGGCATAGGCGTAGGGCTCGGGATGGCCGAGCAGGCGGTCGGGTCTGCGGGCCAGCTTGAGGTACGTCTCGTGCACCGCGTCCTCGGCGCTGCCCTCGCCGGCGAGCAGCACGGCCCGCCGATACAACCGAGGGAGCAACCCGCAGAAGAGCGCGTCGAAGCCCTCGTCCCCCGTACGTGCGTCCATGGGCCCCATTGGTAGCCAACCGACGGGGTGTTCCGCGTGCTCCGAACGGGTGACCGGTGGGGGCGCGTCGGAGCGGAGGGAGGGCGGTCAGCCCTTGTCGAGGTATTCCGCGCGCTCGTCGTCCAGGATGCTGGCGAGCGCACTGCGCAGGTCGTGGTGCTCGATCAGGTCCGGGTCGTTCGCCACGATCGAGCTCGCCTCCTCGCGGGCGGCCACGATCAGTTCCTCGTCCCGCACCACCTCCAGCATCCGCAACGACGAGCGCGAGCCGGACTGCGCGTCGCCGAGCACGTCGCCCTCGCGGCGTTGTTCGAGGTCGATCCGGGACAGCTCGAAGCCGTCCAGGGTGGCCGCCACCGCGTCCAGGCGTTCGCGCGCGGAGGTGCCGCCGGGCATCTCGCTGACCAGCAGGGTCAGCCCGGGGGCGCTGCCCCGGCCGACCCGGCCGCGCAACTGGTGCAGTTGCGAGACGCCGAATCGGTCGGCGTCCATGATCACCATCGCGGTCGCGTTGGGCACGTTGACGCCGACCTCGATCACCGTGGTCGCCACCAGCACGTCCAGTTCGCCGGCGGTGAAGCGGCGCATCACGTCGTCCTTGTCGTCCGGCGCCATCCGGCCGTGCAGCACCGCGATCCGCAGGCCGGCCAGCGGACCGGCGCGCAGCGACTCGGCGACGTCCAGCACGGCCAGCGGCGGGCGCCGCTCCTCACCGCCCGCGGCGTCCGCGCCGATGTCCTCGGGATCGTCCAGGTATGCCTCCGCGGGCAGGTCCTCGGCCCGCCGGGCGGCCTTCGCCTTCGACGCGGCCTTCTTCCGCGCCTTCGGGTCGTCCTCCTCGTCGCCGATGCGCGGGCACACCACGTACGCCTGATGGCCGTTGTCCACCTCCTCGCGCACCCGCTGCCAGGCGCGGTCCAGGAAGTGCGGCTTCTCCTTGGCCGGGACCACGTGCGTGGCGATCGGCGATCGGCCGGACGGGAGCTGGGCCAGGATCGAGGTCTCCAGGTCGCCGAACACGGTCATCGCCACCGTGCGCGGGATCGGCGTCGCGGTCATCACCAGCAGGTGCGGCGGGCGCTTGCCCTTGCCGCGCAGCGCGTCGCGCTGTTCGACGCCGAAGCGGTGCTGCTCGTCGACCACGACCAGGCCCAGGTCGTGGAACTCCACCTTGTCCTCGATCAGCGCGTGCGTGCCGATCGCGATCCCGGCCTCGCCGGTGACCAGGTCCAGGAGCGCGGCGCGGCGCGCGGGCACCCCCATCGAGCCGGTGAGCAGGGTGACCTTGGTGCCGATCTCCGACCCGCCCAGCATCCCGGCGCCCTCGGCCAGCGGCCCGAGCATCTCCACGATCGAGCGATAGTGCTGCTGGGCGAGCACCTCGGTGGGCGCCAACAACGCGGTCTGCCCACCCGCGTCCACCACGGTCAGCATCCCCCGCAGCGCGACCAGCGTCTTTCCGGCGCCGACCTCGCCCTGGAGGAGGCGGTGCATCGGGTGTTCGGTGGCCAGGTCGGTCTCGATCTCGGCGCAGACCTCCTTCTGGCCGTCGGTGAGTTCGAACGGGAGGCGGGCGTCGAAGGCGTCCAGGATGCCGTTCGCGCGACGCGGGCGGGCCACCGCGGACTGGGCCCGGGCGTCCCGGCGGCGCCGGGCCAGGGCGATCTGCAGCACGAACGCCTCGTCCCACTTGAGGCGGTCCTTGGCCGTGTTCACGTCGTCCCACGAGTTCGGCCGGTGCACGTGCACGAGCGCCTCGGCCAGTCCCGGCATGCCGCGCCGCTCGCGCATCTCGGCGGGCAGCGGGTCGCCGACCTCGCCCAGCGTGTCCAGTGCCATGCCGACGCACTGCGCGATCTTCCAGGACGGCATGTTGGCGGCGGCCGGATAGACCGGGATCAGCGCGCCCGCGAACAGGTTCGCCACACCGTCCTGATCGTCCTCGCCGATCAGTTGGTAGTCGGGCTGACTGAGCTGGATCACGTTGTTGAACCGCCCGACCTTGCCCGCGAACAGGCCGCGCCGACCCGGGCGCAGCTCCTCCTCGCGCCAGGCCTGGTTGAAGAAGATCAGGGTGAGCTTGCCGCGCCCGTCGGTGACCTCGACCTCCAGGAGGTTGCCGCGCCGATTGCGGAACTGGCGCTTGTTCACCTTGGCGATCTCCGCCATCACGGTGACGTGTTCCTCGGGCTCCAGGCGGGAGAGGTCGGTCAGGCGCCCGCGCTCCGCGTAGCGCCGGGGGTAGTGGCGCAGCAGATCTCCGACGGTGTCCAGCTTGAGGGACTTGGCCAGCACCGTCGCCGTGCGGTCGCCGACGAGTTTCTTCAGCGGTTCGTCAAGGCGCGACATGCCGCCCAACGGTACTGGTCGACGGTGTCATCGGGCCGTTCCAACCGCCGGACCGATCCCTACTCGACCCCGATGAGCAGCGGGTACACCTCCTGGCCGCCCTCGTAGACCATCACGTCCACCCCCAGCCGGGTGGCCCGCAGGTGTCGCTCGATCGAGGCGGCCAGGCCCGGCGGGCAGGCGCTGCCGGTGACCAGGGTGACCAGTTCACCACCGCCCGCGAGCATGCGGTCCACCACCACGGTGCCGGTCTCGCTCTGGTCGTGGCCGATCACCGCGATGTCGCCCTCGATCACGCCGAGCACGTCCCCCGCCTGGCACACGCCGGCCATCGTCCACGACTCGCGGACGGCGACGGTGAGCGCGCCGTAGCGGGTGGCGCCCGCCGCCGAGGTCATCCCGACGATGTCCTGGTCGAAGCGCCGGCCGGGCTCGTGCACGGCCAGCGCGGCCAGGCCCTGGACGGCGGCCTTGGTCGGGATCACCTGCACCCGGACGCCGTGCGCCTGGGCCTGCTGGGCGGCCACCCCGGCCACCGCGTGGCAGTCCGCGTCGTTGGGCAGCAGCACCACCTCGCGCGCCTCGGTCCGCAGGATCGCGTCGACGAGCACGCCGGTGGACGGGCGCCGGCCGGGACCGGCCTGCACGACGTGCGCGCCGTTGTCCGCGAACAGGGTGGCCAGGCCGTCGCCCTGGGCGACCGCGACGATCCCGCGCGTGGGGGTGGGCTCGGGCGCCGAGAGGCCGGCCAGGCCGCGCTCGAGGTGGGTGATCCGGATCCGGTGCGGGCGGCCGGCGGCGATGCCCGCCTCGACCGCCGCACCCGCGTCGTCCACGTGCACGTGCACGTTCCACAGCCCCTCGCCGCCGACCACCACGAGCGAGTCGCCGAGCGCGCCGAGCCGTTCGCGCAGCACCGGCAGCGCGTCGTCGGGCGCGTCGAGCAGGTAGATCACCTCGAAAGCGGGCCCCTGGGTCGACTCGTCCGGCCCGATCGGCGCGGCGAACGGGACCGGGACCGGGATCTGCGCCTGGTGCGGGTGGATCCGGTACGCCGAGCGCTCGCCGGTGACCACCGCGAGCAGCGCGTCCAGGAGCACGGTCAGGCCGCGCCCGCCCGCGTCCACCACCCCCGCCCGGCGCAGCACCTCCAGTTGCTCGGGCGTCCGGGCCAGCGCGCCGTGCGCGGCGGTGGCGGCGGCGCGCACCACCGGTCGGATCTCGCCGCCCGCGCCCGCCGCGGCGTCGGCGGCGGCCCGGGCCACGGTGAGCATGGTCCCCTCGACCGGCCGGGCCACCGCGGCGTACGCGGCGTCGGCAGCGGTGCGCAGCGCGTGCGCGATGGCCAGCCCGGCGGGCACCTCGCGGCCGGTCTCTACCGCGCCGGCCTGTTCGGCCTCCAGTCGCTCGGCCATGCCGCGCAGGAGTTGGCTGAGGATCACCCCGGAATTGCCGCGCGCGCCCATCAACGCGCCGTGCGCCAGTGCCCGGAACGCGGTCGGCAGGTCGGGTTCGGGCAGGTCGCGGCCGAACAGCGCGTCCACCTCGGCGATACCCGATTCCAGGGTCAGGAACAGGTTCGTGCCGGTGTCGCCGTCGGGCACGGGATACACGTTGAGGGCGTCGATCTCCTCGCGCGCTCGCCCCATCAGCTCCAGGGCGACGCGACCCCAGCGGCGTACCGCCGGACCGTCCAGCTCTCCCAGCAGGCCCTGCACGCCCACCTCCTGTACGAATCCGTTGTGCGCGTCCCGTCCGCCGGCCACGTTATCGAGACGGGGAGCGGTAAAGCGGCCCACCCGGATGGGTTAGGCTTGGCGGGAAGCATGACGAGATCGGCTGATCGCCTATGCCCGGATCATCCCGGGTTCGCGCATCGCATGGTTCGTCGGTTACTCTTCTGCGGTTGTCCGGCATTCGCCGGCACGTGTTCGTACGCAATTCCCATTCGTCTTTGGAGTGTTCCCGTGGCTGCCAACTGCGACGTCTGCGGCAAGGGGCCGGGCTTCGGCAACAGCATTTCGCACTCTCACCGCCGGACGCCCCGTCGCTGGAACCCCAACATCCAGACGGTGCGCGCGATGGTTGGTGCCACGCCGAAGCGCCTCAATGTCTGCACCTCTTGCATCAAGGCGGGCAAGGTTTCCCGCTAGTTGCTCGATCGCTCGACCTCGAAGGGCCGGTTCACCCCAGGGTGGACCGGCCCTTCGGCTTGTCCGGGACGGCCTTGCGGAGCGCGAACGGCCTTGCGGAACGCGAACGGGCCCGCGCCGTCGGCGCGGGCCCGTTCGCGTTCGTGCGGCCGCTCAGAATTCCTCGCGCCACCGCCACGCGTGGTCGACCGGCCCGATCCCCTCGCCCAGCGGGAAGCCCGCCCGGATCGCGCCGGTGACGTAGTCCTTGGCCGCGGCGACCGCGTCCGGCACGGTGTCGCCGAGGGCCAGGCGCGAGGCGATCGCGCTCGCCAGCGTGCAGCCGGTGCCGTGGGTGTGCCGGTTGTCGTAGCGCGGGCTGGTGAACCAGTGCTCGCGGGTGCCGTCGAAGAGCAGGTCGGCGGCCTCGCCCTCGAGGTGGCCGCCCTTGACCAGGGCCCAGCGCGGACCGAACGCCAGCACCGCCTCGGCCGCGCCGCGCATGTCGGCCCGTTCGCGCACCTTGTGGCCGGTCAGCAGTTCGACCTCGTACAGGTTGGGTGTGACCACCGTGGCGACCGGCAGCAGACGGGTGCGCAGCGTCTCCAGCGCCTCGTTCGCGAGCAGCGTGTCGCCGTGTTTGGAGGAGGCCACCGGGTCGATCACCACCGGCACGGACACCTCGGCGAGCAGGGCCGCGACCACCGCCACCAGGTTCGGCGACGCGAGCATGCCGGTCTTGATCGCCTGGACGCCGATGTCGTCCACGACGCTGCGGAATTGCGCCCGGACGGCCTCCGCCGGCAGTTCCCAGTAGCCCTGCACGCCGAGCGAGTTCTGCGCGGTCACCGCCGCGATCACACTCATCCCGTGCACGCCGTGGGCCAGCATCGTCTTGAGGTCGGCCTGGATCCCGGCGCCACCGCCGGAGTCGGAGCCGGCCACCGTCAACACGCGGGGAGGAGTCTGCACCATGCCGGGCAGCCTATCCACGCCGCGGCCGCGCCCCTCAGCCACGCCCGAAGTGGTCCCATCCGCCCGCCAGGCCCGGGTCCCGGCCGTCGACGGTGACGCCGCGGCCGGCGTGCACCCGCCCGATCACCCGCCAGCGCGCGGGCAGCGCGGTGCCCGCCGGGAAGGTGGCGACCAGGGCGTGGTCCTCACCGCCGGTGAGCACCCAGTGCAGCGGGTCGGCGCCCAGCGCGCGGGCCACGTCGCGCATCTGCGCGGGCACGTCCAGCCGGCCGGAGAGGATGTCGATCCGCACGTCGGAGGCGCGCGAGAGGTGGCCCATGTCGGCGAGCAGGCCGTCGCTGACGTCGATCATCGAGGTCGCGCCGAGGATCGCCGCGCCGGGGCCGGCGTCGTAGGGCGGCTCGGGCCGGCGGTGCGCCTCCACGAACGCGCGCGGCGCGCGGTGTCCGTGGCCCAGTATCGCCAGCCCGGCGGCCGACCAGCCCAGCCAGCCCGCGACCGCGAGCACGTCGCCGGGCCGGGCGCCGGAGCGGACCACGGGAGCGCGGCCCTGGAGGTCGCCCAGCGCGGTCACCGCGACGGTGACGGTCTCGCCGCCGACCACGTCGCCGCCCGCCACGCCCGCGCCGACCACCGCGCACTCGTCGCGCAGGCCGTCGTACAGCTCCAGCGCCCATCCGGTGGGCAGGTCCGGCGGTCCGCACAGGCCGATCAGCAGCGCCGTGGGCACCGCGCCCATCGCCGCGACGTCGGCCAGGTTCTGCGCGGCGGCCTTGCGGCCCACGTCGTACGCGGTGGACCAGTCCCGCCGGAAGTGCCGACCCTCGACGAGCAGGTCCATGGTGGCCACCACGCGCCCGTCGGCGGCGGCGACCACGGCGGCGTCGTCGCCCGGTCCCAGGGACACGTGCGGCCCCGTCGGCACGCGGGCGACCAACGCCCCGATCAGGCCGAACTCGCCGAGATCGCCAAGCGTCCCGCTCATCGCCGCTCTCCTGCCATGCCCATCAGCCCTGATCCGCCTCGTTCACCGTGTCCGCCGTGTCCGGCCGTGATCCATCGGCTCCCGCTGTGGTCGCCGAAGCCCCGCCGGGCCGACAATGGTCGCAGCAGCGGGGATCACGTCAAGATCCCATCATCCTGCGCGCCGGGAGGCCGTGGTGGTACAGGCATACATCCTGATCCAGACCGAGGTCGGCCGTTCGGCTTCGGTGGCCCGACGCATCGCCCGAATCCCGGGGGTGACCCGGGCGGACGACGTCACGGGCCCCTACGACGTGATCGTGCGGGCCGAGGCCCCCGACGTCGACCAACTGGGCCGCATGGTGGTCGCCGAGGTGCAGCGCATCGACGGCATCACCCGCACCCTGACGTGTCCGGTGGTCAACCTGGGGTGAACACCCCGCGACGGCGACCCGGCGTGGGCGCGACCTAGGGTGTGTCTTCAATCCCCCGTCGGGCTCCGCGGCGTCCGGTGCCGTGCATCGGCGTGCCGGAGAAGCGCCCGCATAGTGGTTCTATTCGGGTGGTTCTCCGGGGCGGCGAGGTGCGGTGCCGGGCGTCGTGGAGTTCGGCGGGGGATTGAAGACACACCCTAGGATCGAGGCCGTGCGCCTTACTCGACTCATCGCCTGCCTGCTCCCGGTCACCATGCTGACGGCCGCGGGGTGCGGCGGCGACGGATCGGGTCCGGTCGAGGTCGCGGTGCCGACCCCGCCGCCGGGGGCCGCGGCCGACGCGTGCCGCGCGCTGCACGACGCGCTCCCGGCGAAGGTGATGGACGCCGGGGCGCGGAAGATCTCTCCCGAGTCCACCCTGACCGCCGCGTGGGGCGATCCGGCCATCGTGTTGCGCTGCGGCGTGGGCCTGCCCGCGTCGCTGCGCGTGGTCGATCCGGCCAAGGCCGGTTCCGAGCCGGTCGACTCGGTCGAGGTCAACGGCGTGACCTGGGCCTTCGCGAGGTACGCCGACGGGGTGCGGTTCACCACGGTCTATCGGCGGGCCAACGTGGAGATGACCGTCCCGAAGAAGTTCGCCGAGCCGGCCGCGCCGCTCGTCGACGTCGCCGACGCGATCGCCCGTACGGTGCCGGCCACCCTGGACCTGAGCAACGCGTGAGGGGCGGCCGAGAAGTCGACCGCCCCCGGTGTGCGAACGGGATCTAGCGCAGCAGCGCGTTGGGCCGCCGCAGCGCGGCCTGGATCAGCCGGTCGACCAGCTCCGCGTAGTCCACGCCGGTCGCCTGCCACATGCTCGGGTACATCGACACCGGCGTGAAGCCCGGCATGGTGTTCACCTCGTTGATCACGAAGTGGCCGTTCTCCAGCAGGAAGAAGTCCACCCGGGCCAGGCCCTCGCAGGACAGCGCCTCGAAGGCGGCCACCGCGAGTCGCTGCACCTCGGCGGTCTGCTCCTTGGTCAGCGCCGCGGGCACGTCCAGTTCGGTGCCGTTGCCCGGCAGGTACTTCGCGGCGAAGTCGTAGAACTCGTGCTCGCCGCCGACCCGGATCTCCGCGGGCAGGCTCGCTCGCGGCCCGTCCTCGAACTCCAGGACGCCGCACTCGATCTCACGGCCCGTCAGCATGCCCTCGACGATCACCTTGGGATCGTGCCGACGGGCTTCCTCGATCGCCGCGTCCAGGTCCTGGATCCGGTGCACCTTGGTGATGCCCATGCTGGAGCCCGCGCGGGCAGGCTTGACGAACACCGGGAAGCCCAGCGAGGCCACCGCCTCGCGCACCGCGGCCGGATCGCGCTCCCATTCCCGGGGGCGGACCGTGGCGTACGGGCCGGAGGGCAGGCCGAAGCCGGTGAACAGGGCCTTCATGTACTCCTTGTCCATGCTCGCCGCGCTGGCGAGCACACCGGACCCGACGTAGGGGACCTGGGCCAGTTCCAGGAGGCCCTGGAACGTGCCGTCCTCGCCGTAGGGGCCGTGCAGGAGCGGGAAGACCACGTCGATCTCGCCGAGCAGCTTGGGCAGCGCGCCGGGTTCGAGCACGGTGATCTCGCGGGCCGTGGGGTCGGCCGCGAGTACGACGGCGGCGGTGGACTCCGCGACGTCGGTCACCGAGGGCAACCTGTCGCCGCGGATGGCCAGCCGTTCCGGGTCGTCGCCGACGAGCATCCAGCGCCCGTCGGTGCCGATGCCGATCGGCAGCACGTCGTACTTGGAGCGGTCGATCGCGGCCAGCACGCTGCCCGCGGTGACGCAGGAGATCGCGTGTTCGGAGCTGCGGCCGCCGAAGACGACCGCGACGCGGGGGCGCGAGGAGGGGTGCGGGGTGGCGGAAACGTCGTTCATGGTCGGACGACCCTATCCCGCCCGCTGTTCGGACGGGGTATTGCCCGCCGGGCGCCCGGCGTTGCGCCGCCCTCGTGTCCCCGCCGCGCCTCGTCGCCGCCCCGGCCACGTCGCCCTGGTCACGTCGCCCCGGTCACGTCGCCCCGGTTGCCTCGCCGCCGCGTCTTGTCGCCGGCCGGCCCGAGGGCGCGGGTCCGGCCGGCGACGGTCGTCGGGACCGGCGACGGCCGCTACGACTCGTAGCGTTCGGGCTTGGCGGAGCGCGAGAGCAGGGCCATGCCGACCGACGGGGGCTTGCCGCCGTGCATGATCGAGACCACCACGTCGGTGATCGGCATCTCGACGCCGTACCGGCGCGCGAGCGTCTGCACCGACTCGCAGGACTTGAAGCCCTCGGCGATCTGCCGGCTGTCCCGCACCGCCTCCTCGATCGGCATGCCCCGGCCGATCTTCTCGCCGAAGGTGCGGTTGCGCGACAGCGGCGACGTGCAGGTGGCCACCAGGTCGCCCAGGCCCGCCAGGCCCGCGAAGGTGTGCGCGTCGGCGCCCATCGCGGCACCCAGTCGGGCCGTCTCGGCCAGTCCCCGGGTGATCAGCGTCGCCTTGGTGTTGTCGCCCATGCCCATGCCGTCCGCCATCCCGACGGCGAGCGCGATCACGTTCTTGACCGCGCCGCCGAGTTCGCAGCCGACCACGTCGGTGTTCGTGTACGGGCGGAAGTAGGGCGTGTGGCTGGCCTCCTGGAGCCGCCGGGCGACCTCTTCGTCGGTACACGCCATCACGCTCGCGGCGGGCTGGCGCTGGGCGATCTCCATCGCCAGGTTGGGCCCGCTGACCACCGCGATCCGGCCCTCGGACACGCCGGTGACCTCGCGGATCACCTCGCTCATCCGGTTCGCGGTGCCCAGCTCGACGCCCTTCATCAAGCTGACCAGGACCGCGTCGTCGGGCAGCAGCGGCGCCCACGCGGTGAGGTTGCCGCGCAGCGTCTGGGAAGGTACCGAGAAGACCACGAACTCCGCGCCCTCGGCCGCCTTCGCCGGGTCGGTGGTGGCCTGGATCCCGGTCGGCAGCGCGATCCCGGGCAGATACTCGGCGTTCTCGTGCCGCGCGTTGATCGCGTCGGCCATTTCCGGGCGCCGGCCCCACATCACCACGTCGCAACCCGCCTCGGCGAGCACGATCGAAAAGGCGGTTCCCCAGGAACCCATGCCGAATACCGCGCAGCGCGTCATGCGCGGCCATCCTCGGTGTGCTCGGTGCCGGCGCGCTCGCCCGCGGGCCGTTCGGTCTCGGTCTTCGCCGCCTCGGCCCCGGTCGGGACCTCGACCTTGGGCACGTCGACCTTGCCGACCTCGACCCTCGGGGTCGCGGTGCGCGGCGGCTCCGCGTGCGCCGGCTCCGGCGCGGAGGACCCGATCGGGTCGGTGTCGCCGGGAACCGTTCGACTCGGCTCGATCTCGGCCCGCGCCTCGTCCTCGTCCTGGTCCTCGCCCTTGCGGCCGGACGCCTTGCGGACGCCGGCGTTCGGCGGAGCGGGCTCCTCGCGCAGCTTGGCGAGCAGTTCGGTCACCGCCTCCATGATCCGGTCGGTCGCGCCGCGCAACACGTCCGCGGTCAGCTCGCGCCCGCGGAACTCGTCCAGGTCCACCGGCGGCCCGGCCAGCACGTGCATCGTCTTGCGCGGCAGCAGACGCGGCCGCTTGCCGTAGGGCGGCAACAACTCGTGCGCGCCCCACTGGGCCACCGGAATCACCGGGGCGCCGGTGGTCAGCGCGATCCGCGCCGCGCCGGTCTTGCCCGGCATCGGCCACAGCGCCTTGTCCCGGGTGATCGTGCCCTCCGGGTAGACCGCGACGCACTCGCCCTTCTCCACCGCCTCCACGGCCGCGCGGAACGCGAGCGCGGCGTCGGCGGAGTCCCGGTAGACCGGGATCTGGCCGGCGCCGGCCAGCACCCGACCGACGAACGGGATCTTGAACAGGCCGGATTTGGCCAGGAAGCGCGGCACCCGGCCGCTGTCGTACTGATAGTGCGCATAGGTCAGCGGGTCGACATAGGAGATGTGGTTCACCGCCGTGACGAACCCGCCCGACGTCGGGATGTTCTCGGTGCCCCGCCAGTCGCGTTTCGTGAACAACAACAGCAGGGGCTTGATCACCACGACCGCCAGGCGGTACCAGAAACCGATCCTTCGGCGGGCCACCGGCGTTCCTCCCGTTCATGTGTTTCAGATCCGAGCGTGTCGACGCGAAAGTCCCGCCTCGATGTTTCCGCCGCCGTGTCGCTCCTCACACCATCGACGTTCCCCGCGAGAAGCACGGAACATCGATTCTGGCGGAACATCGATTCTGTACGGCGGACCCCACAGTTTCCCCCGGGCCTTCCGCATTGTCGAGAAACGTCCTCGTCGACCGACGAGGATATGGGCTTACGGTACGGATGCGAGGATCTTGCCGATGTCCCCCGCCACGGATTCCACCGCCCGGCGCCGGCCCGCCGGCGACGGTCGTCCCGCATCCTCCGGCACGCGCGCGTGGCGGCTCGTGGTGCCGGTGAAACCGCTGTCGATCGCCAAGAGCCGCCTCGCCGGCACGATCGGTCCCGGCCATCGCCCCGAACTCGCCCTCGCCTTCGCCCTGGACACCGTTCGGGCGGCACTGGCCTGCGCGCGCGTGCACGGCGTGCTCGTGGTCACCGACGACGCGCGGGTCGCGGCGGCGATCCGCGCGCTGGGCGCGGACGTGGTCGCCGACGTCGGCGGCGGTCTGAACGCCGCGCTCGCGCACGGGGCCCGGGTGGCCGGCGAGCGCCGGCCGCGGACCGGGGTGGCCGCGCTGTCCGCAGATCTTCCGGCGTTGCGGACCCGGGAGTTGGATCGGGTGCTGGCCGCCGCGACGCGCGCGCCGCGGGCGTTCCTGGCGGACGCGGCGGGAGTGGGCACCACGTTGCTCACGGCCGCGGCCGGCGTCCCGCTCGCGCCCGGCTTCGGCGGCCCCTCCCGGGCCCGGCACCTGGCCTCGGGCGCGGTCGAACTCACGCCCTACGACGTGGATTCGGTGCGCCGGGACGTGGACACCGGCGAGGATCTGCGGGCCGCGATCACGCTGGGCGTCGGCGCGGCCACCGCCGCGCTGCTCCCGTCCGTGCCGTTTCTGCCGCGTGCGGCCGCCTCCTGACGCCGCGTCGGATCGACGGCGGCGGGTGTGGTCGCCACGGCGGCGGTGGGTGACGGCGGTGGGTGACAGGTGACGGACAGGCGACAATGGGGTCATGCAGGGGACCGTGTACACCTTCGAGACCGACTCGCGGGAGGGCGTCGTGCTGCTCGACGACGGCTCTCCCGTGCCCTTCGACGCGGCGGCGTTCGACGCCGGCGGAATGCGGTTCCTGCGCCCTGGTCAGCGGGTGCGGATGACCATGGACGCGAGCGGTGATCGGGTCGTGCTGGTGACGCTGTACACCTTGCCGGATCCGCTGCGCTGACCCCCGCGCCGGAGGTCGGCACGCACGGCGACGGGCCGGAACCCCGAGTGGGATTCCGGCCCGTCGTTGTGTCGTCGGCCGTCGACCGGCCGCCGATGTCCGCCGCGTCAGGCCTTCTTGGCCGCGCGCTTGGTGGCGGGCTTCCTGGTCGCGGGCGCCTTCGCGGCGGCGGCGGGCTTGGCCGCGGCCGGCTTGGCGGTCGCGGCCTTCGGCGCGGCCTTGGTCGCCTTCGCCTTGGTCGCCGGAGCCTTGGCCGCGGCTGCGGCCGGAGTGCTCTTGACGGCCTTGGTGGTGGTGGCCTTGGTGGTGCTGGTCGCGGCCTTGGCCGTGACCTTCTTCGCCGCGGCCGGCTTGCTCGCGGCCTTGGTCGCGGGCGCCTTGGTCGCCTTCTTGGCGGCGGGCTTGGCGACCGCCGTCGTCTTGGCGGCGGCCGCGGTCTTGCGGGTGGTCGCGGCCGGGGTCTTGACCGCCGCGGCGCGCGTGGTGGCCGGCTTCGCCGGCGCCTTCTTCGCCGTGGTGGTCTTGCGGGTCGTCGCCTTCGCGGCGGGCGCCGTGGCGTCCGTCGCGATCACGCGCGGAGTCGGGCTGCTCTTGGCGGCCGCGCTCTTCACGTTGGGCTTGGGGAGCTTCTTCGTCCCGCTGGTGTAGTCCTTGAAGCCCTGGCCCGCGCGGAAGCGCGGCACCGAGGTCTTCTTGACGCGCACCCGCTCACCGGTCTGCGGGTTGCGGGCGTATCGAGCCGGACGGTCCACCTTCTCGAACGAGCCGAAGCCCGTGATGGACACCCGGTCTCCTCCCGTGACCGCACGAACGATGGTGTCGAGGACGGCATCGACTGCCTCTGCGGCGGCCTTGCGGCCACCCAGTCGGTCAGCGACCGCCTCGACGAGCTGCGCCTTGTTCACGTCTTCCCCTTCGGAAACCGATGCCGGGACAGTTCAGCCGGCATTGGGCACGCTAAGCATCCAAAAGTGCCGAAGCAATTACCGAACGGGCGAATCACCCTTGTGTCGCAACGGATTCAGGCTTCGGCGGTGTCCCGCGAACTCGCGGGCCCCGCGTCCAACTCGTCCATGAGCTTGGTCAGTCGCCGCGAGGCGTCCGCCAAATCATGCTTTGCCGCGTCGGTGATGACCAACAAGCGGCGTATTAGCGCCACTTTAGCCTCGTTCGGTAGTCGGAGCCTACGCACCCGGGCGTGGGCGACCTTCAACCGGGTGGCCAGTTCGGCGAAGAGTTCCACTTCTTCGAACTCGTTCACGTGTCGGCCTTGGTGCTCCACACCGCAATTGTGACAGCTCATCCGGCTATGGGCACAACGGGGCGCCCATTGGAGCGAACGCCGAACATGCGAACGGCGGGACGCGATCGCGTCCCGCCGTTCAATCCTCACGGATTCCCTTGCCCTGCAAGGGAGTTCGAAATCAGCCCACCGGTTGGGTGCGCGGCAGCCAACTCGGCCGGTTTGCCTCGAACGAGGTGATGTCCTCCTCGTGACGCAGGGTCAGACCGATGTCGTCCAGCCCTTCCAGCAGCCGCCAGCGCGTGTAGTCGTCGATCTCGAAGTCCGCGACGAGGTCGCCCGCGCGGACCTGACGGTCCACCAGATCCACGGTGATCTCGGCGGTGGGATCGGCCTCGGTCAACGCCCACAGGCGTTCGACCGTCTCCTGCGGCAGCACGACGGTCAACAAACCGCCCTTTTGCGAGTTGCCGCGGAAGATATCCGCGAAGCGGGCCGAGATGACGGCGCGGAACCCGTAGTTCTGCAGGGCCCACACCGCGTGCTCACGCGAGGACCCGGTGCCGAAGTCGGGACCGGCCACCAGGACCGTGGCGCCGGCCCGCTCCGGCCGGTTCAGCACGAACTCCGGGTTCTTGCGCCAGGCTTCGAACAGTCCGTCCTCGAAGCCGTCGCGGGTGACCTTCTTGAGCCAGTGCGCGGGGATGATCTGGTCGGTGTCCACGTTGCTCTCGCGCAGCGGGACGGCCGTTCCGGTGTGGGTGGTGAAGGCTTCCATCGCTCAGACTCCTGCGGTGTTCAGGTCGGCGGGTGCGGCCAGGTGGCCCAGCACCGCGGTCGCGGCCGCGACCTGCGGCGAGACCAGGTGGGTGCGGCCGCCCTTGCCCTGCCGCCCCTCGAAGTTGCGGTTGGACGTGGACGCGCTGCGCTCGCCGGGGGCGAGCTGGTCGGGGTTCATGCCCAGGCACATCGAGCAACCCGCGTAGCGCCACTCGGCGCCGAACTCGGTGAACACCTTGTCCAGGCCCTCGGACACGGCCTGGAGCGAGACCCGCACCGAACCGGGAACGACCAGCATCCGCACGCCGTCGGCGACCTTGCGGCCCTTGATGATGCCGGCCACCTCGCGCAGGTCCTCGATCCGACCGTTGGTGCACGAGCCGACGAAGACCGTGTCCACCGCGATCTCGCGCAGTTTCTGGCCCGCCGTCAGACCCATGTACGCGATGGCCTTTTCGGCCGCCGCGCGCTCGACCGGGTCCTCGATCTCCACCGGGTCCGGCACCGAGTCGGCCAGCGGCGCACCCTGGCCGGGGTTGGTCCCCCACGTCACGAACGGCGACAGTTCGGCCGCGTCGATGACGACCTCCTTGTCGAACACCGCGTCCGCCTCGGTCGCCAGGCTCTTCCAATACGCCAGCGCGGTGTCCCAGTCGGCGCCCTGCGGCGCGTGCGGGCGGCCGTTCAGATACTCGAACGTGGTCTCGTCCGGGGCGATCATCCCGGCCCGGGCGCCGGCCTCGATCGACATGTTGCACACGGTCATCCGGCCCTCCATCGAGAGGTTCCGGATCGCCTGACCGCGGTACTCGATGACGTAGCCCTGACCGCCGCCGGTGCCGATCCGCGCGATCACCGCGAGGATCAGGTCCTTGGCGCCGACCCCCTCGGGCAGGTCGCCCTCGACGGTGACCGCCATCGTCTTGAACGGCGCCATCGGCAGCGTCTGGGTCGCCAGCACGTGCTCGACCTGGCTGGTGCCGATACCGAACGCCAGAGCGCCGAAGGCACCGTGGGTGGCGGTGTGGCTGTCGCCGCAGACCACGGTCATGCCCGGCTGGGTCAGCCCGAGCTGCGGGCCGACCACGTGCACGATGCCCTGCTCGACGTCGCCCAGCGAGTGGATCCGCACTCCGAACTCGGCGGCGTTCTTGCGCAGCGTCTCGATCTGGGCGCGCGAGACCGGGTCCGCGATGGGTTTGTCGACGTCGAGCGTCGGCGTGTTGTGGTCCTCGGTCGCGATCGTCAGATCGGTGCGCCGGACCGGCCGACCGGCCTGGCGCAGACCGTCGAACGCCTGCGGACTGGTCACCTCGTGCAGCAGGTGCAGGTCGATGTAGAGCAGGTCCGGCTCGCCCTCCGCGCGACGCACCACATGTGCGTCCCAGACCTTCTCCGCGAGTGTCCGTCCCATCGCTGTCCCTCCGGCCGGCGCCATTGCCGGCGCTGTGTGTCTTCTGTCGCGCGGGTGCGGCTGATTCCGTATCCGCGGTCGACGCCCTGACGCGTGCCCGCGTCCCGACGGCTCCCGGCTGTTGCCCCGGTGCTCGGGTTCGGCGCGTTGCGCCACTGTGCCGGCACCGGCCTCGGTCACGGACTTGCGTCTCGTAATCCGAGACGGCAATATCAAGGCATGGACAATTCTAGCGGAGTCGGCGTTCTCGACAAGGCCGCTGTCGTGCTGGCCGCGCTCGAAGCCGGTCCTGCCACGCTCGCGGGACTCGTCGCCATAACCGGTCTTGCCCGGCCCACCGCACATCGACTCGCGGTGGCCCTGGAACACCACCGTCTGGTCGCGCGCGACATGCAGGGGCGTTTCGTGCTCGGCCCGCGGCTGGCCGAGCTGGCCGCGGCGGCCGGCGAGGACCGCCTGCTGGCCGCCGCACACCCGGTGCTCGCGCACATGCGCGACATCACCGGCGAGAGCGCGCAGCTCTACCGACGCCAGGGCGACATGCGCGTGTGCGTGGCCGCGGCCGAGCGGCTCTCCGGCCTGCGCGACACCGTCCCGGTGGGCAGCACACTGCCGATGAAGGCCGGATCGGCCGCGCAGTGCCTGCTCGCGTGGGAGGAGCCCGAGCGGCTGCACCGCGGCCTGCAGGGCGCGCGGTTCACCGCGACCACGCTCTCCGGCGTGCGACGCCGCGGCTGGGCGCAGAGCATCGGCGAACGGGAACCCGGCGTCGCGTCCGTCTCCGCCGCCGTGCGCGGCCCGAGCAACCGCGTGGTGGCCGCCGTGTCCGTCTCCGGCCCGATCGAGCGGCTGACCCGGCATCCGGGCCGCCTGCACGCGCAGGCCGTCATGGAGGCCGCGGCCAAGTTGTCCGACGCGCTGCGTCGGGCCCAGGTGGAGGTCTGACCGCCCCGCTCCCCGGGCGCCGACGGGCGTCCGGGGAACCAGGCCACGTGCCGCGCCTCGAAGCCGAGCGGGCACAGCCGCCCCGGACGAACGGGTGCGCCCCGAAACCGCCAAGCCCCGAAGCCGCACGAACAACGAAGCCACACAACGAAGAAGAGCCACACAACGAAGAAGACCTCCCGCGATCGCGAGAGGTCTTCTTCTTCGAGGTAGCCCCGACGGGATTCGAACCCGCGCTACCGCCTTGAGAGGGCGGCGTGCTAGGCCACTACACAACGGGGCCTCGTACCACTGGTGTTGCTCGGTGCCGTGGAAGCCGCGAACGGCTGATCTGGTAGCCCCGACGGGATTCGAACCCGCGCTACCGCCTTGAGAGGGCGACGTGCTAGGCCACTACACAACGGGGCCAGATCATCAATCATGAACTTCTTCCAGCGACATCGCCCGAAGACGGACGATGTAGCTGGGGTACCAGGACTCGAACCTAGACTAACGGAACCAGAAACCGTCGGGCTGCCAATTACCCCATACCCCAATGCTCCGTCCTTCGCGTTACCCGGGGGCTTTTGCGAGGACTTCGCTCCGTGCCGCTCCCTTGCGGGGCGGCACGAGAAGAACTTTACCCGATGAGGCGCGCGTGACCAAAACGGGTTACCGGACCCTCGTTCGAACCACCACAAGTCCGGGTGTCCCGCCCATGATCGGCCGCGCGCGGCGGGTCATCCGCGTTTGATCACCGTGTTCGTGAGGGTGCCGACGCCACCCACGGTGACCGAGACCCGGTCGCCCACGTGCAGCGGACCGACCCCCGCCGGCGTACCGGTGAGCAGCACGTCGCCGGGCAACAGCGTCATCGCCTGGGTGACGTGCACGATCAGTTCGGTGACGGTACGGATCATCTGCCCGGTGCTGCCGGCCTGGCGCACCTCGCCGTTGACGGTGCACGCCACGGTCAGGCCCTCGCCCTCGGAGACCTGGTCGAGGGTGATGTCGGTCTCCACCCACGGGCCCAGCGGGCAGAAGGTGTCCATGCCCTTGGCCCGACCCCACTGGCCCTCGGCCCGCTGCAGGTCGCGCGCGGTCACGTCGTTGGCGCAGGTGAAGCCGAAGATCACCTCGGCCACCCGCTCGGCCGGCACGTCCCGGCACATCCGACCGATCACCACGGCCAGTTCGGCCTCGTGGTGCACGTCGTCGGAGATCTGCGGGTAGGCGATCCCGTCGCCGTGCCCGATCACCGACGTGGACGGCTTGAGGAAGGTGATCGGCGCCTCGGGCACGGCGGAGCCCATCTCGGCGGCGTGCGCGGCGTAGTTCCGGCCGATCGCGACGACCTTGCTCGGCAGCACGGGCGCGAGCAGGCGGACCGAGGACAGCGCGTGTTGCGCGCCGGTGGGCCGCAGTTCGCCGAACGGGTGACCGGCGAGGGCGTGCACCACCAGCGACTCGGGTTGGTCCGCGTCGCCGGTCACCACCCCGAAGGAGACGGAGTCGTCGGTGGAGAACCTGGCGATGCGCAAGATGGGTCACCCTTGCCGGAGAGTCACGAACGAGACGTGCCCAAGGCTACGCGGGCGCGGGCCGCCTCGGCGTGCGGTCCGGCGGGGTCAGGCCGGGGTGTCCATCAGGTTGGTGCGCCTGGGGTTCGCGGTCCGCACCTCGGCGATGACCGACTCGTCGACGCCCGCCTCGGCCACCCGTTGGCGCGGCAGCACCACGTCCACCTGGGTGCGCCGGGGGTTGGCCGTGCTGGGGCGGTGCGTGCTGATGTTGTCCACGGTTCCCGGTTCTCGCTCTTCCTCGTCCGTACGCGTCCACACGTGCGTGTCCGCAAGTGCGTGCAGGGTGCAGCCTTGTCCTTCAAGATTACCCGTGGTTACGTCAGGGGTGGTCACGGGTCACCCGAGGGCGTCGATCACCGACTGCGCATCACGGTTTACACCAGGTGTTCGAACCGGGACGTCAATATGTGATTTTCACCTCCCCGGAACATCGGCAAACGTGTGGCGTTTTGCCCCTGATTGTCCCTTAATACCGGTCGTTTTCCTGGCGAAACGGCTTAACCGCCGACACCGGGTGCAATGGACATTTGTCCGGACCCCGCTATCTTGTTGCGGCCCCGTGGCTGTGCTGAAATGCCTGCGACCACGGGGGTGGTTCCCAACAAGCGGAGTTCCTTCACCTCACCGCGCGAACGCGGCCGAGGTGCCCTGGGAAGACGCGAATCCAGGGATTAACGCACACGAGCCTCGCCTTACCGGCGGGTCTAACGACTGGTCACAAGAGGTTGCGACGCTAGTGCAGGGACGTCGGAAGAAGCAGCACGACTCCGCAGGGGCCCCGGCCACGGCCGGTCCCTCCACGCCGGAGGTGCGAGCCCCGCAGCAAGCCAGCGGACCCCAGGATGCCAACGAGCCCGCCGACTCCGTCGGGGACTCCATAGCCGGCGCCGGGGCAGCCCGGCCCGCCGGGACGGCACCGTCCCGGCTCAAGTTGCTGTTCTCGATCAGGAACTGGCGCATCCGTACCCGGATCACCGCGCTGCTCCTGCTCCCGGTCGTGGTCGCCGCGTTGCTCGGCGGCCTGCGTATCCAGTCGTCGATCGACAAGACGCGCGAGATGGACACGGTGCAGAAGGCCGCGGCCATCATCGACCAGGCGTCGACGCTGGCCGCGTGGCTGGAGCAGGAACGCGACCTGCTCGCGCAGGCGAGCGTGGGTCCGTCGGCGGATCTGACGGCCGAGGTGAACAAGGCCAAGAAGACCACCGACGACCAGGTCACCGTCTACAACGCGACCGTCGCGAAGATGAACACCGACTCGATGCCGGTGCTCGGTGCCACGCTCAAGGACATCGGCCACTCGCTGACGGAGTTGAACCGAACCCGTCAGGACGCCTTCCGCACCAGCACCCGCAGCACGGTCGACGCCTACAACAAGATGATTCTGCAGCTTCTGCAGATCAACCAGGAGGCGCCCGAGGTCACCCGCGACCCCGACCTGATCCAGGGCGCCCGCGCCCTCGGTTCGTTCGGCGAGTCGAAGGCGTACGCGTCCTCGCAGCGCGCCGCGGTGATCGCGTACGGCCTCAAGCCGAACGAGATCCCGCTGGAGGCGAGCGAGACGCTCGCGCGCCTGAACGAGGCCGAGCAGAACGCGATCCGCGGCTTCACCAGCGTCGCGCCCGCCGACTGGAACACGGTCTACAAGACCGGCGTCAGTCGGGACAAGATCACCGCGGTCGAGGAGCGGTTCCAGCTCTTCAAGAGCATGGTCACCGCCGCGCTGGCCTCCAACAACAAGTCGAACGGCTCGGCCCGGCTGGAGAACGCGAACGACTTCACCACGCAGGAGTGGTGGACGCTGTCCACCGACAAGATCAGCGCGCTCGGCCAGGTCGAGGCCCAACTCGGCCTCAAGCTGACCGCCACCGCGAAGGAGCTGCGGGACGAGGCCCGTACCGACGCCTTGATCAACACGATCCTGGTCGTCGGCGCGCTGTTGATCACCATCCTGCTCGGTGTGATCGTGGCGCGGTCGCTGGTGCGTTCGCTCAACACCCTGCGGCGCTCCGCGCTCGAGGTCGCCGAGGAGCGGCTGCCCGAGACGGTGCGTCGGCTCTCCGAGTCCGATCCCGGCGACGTGGATCTGGCGATCGAGCCGATCGGCGTGTTGTCCCGGGACGAGATCGGCCAGGTGGCCCGCGCGTTCGACGCGGTGCACGCCGAGGCCGTGCGACTGGCCGCCGAACAGGCCCTGCTGCGTGGCAACGTCAACGCGATGTTCGTCAACCTCTCGCGTCGCAGCCAGAGCCTGATCCAGCGTCAGCTCGCGCTCATCTCCGACCTGGAGAACCGCGAGGCGGACCCGGACCAGCTCGCCAACCTGTTCAAGCTCGACCACCTCGCGACGCGTATGCGCCGCAACGGTGAGAACCTCCTGGTGCTCGCGGGTGAGGAGCCCGGCCGACGCTGGACCCGACCGGTTCCGCTGGTCGACGTGCTGCGCGCGGCGGCCTCCGAGGTGGAGCAGTACGAGCGGGTCGAGTTGGGCGCGCTGCCCACCACCGACATCGCCGGCCGCGCGGTCAACGACCTCGTGCACCTGCTCGCCGAGTTGCTGGAGAACTCGACCACGTTCTCCAGCCCGCACACCAAGGTGCGCGTGACCGGCCACATCCTCCCGGACGGCCGCGCGCTCATCGAGATCCACGACAACGGCATCGGCCTGACCGGCGACGACCTCGCCGACGCCAACCAGCGTCTGGCCCGTCCGCCGGTGGTGGACGTGTCCATCTCGCGCCGCATGGGTCTGTTCGTGGTCGGCCGACTGGCCACCCGGCACGGCATCCGCGTCCAGCTCCGGCCGGGCGAGGGTGGCGGTACCACCGCGCTGGTCATGCTCCCGATCGAACTCATCCAGGGCGACCGCCCCGGTGGCGGCGACGGGTGGAGCAAGGGCGGCGACAAGACCGCCGCGGCCGTGTCCGGCTGGTCCGAGGAACTGCCCTCGGCCGCGCCGGTCGCCCAGGCCCTGCCGGGGCCCCGGGTGGGCAGCCGCGCCGAGGAGCGCAACCGGCGGCGCGAACTGCCGCAGCGCGGTGCCGACGCACCGGCCCAGCCGGTCAACCAGGCCCCGCAGCCGACGCAGATCCCCAGCAACCGGCCCGCGCAGCCGCCGGTCCAGCAGGAGCCCTCGTACGGCAGCACGCAGTCCTTCGCGGCCCCGTCCTTCCAGGACGGTTCGGCCGGGACGGACACGCCGTACCCGGGCACGGTGAACCCGTTCGCGAGCGAGCCGGGCGTCACCAGCACCGGTGCGCACCGCGCGCCGAGTTCGCCGCCGCCCGCCACACCCGGTCGGGACAACCCGTTCGCACCGGTACTGCCGCAGCCGCCGCAGCACCAGCCGCGACCCGGC
This sequence comes from Embleya sp. NPDC001921, assembly GCF_053594475.1. Taxonomy (NCBI): domain Bacteria; kingdom Bacillati; phylum Actinomycetota; class Actinomycetes; order Kitasatosporales; family Streptomycetaceae; genus Embleya; species Embleya sp. NPDC001921. The sequence continues at coordinate 115,697 of NZ_JBSFEO010000029.1, forward strand.
GACCCGCGCACCGGGGCCTTCCCGGCCGCACCCTCGGCGCCGATGTTCGGCGCCGGCGAGGACGACCGCGAGGTCGAGTCGCAGCAGGCGCGGTACGGGCAGGACACCGGGTCGTTCCCGGCCCCGCCGCAGCCGATGGACGGCTCCGGACGCGCCGGTGACACCTCGCAGTTCGCGTTCGGTACGCCGTACGCGGACGAGTCGCAGCCCGCGGCGGAGTTCGACCGGGGCGGCTACGAGCAGCCCGCGCAGCCGTTCGGCGGCCCGGGTGCGGAGCTCGCGCCGCGGTCGCAGGAGCGCGCGCCGGCTCCGTGGGGCACCGAGTACGACGAGCTCACCCCGGTGGCCCCGCTGCCGGCCGAGCCCGTCGCGCCGCCGGCCGACGTGCCGTCGGCCTACGACGCGCCGCGCCGCGAGGAACTGACCCGTCGTGAGGACCTGCCGCAGCGCGGCCAGGGCCCCGCGGACGGCGACCGCACCTCGGCCGGCGACGCGTTGCCGGTGCTGCGCGGCCTGCCGCAGGCTCGCCCCGAGCCCGCGCGGCAGGAGCGGGACGAGCACACCCGGGCCGAGCAGGCGCGCGGCCCGCAGGGTGACGTGCGACCGGCGGTCTCGCCGTTCGCGCCCGCCGGACCGGGTCGTTCGGAGGGCTCGCCCTTCGCGCCGGTCGGTGGGTCGGATAACGCCGAACAACTGCCCGCTCCCTCCGAGTTGGACATGAGCGCGCCGCCGAGCACCGGCGATGACGGTAGGCTGCCGATCTTCGACACGCTCGAGTCCGACTGGTTCCACCGGCAGGGCAACCGCGGCGGTCGGATGCGTGCCGCACAGGTCCGTTCCACGCCGCGAGGCGGGGAGCAGGCCACGCCGGCGCGCGAGCAGGCGGAGCCGGAGGCCGGTCCGCTCGGTGGTCTCGACCGCCGGGTGCCGATGGCGACCAACCCGCCGCAGACACCGGCGCCGGTCGAGCAGGTCCCGACCTTCGGTGCCGGGCGTCCGCAGCCCGTCACCGACATGTTCGGGACACCGACGGAACCGGACGAGATCGTCGAGCAGTCCCCCGCGGTCGCACCCGCCGTCGGCCCCCAGGGTCAGCAGTCCGGCTGGTACTCCGCCGGTGACGACGGTTGGCGCGCGGCGGAGGCCGCTCGCGAGCCGTCCTCGGGTGGCACCACCGGAGCGGGTCTGCCCCGCCGCGTGCCCCGCGCCAACCTGGTGCCGGGCGGCGTCGAGCAGTCCGGCGGCGCCCAGGCGTCGGGTCACCCGGGTGCGGGTCCTGCCGCTCCCGGCATCCGTCAGGAGCAGCCGGGCCGGCAGGCCACGCCGGGCGCTCCGGGCCTGTCCCGGTCGCCCGACGAGGTTCGCGGGCGTCTGACCAACTTCCGCCGGGGCATCCAGCAGGGTCGCACCGCCGGGTCCGGGGGATCCGCCCCTCGGCCTCGTGACGAGAACAACCAGGAGCAGGCATGACTGAGAAGTCGTTGAGCCAGGCCGCGCAGAACCTGAACTGGCTGATCACGAACTTCGTGGACAACACCCCCGGGGTGTCGCACACGGTCGTGGTCTCCGCGGACGGCCTGCTGCTCGCCCTGTCCGAGGGCTTCCCTCGCGACCGGGCCGACCAGCTCGCCGCCGTCGCATCGGGTTTGACCAGCCTGACCCAGGGTGCGTCCCGTATCTTCGAGGGCGGGCATGTGACCCAGACGGTCGTGGAAATGGAACGGGGTTTCCTCTTTATCATGTCGATTTCGGACGGCTCGTCGTTGGCCGTGCTGGCGTCGCCGGAGTGCGACATCGGCCTGATCGGCTACGAGATGGCCCTGCTCGTCGACCGCGCGGGTGCCGTGCTCACGCCGGCCCTGCGCGCCGAACTCCAAGGTGCACTGCCGCGATGACACCTCCGGATATGTCCGATCACGGGGACCAGGAGTTTCACGAGACCCTGGTCCGCCCGTACGCCATGACCGGTGGTCGCACCCGGCCTCGCTATCAGCTCGCGCTGGAGGCCCTGGTCACCACGACACCTCAGGTGGCCAACCCACCCGGCCTGTTGCCCGAGCACCAGCGCATCTGTGCGCTGTGTCGGGAGGTCAAGTCGGTAGCCGAGATCTCGGCTCTGCTCACCATCCCGCTCGGCGTCGCCCGCGTACTCGTCGCGGACCTCGCCGAAGCCGGGCTGGTGGTCATCCACCAGCCCGGGAACGACCAGGGGCAGCCGGACGTCACGCTGCTCGAAAGGGTGCTCAGTGGACTTCGCAAGCTCTAGCCCGGGCCCGGCCCCCGCCAGGTCCTCCACCACGTCGGCGAAGATCGTCGTCGCCGGCGGATTCGGCGTGGGCAAGACCACGCTCGTCGGTGCCGTCTCGGAGATCGCTCCGCTGCGTACCGAAGCGGTCATGACGTCCGCGAGCGCCGGTGTCGACGACCTGTCGGCGACGCCGGACAAGCAGACGACGACGGTCGCGATGGACTTCGGTCGTATCACGCTGGACGAGGATCTGATCCTGTACCTCTTCGGTACGCCGGGTCAGCACCGATTCTGGTTCATGTGGGACGACCTGGTCCGCGGTGCCATCGGCGCCGTGGTTCTCGTGGACACCCGGCGACTCGCCGATTGCTTCCCCGCGATCGACTACTTCGAGAACAGCGGGCTGCCGTTCATCGTGGCGTTGAACTGCTTCGACGGATTGCAGACCCACCACGCGGAGGATGTCCGCGAGGCATTGCAGATAGGGCCCGACACGCCGATCGTGAGCTGTGACGCACGGCGCCGCGAATCGGCCAAGTCGACCCTGATCACGCTGGTGGAGCACGCACTGATGGCTCGCCTGCGCTGACCTTCGGGTTCGGCCGCGCCGGTCCTCGGTAACTGCTCGAACCTGTTTTTTCGTATTGCGCACCACTTCACCTCAGGCGAATCCCATTGCGGGGTTCGCCTGAGGTGTTGTGGTTGCGAAGCCCCATGTGGCGGGATTCCCAAGGGCGTTCGAGCGTACGCGTTCGAGAATTTCGACAAATGTGTGACAGGACTCCGCGACATGCCCGGCCGAGTCCCCGCCTCGACCCGCACATTGCTAAGGTCCTCCCATAGTCATCTGTTGCCCAATTGATATCAGAACGTTTTGAGGCGCAGGCCCAACAACGAACCGAGGTGGGTTCGGTGGACGACAACAGCAGGCGCGCGGCGCAAGCGGCCCGCCTTCCGATGGTCGACGGAACGACCGAGTCGGGGCTGCCGCGAAGGCCCCCGCAGGCGAACCTGCTGCCGGGTGCGGCGGCCGAGGAGTTCGGCCTCGATCGCGAGCTGGCCGTGTCGCGGGAACCGGAAGAGGTCCGAGGGCGGCTGGAACGATTCGCGGTCGGACGCGAGTTGGCACGCCTCGAAGAGAGCGAACCGCTGCTGCCGCCCAATCCGATGACCGCGGCGAGTCCGCTGGCCTCGGCGCCCGTGCGTCCGCCCGCCCCCGCGCCGGCCCCGCTTCAGCCGCGGGCCGCGACGCCCGCCCCACCGGTCCCGCCGGTCCCGCCCGCGATGCCGTCACCACCGCCGGGGTCGCTGTCGCCGCTGCCGGCGGGCTGGGACGAACCGTGGGGCGACGGATGGCGATCGTTCCGCCCCGGCCGCCCCTGACGGTTCATCAGCTCCCGTTCTACGTACGGTCCGAACCCTCGGTGTCGTGGGCACCGGGGGTCAGGCCCGCCTTGAGCAGACCGTAGGTGTACGCGTCCTCCAGGGCCTGCCAGGACGCCGCGATCACGTTCTCCGCGACCCCGACGGTGCTCCACTCCTGCTTGCCGTCCGTGGTCTCCACCAGGACGCGGGTGATCGCGTCGGTGCCGTGCCGGCCCTCCAACAGACGCACCTTGTAGTCCACCAGCTCGAACGCCGCGAGCTGCGGGTAGATTTTCTCCAGGGCCAGCCGCAGCGCGCGGTCGAGCGCGTTGACCGGGCCGTTGCCCTCGCCGGTCGCCACGATCCGCTCACCCTTGGCCCGCAGCTTGACGGTGGCCTCGTTCACCGGCACGCCGTCGCCGCGCTGCTCGCTGATCGCGCGCCACGACTCCAGCGCGAAGAAGCGCGCGCGGCCCAGGCTCTCGTCGCGCAGCAGCAGTTCGAAGGACGCGTCCGCGGCCTCGTACGTGTAGCCGGCCGCCTCGCGCTCCTTGACCTGATTGACCACCCGGCCGACCAGATCCTTGTCGTTCGAGAGGTCGTAGCCCAGTTCCCTGCCCTTGAGCTCGATCGAGGCGCGTCCGGCCATGTCCGAGATCAGCATCCGCATGTCGTTGCCGACCAGCGCCGGGTCGATGTGCTGGTACAGGTCGGGGTCGACCTTGATCGCGGAGGCGTGCAGGCCGGCCTTGTGCGCGAACGCGGACACGCCCACGTAGGGCAGGTGCGTGGAGGGGGCCAGGTTGACCACCTCGGCGATCGCGTGCGAGATCCGGGTCATCTCGCGCAGCTTGCCCTCGGGCAGCACGCGCATGTCCTGCTTGAGTTCGAGGTTGCCGACCACCTGGAACAGGTTGGCGTTGCCCACGCGTTCGCCGTAGCCGTTGGCGGTGCACTGGACGTGCGTGGCGCCGCCCTCGACGGCCGCGATCGTGTTGGCCACGGCACACCCGGTGTCGTCCTGCGCGTGGATGCCCAGGCGCGCCCCGGTGCCCGCGTGCACGGCACCGACGATCTCGCGGACCCCGCTGGGCAACATCCCGCCGTTGGTGTCGCACAGCACGACCACCTCGGCGCCGGCCTCGTGCGCGGCGGCGACCACGCTCAGCGCGTACTCGGGATTGGCCCGGTAGCCGTCGAAGAAGTGCTCGCAGTCGACGAACACCCGGCGGCCCTGGGCGCGCAGGTGGGCGACCGTGTCCCGGACCATCTCCAGGTTCTCGTCCAGCGTGGTGCGCAGCGCGAGCGAGACGTGCTTGTCGTGCGACTTGGCCACCAGGCACACCACCGGCGCCTGCGCGTCGAGCAGGGCCTGGACCTGGGGGTCGGCCGCGGCGGTGGTACCGGCCTTGCGGGTCGAGCCGAAGGCGACCAGGACCGCGTGCGCGAGATCGAGTTCCTCCCGGGCCCGGCGGAAGAACTCGGTGTCGCGCGGTACCGCGCCGGGCCACCCGCCCTCGATGAAGCCCACGCCGAAGTCGTCCAGGTGGCGGGCCACGGTGAGCTTGTCGGACACCGTCAGGTTGATGCCCTCGCGCTGCGAGCCGTCCCGCAGGGTGGTGTCGAAGACGTGGAAGGCGCTCGGGTCGGTCGTCGTGGGGTGCATTGGCCTCGGTTCTCCCGTCGGTCAAGAAAATGGCGGGCCCGTGCTCGCTCGCTCGCCGCGTGGGTGGTGCGGCCAAACAAAAAGACCCCTCGCGGTCGCGAGAGGTCTGCGTGCGGGCGGTGGGCGGTATGGCACCCCTTGTGAGGGATCAACCCGTTGCCGGCACGCTGCGGCTAATAATGAGCCACTGCTGCATACTCGCGAGTCTCGCACATGAGGTTGCGCGTGGTGCGGGAGTCTCACTATGTGGGCCATGGTCGGGGGCGGAGTTGTGTGTGCCCATCCGCTCCGCCCGTGGCGTCGAGCGGGCGGGTTGCGGTTTCGGGCGAAATGCCGCGTTGCGGCGGGCTCCGCCACGGCAGGCAGGGCGCGGGGCCGCTGCGGATCCGGCCGCTCTCCCGGCGCGTCAGCGCCCACGACTCGATCGTCGACCGGTGATCGACGAGCCTGCGAGGAGAGCGGCCGGAGGCCGCGGGCGGCGCAGCCGCCACCGCGCGCAGCGCGGCTCACGGATCAGACCGCGTGGGTCCAGCCGTGGGCGTCCTGCGCGCGGCCGGTCTGGATGTCGACCAGCGCCTTGCGCAGTTCCATCGTGATCGGGCCCGCCTCGCCGGTGCCGACGGTCCAGTTCCCGGTGCTGGACTTGACCGAGCCGACCGGGGTGATCACCGCGGCGGTGCCGCACGCGAAGACCTCGGTGAGCGTGCCGTTCGCATTGCCCTCGCGCCAGTCGTCGACCGAGATCTGCGCCTCCTCGGTGGCGTAGCCGCGGTCGGCGGCCAGTTGCAGCAGCGAGTCCCGGGTGATGCCGGGCAGCAGCGAGCCGGTCAGGCGCGGCGTCACGATCCGCGCGTCCTCGCCCTCCCCGTACACGAAGTACAGGTTCATGCCGCCCATCTCCTCGATCCAGCGACGCTCCACCGCGTCCAGCCAGACCACCTGGTCACAGCCCTGCTCGATGGCCTGGGCCTGGGCCACCAGCGACGCGGCGTAGTTGCCGGCGCACTTGGCCTCGCCGGTGCCGCCGGGCACGGCGCGCACGTACTCCTGGGACAACCACACCGAGACCGGCCGCACGCCGCCCGCGAAGTAGGGGCCGGCCGGCGACGCGATGACCAGGAAGAGGAACTCGTTCGCGGGGCGCACGCCGAGGCCGACCTCGGTGGCGAACATGAAGGGCCGGATGTACAGGCTCTCCTCGGGCGCGCTGGGCACCCACGCGATGTCCTGGCGGATCAGCGCGTCCACCGCGGCCACGAACAGCTCCTCCGGCAGCTCGGGCATGGCGAGCCGGCGGGCGGAGTTGCGGAAGCGGGCGGCGTTCGCGTGCGGCCGGAAGGTGGCCACGCTGCCGTCGGGGCGGCGGTAGGCCTTGAGGCCCTCGAAGATCGCCTGCGCGTAGTGCAGCGTCATGTTCGCGGGGTCGATGTCGAGCGATGCGTAGGGGGTGAGCTGCGCGTCGTACCAGCCGCGTCCCGCACTCCACTTGATGCCGACCATGTGCTCGGTGAACACGCGGCCGAAGCCCGGGTTCTCCAGGCGCGTGGCGCGCTCGGCGTCGCTCAGCGGGTGTGCGGTGGGCTTGAGGTCGATCGTCAGGGAAGCCTGGAGGGCGGGCTCCTGCGGGGCGGCAGTCGTCATGGCTGGTTCTCGTCCTTCACCGTGGAGTATGGCGGGGCCGGGTGCTGCTGGGACCCGGCTTCCCGTACCGGACGTACTGGAAGTGTTCCCGGGAACCGCACCCACGTTCCACCCGGTGAGACGTTAACGCAGTCGACCGGGATCCCGACAGGCGCGGCCCCTGACCCGCCGAACGACCGATTCGCCGGTCCGGCAGGGGGCACGCGTCGACGGGTCCCGGTCGACGAACGTGAGGGTGCCGGCGAATCAGCCGGCTACTCGGGCGGCGAGCGCGTCGCCGATCTGCGAGGTGCTGCGGGTGCCCAGGCCGGCGCGCTCGGCGAGGTCGGCGTAGACCGCCGCCTCGACCCGGCGGGCCTGGTCGGTCAGGCCCAGGTGCTCCAGGAGCATCGCGACCGAGAGCACGGTGGCGGTGGGGTCGGCCTTGCCCTGGCCGGCGATGTCCGGCGCGGAGCCGTGCACCGGCTCGAACATGGACGGGAACTCGCGGGAGGGGTTGATGTTGCCGCTGGCCGCGAGGCCGATGCCGCCGGCGATGGCGGCGGCGAGGTCGGTGATGATGTCGCCGAACAGGTTGTCGGTGACGATCACGTCGAACCGCTCGGGCTGGGTGACCATGAAGATGGTCGCCGCGTCCACGTGCAGGTAGTCGGTGGTGACGTCGGGGAACTCGGCCGCGACCGCCTCGAAGATCCGGGTCCACAGCCGGCCGGCGAACACGAGCACGTTGTTCTTGTGCACCAGGGTCAGCTTCTTGCGCGGGCGGGCCTGGGCCCGGGCGAACGCGTCGCGCACGACCCGCTCGATGCCGAACGCGGTGTTGACGCTGACCTCGGTGGCCACCTCGTGCTCGGTGCCGGTGCGCAGCGTGCCGCCGTTGCCGGTGTACGGCCCCTCGGTGCCCTCACGGACCACCACGAAGTCGATCGCCGCGTCCGCGCCCAGCGGCGAGACCACGCCCGGCGCGAGCCGGGCCGGGCGCAGGTTGACGTGGTGGTCGAAGGCGAAGCGGAGCTTGAGCAGCAGGCCGCGCTCCAGGACCCCCGAGGGCACGCTCGGGTCGCCGATGGCGCCGAGCAGGATCGCGTCCTGGCCGCGCAGCTCGCCGAGCACGCTGTCGGGCAGCGTCTCTCCGGTGCGGTGGTACAGGCGGGCACCGAGGTCGTACTCGGTGGTCTCGATCTTGATATCGCCGGGAAGTACGGCGCCGAGGACCTTCAGACCCTCCGCGACCACTTCCTGGCCGATGCCGTCACCGGGAACCACTGCGAGACGAATGCTGCGAGACATGCGGTGGACCTTACCTTCCGTCCCAGGGACTGATCATGTGCAGTCCGGATGATGGGACGCGACGGGGTGGATCGAGAGTCAGCGGTCCTCGTCGGCGGGCCTGCCGCCGTTGTCGCGACGGTCGAGGGCGCGCTGGAGGGCACGGGCTGCGTTGCGGCGCGCGGTTTCGTCCATGACTGCACTTCCTTCACAAGGCTCGGGTGTCTACACGGTGTGTGACGGACACGTGCAGGGGCCTTGTGGGCGTGCTGAAATTTCCTGCCGTACGGGGATTTCCGGGTACGGAAGGGCCGTCTGCTTTCACGGTAGGCGACGGGTCGCGTCGCTGTCTGCAATTTACTCGGAGTTCCTACTATCTGAGATCGACCGTCCGCCACGCGGCGTGGCGGCGGGCCGCGACCACCCGCTCCCGGACATGCCGAAGGCCCGGGAACCACAAGGGTTCCCGGGCCTGGTACGGCGTGGCGCGCGCCCGGTACCGGCCGCGGCCGGCGTCAGTCGTCCAGGTTCACCGAACGCACGAAGACCGCGCCGATCTCCTCCGCGATGTCGGTGAGGATCTGCGGCTCGACGGTGGTGTCGACGGTGAGTGCCACCAGCGCCTCGCCGCCCTTGGCGGCACGGGCCACCTGCATGCCGGCGATGTTGACGCCCGCCTCGCCGAGGTGCCGGCCGATCACGCCGACCACGCCGGGCTTGTCCACGTAGCGCAGGAAGACCATGTGCGCGGTGAGCACCAGGTCGACGTCGTACCCGTCCACCTCGACGATCTTCTCGATGTGCTTGGGGCCCGCGAGCGTGCCGGAGACCGAGATCTCGCCGCCGTCGGCGAGCGTGCCGCGCACGGTGACCAGGTTGCGGTGGTCCGGGCTCTCCGAACTCGTGGTCAGCCGGATCTCCACGCCGCGCTCCTGGGCCAGCAGCGGGGCGTTGACGTAGGAGACCGACTCCTCCACGACGTCCGCGAAGACACCCTTGAGCGCCGCGAGCTCCAGCACCTTGACGTCGTGCTGGGTAATCTCGCCGCGCACCTCGACATCGAGTCGGACCGCGACGCCGCCCGCGAGGGCGGTGAAGATGCGGCCGAGCTTCTCGGCCAGCGGCAGGCCCGGGCGCACGTCCTCGGCGATCACGCCGCCCTGCACGTTGACCGCGTCCGGCACCAGTTCGCCGGCCAGCGCGAGCCGGACCGACCTGGCCACCGCGACGCCGGCCTTCTCCTGCGCCTCGTCGGTGCTCGCGCCCAGGTGCGGCGTGGCCACCACGCTGTCGAACTCGAACAGCGGGCTGTCCGTGCACGGCTCCTTCGAGAACACGTCCAGGCCGGCGCCGGCCACCCGGCCCTCCTTGAGCGCGGACGCCAGCGCGACCTCGTCCACGATCCCGCCGCGCGCGGCGTTGACGATGCGCACCGTCGGCTTGACCTTGCGCAGCGCCTCGTCGCCGATCAGGCCGAGCGTCTCCGGCGTCTTGGGCAGGTGCACGGTGATGAAGTCGGACTGCTCCAGCACCTCGTCCAGGCTGAGCAGCCGCACGCCCATCTGCGCGGCGCGGGCCGGCTGCACGTAGGGGTCGTAGGCCACGATGTTCATCCCGAACGCGGACATGCGCTGGGCGACCAGGACGCCGATCCGGCCCAGGCCGACCACGCCGAGGGTCTTCTCGGAGAGTTCGACACCGGTGTACTTGCTGCGCTTCCACTCGCCGTTCTTGAGCGCGGCGCTGCCCTGCGGGATGTTGCGCGCGACCGAGATGAGCAGGCCGCAGGCGAGTTCGGCGGCGGTGACGATGTTCGAGGTCGGCGCGTTGACGACCATGACGCCGGCCTTGGTGGCGGCCGGGACGTCCACGTTGTCGAGCCCCACACCGGCGCGCGCGACCACCTTGAGGCGGTTCGCGGCGGCGATCGCCTCGGCGTCCACCTTGGTGGCGCTGCGGATCAGGATGGCGTCGACGTCGGCGATCGCGGACAGCAGCTCACCGCGGTTCGCACCATCGCAGTGGCGGATCTCGAAATCGGGTCCGAGGGCATCGACGGTGGCCGGGGACAGCTCTTCGGCGATGAGAACGACGGGCTTGCTCACGGTTTTCCTTCGCGTGCTGCGATGACGGGTGGCCGCGTGGAAGACGCACGACGGGGTGGCCTGACGCGTGGCCGATCCTACCGCCGCCCTTGTGAAGGACTTCACAGATGTCCGATGTGTGGACTCCGGACGGGCGGGGGCAATTTTTCTGACTCGTCGTCAGATCAGCGGGTGGATCGGCTCGGGATCGACGCGGCGCTCAGTCCGCGGCCAGGAACCACCCGATGGTGACCCGGCGCTGCCCGTTCAGGTCCAGGATGACCACCTCGCCGGAACCCGGGCTGGGCAGCGGCGCGGTGCCGCCGTAGGGCAGCGTGCGGGTCTCGCCGTCGTCCACCTGGACCTCGGCCACCGGCGCGTTCTGTGAGCCGCGCCGCCAGGTGACCCACCACGTCGTGTCGTCGCCGCACTGGAATTCCAGGTGCACCCGGGAGACGAACAGCCAGTCGGCCGGCGTCACGAGATGGCAGCGGGTCGCGTCGCGACCGACCGCCAACGTCGCCCCCGGCCGGCTCGGCGCGCTTGCCATCAGCATGGCGACCGTCGCCGCGTCGTCCGCCCCCGAAGTCGACGCCATGTTGAGATCGAGCACCGGTTTCCTCCCCCACGCTCCTGGCCGTCAGTCCATCCACAGTCGATCCCGCGTGCCGGCCCGCCGTGCGGCCGACCCCCCGTGGTTCAGTCGATCGATCCACCGCGACGTGCGCACGGGCACGGTTCGCGTCCCACAATGCCGCAGGTGACCGCCGTCTGGGCGATCAGGTCCCAACCTCCGTGGACATGCGGGGTGGTGTCCAGATAGTCGGGCCCCAGCAAGTGGTTCAATTCCGGGCAAAGTTCCGAGCTGTAGAAGTCCCGGCGCAGTTCCGTCTTGCAGCGCTCGACGGTGGCCTTGGCCATGTAGAGCATCTCGCACAGTTCGTCGGTGGTCTTGGGCCGCTTGGTGGCACGGCCGTGGATCCAGTCGCAGGACATCGCCGCGAGCACCTCCAGACGCACCCCGCGCAGCTTGGTGCGCAGTTCCTCCGGACCGATGTCCACCGTGGGCGGAGCGCTCCCGTCCGACGACGCGGACGTACTGGGCCGGACCGGCTGCATCGCCCGCCACGCGAGCACCACGCTGCGCCGCCGGGCCAGGTCGCTGACCAGGATGTTGCCGCTGGTGCGCGCGGGCAGCGGCAGGATCGCGCCGTACGGCATGTCCTGCGAGGTCTCGCCGCGCTTGATCCGGACGATCGCCACCGGCGTGTCCCGCTGTCCGCGCGGCCACTCCACGGTCCAGCCCCGGTCCTCGCTGTACTCGAAGACCAGGTGCCTGCGCGAGACGAACAGCCAGTCGTGCGGCGTCAGCAACGGCCGGCACGCGCTGGGGTCGCGCCCCACGAACACCCGCGTGCCCGCCACTCCGGGCGTGCGCACGCTCTTGGGGCTCGGCAGCGGATCGCGCTCCGCCTCGCGGCCGTCCTCGATCGCGACGAACGACATGTTCAGTTCGAGCATGATCCTCTCGCCCCCTCCCCGGTCCTACCGCTCACCTGGTACCCGCGTGCGGCGCGTCCGCACCACACGGGCACGGACCGCGTCCCGTTATGCCGTGGGTGACCGCAGTCTGCGCTATCAGGTCCCAGCCCCCGTGCACGTGCCGCACGGTGTCGAGGTAGTTCGGACCGAGCAGGGAGTTCAGCTCCGGGCACAGCCCCGAACTGTAGAACTCGCGGCGCAGCTTGGTCTTGTAGCGCTCGACCGTGGCCGCGGACAGGTGCAGCAGCTCGCACAGTTCCTTGGTCGACTTGGCGCGCTTGACCGGACGACCGTGCACCCAGTCGCAGGACAGCGCGGCCAGCACCTCCATCTCCGTCTCGGAGAGGCGGTTCTGCAGCACGAACGGCGCGACGTCCTGGGTCTCGGGGACGCCCACGTCCGGTTCGGTGGGCTCCTCGCCCGGGCGTTGCGGCAGGGACACCCGCCACTCCACCAGGACCCGTCGCCGTCGGGCCAGGTCGGTGACCACCACCCGGCCCGGGCGCAGCGAACCCAGCGGCAGCGTCGCGCCGTAGGGCACCGGTTCGGACACGCCCTCGCGATCGATCTGCACCAGCGCGACCGGGCGCGGGTGCGAGCCCTGGAGCCACTCCACGCTCCAGCCGCGCTCCAGGGAGTAGACGAACTCCAGGTGCACACGCGACACGAAGCGCCAGTCCTTCGGCGTGACCAGGCCACAGCGCGACGGGTCCCGGCCGATCGCGATCTTCTTGCCGGGCTCGCTTTGCACCTTCACCGTGCGCGGCCGGGCCAGGTCCGACTCCTGCTGGTCGGCGTCGTCCGACGTCGCCACGGTGAGGATCAGTTCGAGCATCGCCATCCGTCCGGTCTCGTGCCCCGCCCTGGGGCATCGCCCATCTTCCCCCGGTGAACCGTCACCAGGCAGTCCCGCCGTCCGACCGTAGGGCCCCGGGGGCACTCGACGCATCCTCCGGTTGTTCCCGGGGGTCGGCGCCGGAGCGGTGACCCGCCGGAACGGGCAGTGCGTCGCATTCGACCACGACCGCCGTCGCGTCGTCGTCACCGCTCTCGACGGCCGTCCTGGTCAAGGTCGTTGCCGCGTGGAAGGGGTCACCGTGCACGAGGTCGGCCACCGTCTCGTCGGGCAGGTGGCCGACGCCGTCCGTGGCGAGGACCACACGGTCGCCCGGGTGCAGTTCGATGCGCTGCAGTTCGGGGTCGGGGGCCTGGGAGCCGCCCAACGGGGTGGAGGTGAGCAGCCAGGGCCGGCCGAATTCGGCCGCGTTGCCCTGTTCGGTCAGCCGGAACGCCCGGCCGCCGCGCACCAGCCAGCACACGCTGTCGCCGCAGCCGGCCAAGTGCAGCCTGCCGTGTTGCAGGACGGCCGCCACCACGGTCGTGCGCATGCCCTCGTACTGCGCGACGCCGTGCCGGCGCACCGCGAGGTCGGCGACCGCGATCGCGGCGCTGAGCCGGTCGCTCCAGCCCGCGGCCAGGTCGGCGGAGGCGAGTTCGGCCACCAGCGTGCGCACCGCGACGTCGGCCGCGTACCAACCGGCGGGGTGGCCGCCGAGGCCGTCGGCGACGATGAACACGTCGCCCGTCGCGGCGTATCGGTCGTCGTTGTCCCGGGCGGTCAGCTCCGGGCCCAATCCGCGCCGTTCGCGCCGCGCGGCGCGGCGCCGGCCCGGGTGCGAGGACGTGGACCACGCGGACGCCTGGACGCCCAGCGGCGGCCCGGTGTCCTCCGGAACGTCGCCCTCGGCCGCGTCGGCCCGACGCAGGCTGTCGCTGCGCGATGTCGTGGGTACGTCCAACTCGTCCGCCTCCTCGACCGGTTCGGCCGCCGGCGGGTCGGCCGGGAGCTGCCGGGTCTGCGGCTCGGGCACCGGCGGCGGCGACGTGGGCATCGGCGGCACCGAGGGCGGTGGCGGCACCGCGTGCCCGGCGGCGAGGGTGGTGTCGGCGGAGCCACCGGAGATCGTCGGCGGCGCGGGCACCGGCGGCGGCGCGGCCGGGATGCCCGCCTCCGGACGGACCGCGCGCGGGGTCACCGTGTGCGAGATCGCGTCGGGCCCGCGCTCGGCCGTGTCCGGCCCGGTCGCGAACGTCTCGGCGGGCCGGGGGGCCTGGTCCCACAACGAACGCGACGCGGCCTCGGCCGCCTCGGCCGGTGCCGCCTCGGCATCTGCGCGCGGCGGGCCGGAATCCGCCGCCGCGGGCGCCGGTTCGTCCGTCGGGTCGGCGTCGTACCCCTCGTACGACGTGGCGGCGTCCACTCGCGGCCCGTCGTCCGGCTCGGATTCGGTCGCGAACTCGTCGGCCGAGCCGGTCGGCGCGGGCTCCGGGTCGTACGTCGGCCGCGGCTGCGCCGGTCCGTTTCGCTCGGCCGGCTCGCGGGCGGGCGCGTCCTCGAAGTCGAGATACAGGTCGCCGAAGATGTCGTCGTCCGCCGCCGGTGCCCGCTGGGCGCGCAATTCGTCCTGCCGCAGCGTCCGTTCCGGGAAGCCACCGCGAGCCGGCACGGTCGTCTCCCGACCCGAGTCCCCTCTGCCCCTCATGTGTCTCACGCTCCACGATGTCGGCCCGGAACGGCAAGTCCGGTGCGGCGATAGCACTGCCTCGTTCAAGCATGCTGCCTCGGATACGGCCCTGGCATGTGATCCGGAAGGCCAATTCCTTCGGGTTTCCCGGGCGCCGCCGCGCGGATGAACCCGGATGGACCGCCTCGTGGCCTAGGAGCGTCCGGTCCGGACCGCCTCCGAACCGTCCGCGAGCAGGCCGGCGAGCGCGCTGCGGCCCCGGGACAGGCGGGCCTTGATGGTGCCCTCGGGCGCACCCTCGTGCGCGGCGATCTCGGCCACCGACAGCCCGCCCATGTGATGCATCACCACCGCACGGCGCTGGGCCTCGGGAATCTGGCGCAACGCGGCGACCAGGGCCACGGATTCGGGGCCCGGCGCGGGCAGATCCCCGTCCGGGCCGTGCCGGATCCAGCTCTTGAGCGCGGTACGGGTGCGCCGCCACCGGCTGACCGCGATACGTTGACCCACCAGGCGGATCCACGCGACGGGGTTCTCGTAGTCGCTGATCCGCTCCCAGTCCTTCCAGGCCCGGATGTAGGTCTCCTGCGCGGCCTCCTGGGCCTCGCCGAAGTCGCCGGTCAGCGCGTACAGGTGTGCGACGAGGGCGCCGTGGCTCTCCGCGTAGAACACGTCGAAGTCGGCGCGACCGCTCGTGTCCCGTCCCATCGTTCCCCCGCGTCCCGTCGCGGCGTGTCTGTCCTGCCGTGACCCGGTACTTTATCCGGCCCGGGGCGCGCACCCGATGTCGGTTCGGGTCGCGGCACACCCGCCTCGAGCGTCTCTCCCCCACCCACGCACACGACCGGGTGATCGGTTCCGTGTAACGACCAGCCGGATCCCCGAAACCACCACCAGGACCCCGACCACGACGCAGGCGAGCCGCCGGCGCCGACGCCGCGCGATCAACGCCCCCACTGCCGGCCGCCCCCCGTCCCGCCGCTCACCGAGCACGCGCCGCACATCCCGTTCGAACGCGCCGAACAATACGGAAAGCGCCTCCTCGTCCCCCATGCCCCGCGTCCCCCGTCCCTCCCCGCACCGCCCCACGCGACACCCCCGGTACGGTCCACACGCACCCCACCCCCCACGGGTTGCGCCCACTCGCACCCAACCCCCGACGCCCCCACCCCCCGGCGCGTCGGCGCCCCCGACCCCCGCCCACCCCAGTGATCGACGCGCGCAGCGCGGAGAGCGGCGGAGCCGCGGTTTCGGGCTTCGTGGCCCGGAGCGAAGCGCAGGGACACGAAGCCCCGAGCGAGGGACCGCTTTTTCTTGGAGGAGCTTGCGGGGGAAAGAAAAAGCGGTCCCTCGCGAGCCGGCGACGAAGTCGCCCAACAAGAAGCAACGCTGCGGGACACGACTCCGCCCACCCCCTCCAGCCACCCCCTCCGCCCACCCCCTCTCGCCACCCCCACGACCCCGACAACCCGCCCCGCCCCCGCCCCCACACAAAAAAGCACCCCGGACCGATCCCGGCCCGGGGCACTTCACACCGCCGAAGCGGTGGGCGACACGTCGAGGATCAGCCCTCGTTCGTCACCCAGCTCATCATCTTGCGGAGCTCCTTGCCGGTGGTCTCCAGCTTGTGCTCGGAGTCCGCCTTCACGTACTCCTTGTACTTCGGCAGACCCGCCTCGTACTCCGCCATCCACGCGGTCGCGAACGAACCGTCCTGGATCTCGGCGAGCACCTTCTTCATCTCGGCCTTGGTGTCGGCCGTGATGATCCGGGGGCCGGTGATGTAGTCGCCCCACTCGGCGGTCTCCGAGATGGACCAGCGCATCTTCTCCAGGCCGCCCTCGTACATGAGGTCGACGATGAGCTTCAGCTCGTGCATGCACTCGAAGTAGGCGATCTCCGGCTGGTAGCCGGCCTCGACCAGGGTCTCGAAGCCCGCCTTGACCAGCGCCGAGGCGCCGCCGCAGAGCACCGCCTGCTCACCGAACAGGTCGGTCTCGGTCTCCTCGGTGAAGGTGGTCTTGATGACGCCGGCTCGGGTGCCGCCGATGCCCTTCGCGTAGGAGAGGGCGAGCGCCAGGCCCTGTCCCGACGCGTCCTGCTCGACCGCGACGATGCACGGCACGCCGCGACCCTCTTCGTACTGCCGACGGACCAGGTGGCCGGGGCCCTTGGGGGCGACCATGCACACGTCGACGTTGGCCGGCGGCTTGATGAAGCCGAACCGGATGTTGAAGCCGTGCCCGAAGAACAGCGCGTCGCCGTCCTGCAGGTTGGGCTCCACGGCCTCGGCGTAGACCTTCGCCTGGACCGGGTCCGGGGTCAGGATCATGATGACGCTCGCCTCGGCGGCGGCCTCGGCGGGAGTGACGACCCGCAGGCCCGCCTCCTCGGCCTTGGCGCGGCTCTTCGAGCCCTCCAGCAGACCGACCCGCACGTCGACACCGGAGTCCCGCAGCGACAGCGCGTGGGCGTGACCCTGGCTGCCGTAGCCGAGCACCGCGACCTTGCGGTTCTGAATGATGGACAGGTCGGCGTCGTCGTCGTAGAACAGCTCGGCCACTTCGGGGTTCTCCTTCAAGACTGGGTTTTCGGGGCCGTGCCCCGCTCGTCATCTTCGCAAATCACGAACGAACCGCGTGCCACCGGTTTGAAATGTGGACCATGACGGCCCGTCGGAACCGAGATCCCGACGAATCCGCCGGAATCGGGATCCCGGCGGACCCGTCGGAACCGAGGTCCCGACATGTCCATCAGGCCGAGCGCTCCACCGACCGCAGCGAACGGTCGGTGATCGAGCGGCCGCCGCGGCCGATCGCCACGACGCCGGACTGGACGAGTTCCTTGATGCCGAACGGCTCCAGCATGCGCAGCATCGCGGCCAGCTTGTCGGGGCCGCCGGTGGCCTCGACGGTGACCGCCTCGGGCGAGACGTCGACCGTCTTGGCGCGGAAGAGCTGGACGATCTCCACCACTTGCGAACGCGTCTCGTGGTCCGCGCGCACCTTGACCAGCAGGAGCTGGCGCTGCACCGACGCGGGCGGGTCCAGCTCGACGATCTTGAGCACGTTGACCAGCTTGTTGAGCTGTTTCGTGACCTGCTCCAGCGGCAGTTCCTCGACCACGCTGACCACGATGGTGATCCGCGAGATGTCCGGATGCTCGGTGGTGCCGACCGCGAGCGAGTCGATGTTGAAGCCCCGACGCGAGAACAGCGCGGTGATCCGGGCGAGGACACCGGGCTTGTTCTCGACAAGGACCGAGAGGGTGTGCTTGGACATGATCGCTGGACTCCTATGCCTTCCTGATGCCCTGTCGGCCTGTCAGTCGTCCGAGTCGCCGAAGTCGGGACGCACGTCGCGCGCGGCCATCACCTCGTCGTTGGAGGAACCCGCCGCGACCATCGGCCACACCATCGCGTCCTGGTGGACGACGAAGTCGATGACCACGGGCGCGTCGTTGATCGACATCGCCTTGTGGATGGTCTCGTCCAACTGGTCCGGGCTCTCGCAGCGCAGCCCGACGCAGCCCATCGCCTCGGCGAGCTTGACGAAGTCCGGCAGCCGGCGGCTCTGCAGGTCGGTGTTGGAGTAGCGCTCGTTGTAGAAGAGCGTCTGCCACTGGCGGACCATGCCCAGGGTGCCGTTGTTGATGATGGCGACCTTGATCGGGATGTCGTTGACCGCGCAGGTGACCAGCTCCTGGTTGGTCATCTGGAAACAACCGTCGCCGTCGATCGCCCACACCGTGGTGTCCGGCATGCCGGCCTTGGCGCCCATCGCGGCGGGCACCGAGTAGCCCATGGTCCCGGCGCCGCCGGAGTTGAGCCAGGTGTACGGCTTCTCGTAGCGGATGAACTGCGAGGCCCACATCTGGTGCTGGCCGACGCCGGAGGCGAAGATCGTGTCCGGACCCGAGATCGCGCCGAGCCGCTCGATCACCAGTTGCGGCGACAGCGAGCCGTCCGCGGGCAGGTCGTAGCCCAGCGGGTAGGTGTCGCGCCAGCGGTTCAGCGCGGTCCACCACTCCTGGTAGTCGCCGAACCGGCCGGCCTCGTGCTCGGACTGGACCGCGACCACCAGGTCGGCGATCACCTCTCGCGCGTCGCCGACGATCGGCACGTCCGCGGTGCGGTTCTTGGAGATCTCGGCCGGGTCGATGTCCGCGTGCACGATGGTGGCGTACGGCGCGAAGGTGTCCAGCTTGCCGGTGACCCGGTCGTCGAAGCGGGCGCCGAGCGCGAAGATCAGGTCCGACTTCTGCAGCGCGGTGACCGCGGCCACCGTGCCGTGCATGCCCGGCATGCCCAGGTGCTGCGGGTGGCTGTCCGGGAACGCGCCCAGCGCCATCAGCGTGGTGACCACCGGCGCGCCGGTCAGCTCGGCGAGGATCTTCAGCTCGGCCGACGCGTGCGCCTTGAGCACTCCGCCGCCGACGTACAGGACCGGGCGCTTGGCCTCGCTGAGCAGCCGGGCGGCCTCGCGGATCTGCTTCGCGTGCGGCCGGGTGACCGGGCGGTAGCCGGGCAGTTCGGGGGTGCCGTTCCAGACGAAGTCGGTGGTCGCCTGGAGCGCGTCCTTGGAGATGTCGACCAGGACCGGGCCGGGCCGGCCGGTGGAGGCGATGTGGAACGCCGCGGCGATCGTCGGCGCGATCTCGGCCGGGTCGGTGACCAGGAAGTTGTGCTTGGTGATCGGCATCGTGATGCCGCAGATGTCCGCCTCCTGGAAGGCGTCCGTACCGATCGCGGCACTGGCCACCTGACCGGTGATCGCGACGATCGGCACCGAGTCCATGTGCGCGTCGGCGATCGGCGTCACCAGGTTGGTCGCGCCGGGGCCCGACGTGGCCATGCACACCCCGACCTTGCCGGTGGCCTGCGCGTATCCCTCCGCGGCGTGACCCGCGCCCTGCTCGTGCCGGACGAGGATGTGGCGCACCTTCGTCGAGTCCATCATCGGATCGTAGGCGGGAAGAATCGCGCCCCCGGGGATGCCGAAGACCGTGTCCACCCCTGCGGCTTCCAGGGAGCGGATCAGCGCTTGGGCTCCTGTCACCTGATCGGTCATGCTTTCGTCTCTTCTCGATCTGAAGTCGGCATATCGAGTGGGGCGCGAGGCCCGGACCCGTCGGACTGCAACAAAAAACCCCCCGTGCCGTTAGGCAAGCGAGGGGGGCGCGCGAACCGACTCGGTGGTCAGTTCACGCGCTTCTCAAGTACGAGGATGCGGGTCTGCATGCCCGCGACTCTCCCTCCGCGCCCGTGTACGTGTCAAGCCGGCTCTTCGCGCGTCTCAGTATTCGGGATTCTTTGTCCAGGACTGACGGGACGTCATGGTTTCGGCCGGCCCCGACACCACCGCGGCCGCCACCGCGGACACCGACCCGGACACCCACCCGGACGCCGGCGCCGCCCGAGGCCCGCCGCGGCCACACTCAAAGCTGCGGCCGGGGCACCTGGACCGGCAGCGGCGCGCGCGCCTCCGGGAGCGGCTCCGGACGCGGGCCGCGCACCGCGCTGTTGCCCAGCGGCGCCTGGCCCAGCACATCGAAGATCGCGTCCCCGGACACCGCCGGGTGGAACCAGTTTCCCTGCCCCCGCTGACAGCCCATCTCGCGGAGTATGTCGACCTGCGCGTGGCTGTCGATGCCGGCCGCCACCAGGGTCAGCCCGGATTCCAACCCGAGGCGCACGATGGTCGAGGTGAGCACGGTCAGGTGTGGGCACGTGCCGACCTCGGCGACGAACGAGCGGTCGATCTTGAGCGCGTCCACCGGCAGCCGGCGCAGGTAGGTGAGCGAGGAGTGGCCGGTGCCGAAGTCGTCCAGGGACAACCGCACGCCCAATCGGCGCAGCACCGCGATCCGGCCCAGCAGGAGTTCGTCGCCGTCCGGCAGCACGTTGTCGGTGATCTCCAGGGTCAACGCGCCGGCCGGCAGGTCGGCACCGCGCAGGGTCTCCTCCAGCACGTCCAGGAAGCCGGGGCCGGTGAGTTGGCGAGCCGCCAGGCCGACCGTGACACCGATCTCGTGCCCGGCTGCCCGCCACGTGGCGGCGGCCAGCGCGCTCTCCTCCAGCAACCTGCGGCCCACCGCCGAGAGCCGGCCGTCCACGCCCGCGGTCAGCCGGACGTGGTCGGCCCGGCCGGGCACCACGCCGTCCTCGACCCGACACAGCGCCGCCTCCACGTCGCGCACCCGACCGGTGTCCAGGTCCACCACCGGCTGGTACGACACGGACAGTCGGCCGTCCCGGTCCACCCGGCGGCGCCCGGCGGCGCGGGCCGCGCGGCGCTCCACGTCGGCGTCCATGTCGGGGGTGTAGACCTCGACCCGGCCCTTGCCGGCGTCCTTGGCCCGGTACATCGCGGCGTCCGCGTGCCGCATCAGGTCCGCCGGGGCGATGCCGGGCGCGGAGAAGGCGATCCCGATGCTCGCCGCGACGCGTACCTCGCCGTCGGCGATCCGGTACGGCGCGGACAGCGTGGAGAGCAGCCGTTCGGCGATCTCCCGGATCGCCCGCGGGGTGGGATCGCCGACCAGGAGCGCGGCGAACTCGTCGCCGCCGAACCGGGCCACGGTGTCGCCGATCCGGACCGCGTGTTCGAGCCGGCGCGCGGCCTGCACGAGCAGTTCGTCGCCCGCGGTGTGCCCGTAGTTGTCGTTGACCGCCTTGAACCCGTCCAGGTCGACGAACAGCACCGCGATCGTGGGGGTGATCCCGCGCCGCTGGGCCAGCGCGTGCTGGATCCGGTCCTCGAACAGGGCCCGGTTGGGCAGGTCGGTGAGCCGGTCGTGGAAGGCGTCGTGCTCCAGTTGGGTCTGCAGCTTGATCCGGTCGGTGACGTCGCGGCTGTTGAAGATCAGCCCGTCGCCGTACCGGTTCACCGCCGACTCGGTGTGCAGCCAGGTGCCGCCGGCCGAGCGGATCCGACATTCCACCCGCACCATCGCGGTGTCCGCCTCGCCCACCGGCACCGCGCCGTCCAAGAACGCGCGTAGTTCGCGCTGTACGCGCGCGCTCTCCTCGGGATGGATGAGCAGCTCCAGCCGGGTGCCGACCAACTCCTCGGGCTCGAACCCGTACACCCGGCGCACCGCGTGGCTGACGTACTGGAGCACGCCGTCGCTCGCCGCGATCATGATCACATCGCTGGAGCCCTGCACCAGGGACCGGAAGTGGCTCTCCTTCGCCGACAGTTCCTGGGCCATGAACACGTTGTCGACGAGTGTGATGCCCTGCCGCAGGACCAGGGTGACCAGTACGGTCGCGCCGACCCCGAGCACCACCTTGTCCGGCGCGTGGCCGGCCACCGCGCCGCCGAGCACGCCCGCGGTGCACACCGCGGCGGCGATGTAGGGGGTGAGCGCGGACAACATCGAGATGGTGCGGTGCCTGGGACGCTCGTGCGCCTCGACCCGGTCGCCGGTCCACGGCGCGATCGCCAGCAGCAGGCTGCCCGCGAACCAGCCCGCGTCCAACAGGCCGCCGGAGCGGTAGCCGCTGTTGAGTCCCGGTGTGGTCCACAGCGCGTCGCTCATCACGGTGACCGCGAGGCCCACCAGCGCCAGGTTCAGTGCGGCGCGATCTCCCGAACCGGCCCGAAAACGCAATCCGAGGACCATGCTGATCATCAGGATGTCGAGCACCGGATAGGCGAGGGTGAGCACGATCTTGAGGATGTCCGAGCGATCCCCGTTGGTACTGCGGGCCAGCGCGAGGCTCCACCCGAGCGTGAACAGCGAGCCCGCGATCAACCACCCGTCCAGCGCCATGCAGGTCCACGCCGCGATGCCGCGCGGGCGCTGCGCCACCAGGAGCAGGCCCACGATGGTGGGCGGCGCGAACAGCAGGAAGATCACGTCGGTGGGACCGGGCGTGGGCACCGGGACGTCCAGGACGACCTCGTACCAGCCCCAGATCCCGTTGCCGAGCGAGACCATCGTGGCGGAGAAGGCGAACAGCGCCCAGGACAACCGGGCCCGACCGGATTCGCGAACGGCCTTGAGGGCGCAGGAGATCGCCGCCACGGCCGCCGCGGCCGCCAGGCCGAAGTCGCCCATCGCCAGCGACAACGTCGGATTGCCCCAGCCCTGGAGCGCACCGATCGCGTACACGAGACACAGCGGCACGATCAGGTACTTCAACTGCCGCTGCGTAGGGGTGTCGGCCAAGATCAGCAGCCGCACCGGGTCGTCGTGGCTCGGCCACTCCGGCAGTGGTCCCCCGGCATTCCGCACTCCCCTCTGCCCGAAGTCGCCGCCACGGCGCTTCATGGCACTGCACCGGCCCTCACACCCCAGCCGTGAGGCGGGGCGGTCGGCGCCGGCGCGACGGGGGTGCGACACCCGACCGTGCGCGTCTCTCAACGCCCCACGACTCGGACGATACACCAACCCGTCACTGTGAGCTTGTCTTACTCAACACAGAGTAACTAATGATGCCCAGCATGGGAGTCCCTTCCCGTGCATTTGTGACAAAGTCCCGACACTGGACGGAAAAAGGGGCTCTGATCAGGGCAAACCTGGGAGTTTCAGCGATCGGCCGGCGGCCTTCGCGGGGTCCGGAACGCGGGCCGAGGCCCCGCCGGCGGCTCGGCGGGGTCGGCGGCGCGTCGGTGGGGCCGGATCGGTGGGCACTCGTGGTCGGCGACGCGACGCGGTCCGCGCACGCGCGCGGGCGAGGGAGAACTCGGACGGCCGAGCGTGTGACCGGCGCGGAGGGAGCGGGCGGGTCGCTCGGCCGTGGGCACGGGTGGGCGCTCGACCGCGCTCGGGTTTCGTGGCACCCCCGGTCGGGTGCCCGGTTCAGCCCCGCTCGAGCAGGACCGCGCCCGGTTCGCGCGCCACCTCGGTGAAGCCCTGCCCGATCAGGTACGCGATCCAGTAGCGGGCCCAGTCCTTGTTGTTGCCCCACACCTCGATCGCCGCGTACCCGCGCCCTGGCAGCAGGGTCGGGAAGTCGGTCACCCGCGCCGCCCGCGAGACCAGTTGCGGCGAGAAGCTCATCGTGGCCGACACCGTCGCGCCGTCCGGGACCCGGTCGAGCACCTTGTGCGCCGAGCGCACCCGGTCCGGCACCGTGTAGGTGCGCTTGTGCAGCAGGTCCATCAGCGGGAAGTCGCGCGCGAACGCCAGCGACACCGCGAGCGGGACGATCGCCGCGTGGATCGCGTACCGGCGCAGCCAATGCGCCCGCGACGCGCGCAGCCGGACCACGCCGTCCACGAACGCCGCGAACACGATCGGCATCAGGACCGCGCTGTAGTGGAAGTACGTGCCCCAGTAGTACTCGTTGCTGGAGGTGAACCGCCACAACATCGTCGGCACGATCATCGCCAGGATCGGCGAACGCAGCGCGATGAAGCCGGTGGGCAGCAGCAGGGTGAACAACGTCATCCACTTCACGCTGGGCAGCACCATCGACTTGGGCAGTTCGATGATCAGCTCGGAGATCGGCACCTGGCCCAACGCCGTGGTGGGATCCGCGTTGCCGGATCGCTGGCTGGAGTCGAGGTTGCCCCAGAACGCGTACGTGTCGTTGGGGTTGATCGCCGGCAGCAACACGAAGATCGCCAGCGCGAACGCCGACGCGCCGATCAGCACGTGTGCCGCGGCCATCTTCCAACGGCGCAGCAGCAACAGCGGCACGGCGGCGGCGGCGAAGGTGAGCCCGAGGTCCTCCTTGACCAGGATCAGCGGCAACCACCAGGCCATCGCCGTGAGGTACCGGCCGAGCAGGAAGCGGTCCAGGCCGAAGGCCAGCAGCGGTACCGCGAACGCGATCTCGTGGAAGTCGAACGAGACGGCCGACTGGATGCCCCAGGACAGGCCGTACGCGACGCCGAGCGCGGCCGTGCCCCACGGGCCGAACGCGCGCGCGGCGATCCGGGTGATCGGCACGACCGAGATCGCGACCAGGAACGCCTGGGCGACCAGCAGCGTGCTCGGGCCGGGGAAGACCCGGTAGATCGGACCGAGCAGCGCCAGGATCGGATGGAAGTGCTCGCCGAGCACGTTGAAGTCGGGCGCCCGGATGTCCGACACGGGCGCCTCGAAGTTCGAGTACGCCCGGACCACCTGCTCGAACAGACCCAGGTCGTAGGCGTGCGTCTCCATCCGGCGGTGCCGCAGCAGCGAGTGCGTCGCGTAGACCACGAAGAACAGCGCGGCGAGCAGGTACGGGAGGGCGCCCGGGCCGATCCGTCGCCGGGCCCGCTCGACCACCGTGCGCAATCCGCGGTCGTGTTCACCCGTTCGGGGAGCGATCACCGCCCCTTCGACGACTGCCGAGGCGGCGGGCGCGGCGGCCGCCTCGGCGGTGTCGGGGGCCTCGAACCGCCTGTGAACAGCGCCGGGCGCCGTCCCCCTGTCGTTCATGTCTCTCCGTCCGGGTCGGCGTGCGCGGGCACACCGTACCGGTGTCGGCCCTCACCCGAAGCAGAGCGCGACCGGACGGTTTTTGTCGCTCAATCACGCACGACGTTCGCCGGAGTCACCCCTTCGGACCAGCGTTCGAGCTGCTGGCGGATCAGTCGCAGGGCGCGCGGGAGGAAAGCGGACGAGCTGCCGCCGACGTGCGGGCTGATCAATGTGCCGGGGGCGAAACGCAGGGGGTGGTCGGCGGGCAGCGGCTCGGGATCGGTGACGTCCAGCGCCGCGCGCAGCCGGCCGGCGCCCAGTTCGGCGAGCAGCGCGTCGGTGTCCACGACCGGGCCGCGCGCGACGTTGACCACGAGCGCGCCGGTCGGGAGCCGGGCCAGGAAGTCGGCGTCGACGAGGCCGCGGGTGTCCTCGGTGAGCGGGACCGTGACGATCACCACGTCGGCGTGCGGGAGCAGTTCGGGCAGCTCGGCCATCGCCCGGACCGGGCCGTGCGCGCCGGCCCGGGCGCTGCGGGCGACCCGGACCACGTCCACCTCGAAGCCCTGGAGCCGGCGGTCCACCGCCTCGCCGATCGCCCCGTACCCGAGGATCAGCACGGTCTTGTCGGCCAGCGCCGGATAGAACCCCGACCGCCACTCGCCCGCGTCCTGGCCGCGCACGAAGGTCGGGATGTCGCGCAGCGCGGCGAGGGTGAGGGTGAGCGCGAGTTCGGCGGTGCTGGTCTCGTGGATGCCTCGCCCGTTGCACAGCAGCACGCCTGGCGGCAGGTACGGCAGCACGTGTTCGTAGCCCGCGGTCAGCGTCTGGATCATCCTGAGCCGGGGCATGTCCGCGATCCGGGCGAGCGGTTCGCGGTCGAAGGTGTAGGGCAGGACGTACAGCTCGACGTCGGCGGCGGTGTCCGGCACCGGGCCGCCCAAGCCGTCGTAGACGTCGATGATCGAGGCGCCGCCGTGGTCGCCGCCGTCACCGTCGCCCTTGCCGGCGCCGGCGCCGAGTTTGCCGGGGAGCGGGGCGAGTTGTTCGAGGGTGTACGGAACCCAGATCCTGCCTTCGGTGACCATGGCAGGAACTCTAAATGTCGTGTCGGGCCCCTCCCTCGCGGGCCCGGGCCGCTTAGGGTCGAGGTAACCCGAGAAGGTGGTGTTTCCGGTGCGCATACGCCGTCCCAAGCCTCGTTGGCCCGCCCTGGCGCTCGCCGCCGCGATGGCGGCCGGACTCACCGCGTGCGGTGGTGACGACGGCTCGTCGGGCGGCAAGGCCACACCGGGCGGCTCCTCCGCGCCGGTGGCCGGGACGCAGCCGCCGAACGTGCCGGCCGGGCCGACCGCGGCCAGGGTCGCCGAGCCGGTCGTGGTCGGCGAGTCGGCCCGGGATCTGAACACGCCGTGGGGCGTGGCGGTGCTGCCGGACAAGGACGCGCTGGTGTCCTCGCGCGACACGGGCACGATCACCCGCTTCGGCCCGGGCACCTCGACACCGGTGGTGGTGGGCACGGTGCCGGGTTCGGTGCATCGCGGGGAGGGGGGTCTGCTCGGGATCGCGGTGTCGCCGAACTTCGCGACCGACCACTTCCTGTACGCGTACCTGACCACGGAGCAGGACAACCGGATCGTCCGGATGACGTACGTGCCGGGGCAGCCGTTGGGCGGCCCCGAGGTGCTGGTCTCCGGGATCCCGGCGGGCTCGAACCACAACGGCGGCCGGATCGCGTTCGGCCCCGACGGCATGTTGTACGCGGGCACCGGCGAGGCCGGCCGGAAGGCCTTGGCGCAGGACGTTTCCTCGCTCGGCGGCAAGATCCTGCGGCTCACCCCGGACGGCGAGCCGGCGCCCGGCAACCCGTTCCCGAACTCCCCGGTGTGGAGCCTGGGTCACCGCAACGTCCAGGGCCTCGCCTGGGATTCGACCGGGCGGCTGTGGGCGGGCGAGTTCGGCCAGGACACCTGGGACGAGCTGAACCTGATCCGCTCCGGCGCCAACTACGGCTGGCCGGAGGTCGAGGGCACCGGTGACGACCCGCGGTACATGAACCCGGTCGCCCAGTGGGCCACCGACGACGCCTCCCCGAGCGGCATCGCGATCCTGGGCGACGTCGTCTACCTGGCCGGCCTCAAGGGCGAACGGCTGTGGCAGGCCCCGATCCTGGGCTCCACGGTCGGCACGCCGAAGGCGTACTTCCAGGGCAAGTACGGCCGGCTGCGCACGGTGCTGGCCGTCTCGGGCGAACTGTGGTTGACCACCAGCATGACGGACGGCCGGGGCAGCCCGCGCAAGGGCGACGACCGCATCCTGCGCCTCGTGCTGAACTGACCCCCGGGTCAACCGGCGGCGGCCGCGCACAGGTCGGCGAGTTCGGTCAGTGTGCCCTCGAAATCGGCGGTCAGACCGGCCAGGATCACCCAGGCCTCCGGGTTGGGGCCGATCCGCTTGCCGAGTCGGGCGAGCGCCGGGCCGGCGCTGCCCGGGGCCCAGTGGTAGGCGTCGATCGCGACCAGGGCCTCGAACGCGTGCCGGGCCGGGCGGGCATGCCGAACGACCTCCTCGGCGTCCGACTCGCCGGAGGTGACCGCGGCGACGAGCCAGGAGTGCCACGGGTCGAGCGCGGTGTCGCGAAGCCGGTCGGCGGGTGGCCGGCGGTGCTCGGGTATCGGCGGTTCGGCACGCGGTCCCCGGTCCCAGCGAGCGCGCAACTCCCGGAGCGGGGTCTGGTCCCGGGTGGCCAACGCGGCCTGCGCGGTGACCTTGATCCGCTCCGGGAACAGCTCGCCGTGGCGGCCCAGGATGTCGGCGGTCACGCTCGGGTCGGCGCGCTCCCACAGGCTCAGCACGATGTCGATCCAGTCGATCCGGCGCAGCTTGCGGGCCTCGCAACCCGGCAGCGCGTGGTCCACCAGCGCCGGATCGCCGGAGAGAGCGTACGCCTCGGGCTCGCCGCCGTAGGGGGGTTCGTTGAGCAATTGGGCGCGCAGCTCCGGGTGCATCGGGACGCGGGGGCGGTCGGCCCGGCGGCCGGCGTAGATCTCGCGGCGCAATTCGGCGGTGACGCCGGAGCGGTTGTCCACCAGGAGTCGGTCGAGCCGGTCGTCGCCGAGGTCCTTGAGCAGGCCGGCGTAGTGGCGGCCGATGCTCTGGTGCTCGGCGAGCGCCGCGAGCAGCGCGTGGTGTGCGCAACGCAGCGCCGCGTCGGCGACGTTCGGTAGCGGCGGGACGTTGCCGGGAAGCAGCGCCACCGCCGCCGCGTCGTCGAGGTGCGGGATGAGGGTGGTGAGTTCGTCGGCGGTGAGCCGGCGGAGCAGGAAGGCCATGGACGGCCGTACGGCGGCCGGCACCCGGATCGCGGCCTCGCCCGTGTGCGTCCTCGCGTCCGCGAACAGCTCGGGCAGGGTGCCGGCGTGGCGACCGAGGGTGCGGGCCACGTGCGCCCAGGCGGCGGAACTGGTGCCGAGCGTGTCGACGATCTCGGGCCGGAGCAGTTCGTGGATGGTGCTCTCGCCGGTGACGTAGGCGTGTTCGCGGGAGACCACGGCGAGCACCTGGGCGGCGACGCGCGCGGGTCGCATGCGGTTCAGGATCTCGCGCGGCGCCAGTACGCCGGCGCGCAGCGCGGGTCCCACCTGGTCGAGCGCCTCGGTCCGGGTGACGGGCACATCCGGCCGGTGCAGCACGCTCACGGACCCGGCGCGGCGAGCGGTATACGCGAGCAGCGGATGCGCGCGCAACAGCTCGAGCACGCGCTCCACCGCCACTCCCGCGCGCCGCAACTCCCGGCGCCCCAGGTCGAGTACCTCGTTCGGACCGCCCGGCGGATCGAGGACCTCGTCCTCACCCTCCGGCGGAAACACCCAGGCCACCACCGGATACCCACCGGCCTCGATCAACCGACACAACTGCGCCGCGCTCAACCGCGGATTACCCGCGGCCCGCACCACCTCGTCGGCACTCCCGCACGCGGCGATCGCCTCCACCAGCCCGTCCGACAGACACACCTCATCCGCCACCCAGGCAGCCACCCCCCGCACCCCCACCAACCGCGCGAACACCCCGCCCACCTCGCCCGCGCCCAACTCCCGCAACACCAGCCCCAGCCCCTGGACCATGACTCCCCTTCCCTCCACCCCCACGCTAACCCCCGGCACCCCCGCCCCCTCCGCGGCGGCGGAGGGAGTGGGGGTGCCGGGCGCGGGAGCGGCGACGGCAGCGGTCGCGGGGGCGAAGACGGACGCGACAGCGTCGGCGGCGGGCCCAAAGGCGGCGACGGACGCGACAAGCCGCATCCGTGACCTCGGCGATCCCAGCCCGCCCAGCCCGCCCCGCGAGCCGCCGCCGATGGCAACGCCACCCCTACACGTCAGCCGTCCACCAAATGCAGCCGATGGGCCACCGCCGCCGCTTCCCCCCGTCCCGTGACCTCGAGCTTGGCGAGGATGTTGGAGACGTGGACGCTGGCCGTCTTGACGCTGATGTAGAGCTCTTCGGCGATCTGACGGTTGCTGCGGCCGTCGGCGACCAGCCGGAGGACGTCGATCTCGCGTGGCGTGAGGGTCGGCAGCGGGGTGCCGGCTTCGCCCTGGGGGTTCGGGGCCATCCGGGCGCGGCGGGTGAGCAGGTCGATGACCTCGCGCAGGGTCTTGGCGTCCAGGCGGACGGCCACCTCGGCGGCGGCGGCCAACGGCGTCGCCGCGGCGTCGCGGTCGCCGGCGGCGAGCAGCGCCTCGGCGTGCCGATATTGGGCCCAGGCCGTTCGGTACGGCTGCTCGGTCAGCTCCCAGGAGCACACCACCCGGCCCCACTGCTCGGCGTCGTCGGTGCCCGCCGCGCGGGCCAGTTCGGCCTTGACCAGCCCCGCGTACGCCGCGTCGAGCGCGCAGTCGACCGCGAGCGAATCGGCCATCGCCGCGATCCGGTCGGCGATGTCCTGGCGGGTCCTGAGCTCGGACTCGCGGGGGCGCACGGTCGAGGTGCGCGCGTCCGCCTCGTTCCCGGCCGCGTCGGCGAGCAGTTGCCACATGTAGCGCTGGTGGCCCGGCGGACAGCCGACCCCCTCCAGCGCCGCCACCAGCGCCTCGCGGGACTCGTCCAGTCGCCCTTGCGCTTCCGCCACCCGGATCTCGGACCGCGCCAGCGGGATCCCGTACTGCGCCTCGACGTAGCGCGATCCGGCGGCCAGCCGGGACCGCTTCAGGTGCTCGGTCGCGCCCCGTACGTCGCCCCGGGCCAGACACAGGTCGACCAGTTGCAGTTCGAGGTGGCGGGTGGTCTGCGGCCCGGGGTCGAGGTCGAGGGTCTTCTCCACCAGCGTCTCCAGGTCGGCCCAGTCGCCGGCCGAGAGCAGCGACTCGGCGAGGTTGCCCAGCGCGAACGAGCCGGAGGTGCGGGTGAGCCCGCGCTCGGCGGCGAGTTCCATCGCGCGCCGCGCGGCCACCGCGCTCTCCCGGTGCCGGCCCAACCCCTCCAGCAGCGAGGCCTTGTTGCTCAGGATGTGCACCAGGCTGTCCGGCTCGCGGCTGCTGATCGCACCCTCCTCGGCCAGTTCGAGCTGCGCCATGCCCTCCTCGACCCGCCCGATCTGCACCAGACCGCACGCGAGGGTCTTGCGTGCCTCGGCCTCGATGTCGGGGCTGGCCACGGTGCGCGCGCGCTCCAGCGCGACCATCGCCTCGGCGATCGCCTCGTCGCCCTCGCCGTCGAGCATCCGGTCCCGGGCGATGTGCGCGAGCACCCGGGCCTGCTCCATCGACGGCGGCAGGCCCTCCAGGATCTCCTTGGCCCGGCGCAGCTCCGGCATGCCCGACGAGCGGCACAGGTTGCGCAGGCCCTGGGCCTTCTCCCGCCACAGGAACGCGGCCAGCTCCGGCTCGGCGACCGGGTCCACCAACTCGATCGCGAGCTTGCAGAAGTGGATGGCCAACTCGCGCTCGCTGCCCAGCCGGGCCGCGGTGACCGCCTCCATGTAGATGTCGAGCAGCCGTCGACCGCTCAGCTCCTCCGGGTCGGGCACCTGCTCCCACAGCAGCAGCGCGCGTTCCAGGAGCCGGGTGCGCTCGTCGAAGGCGTACCGCTCCCGCGCCGCCTCGGCCGCCGCGAGCACCGCCGGCAGCGCCTTGACCGCCTTGCCCGCGTGGAACCAGTACGTGGCGATCCGACCGCGCAGCTCGTCGGCGGCGACCAGGTCCGGACAGCGCTCCAGCGCCTCGGCGAAGGTCGCGTACAGCCGGACCCGCTCCCCCGGCATCAGGTCCTCGCGAATCGCGGTGCGCACCAGCGCGTGCCGGAACTGGAACTCGTCCCCGACGGGCACCAGTACGTGTGCGGACACCGCTGTGCGCAGCGCCTCCTCCAGGCGGTCCGGGTCGAGCCAGGACACCTCGGTGAGCAGTCGGTGGCCGACGGTGACGCCGCCGATCGCCGCCAGTCGAATCACCTTCTGGGTGTCCTCGGACAACTCCTCGATCCGAATCAGCAGCAAATCTCGCAAAGTATCCGAAATACCCGTGAGTTGCCCATCCCGAATGGAACAGGCGAGCTCCTCGACGAAGAACGCGTTCCCCTCGGACTTCTGAAAGATCTGGCGAATCAGGCGGCGCGGCGGATCCTCGCGCAGGATGCCGCGCAACTGGTCGCCGACCTGGGCGCGGGTGAGCCGGGCCAGGTCGATCCGGGCCACGTTGTGCACCCGGTCCAACTCGGCCAGGAAGGACCGCAGCGGATGCCGC
Source organism: Embleya sp. NPDC001921 (assembly GCF_053594475.1). Taxonomy (NCBI): domain Bacteria; kingdom Bacillati; phylum Actinomycetota; class Actinomycetes; order Kitasatosporales; family Streptomycetaceae; genus Embleya; species Embleya sp. NPDC001921. The sequence goes on from NZ_JBSFEO010000029.1 coordinate 147,139, forward strand.
CGGCCGACCGCGTCGGCCCGATACGTCCCGACGATCAGGATCCGGCCGGTCCGCAGCAGCCGGAACAGGAAGCCGAGCAGTTCGCGCGTGGACGAGTCGGCCCAGTGCAGGTCCTCGATCGCGATCACGAGTGTGCGGCCACCGCCGAGCCGTTCCAGCAGACCGAGCATCAGCTCGAACAGCCGGACCCGGTCGAACTCGCCGTCGCGCGCGATCGTGCCCGGCGCGAGGTCGGGCAGCAGCCACGCGAGATCGCGCTCGCGGCCGGCCACGGCCTCGGCCAGCTCGGGACCGATCCGGCGGGAGAGCGTGCGCAGCGCGGCGGAGATGGGCGCGAACGGCAGACTCTCCGCGCCCAACTCCAGACAACCACCGACGGTGGTCACCGCACCCTGCGCCTCCGCACGCTCCAGGAACTCCTGGAGCAGGCGCGTCTTGCCGACGCCGGCCTCGCCCCCGACGAGCACCACGCCCGGCGTGCCCTCGTCGGCTTCGCGCAAAGCCGTGAGGAACCGCGCCATTTCCACTGACCGGCCTACGAACACGGGAGAAACAGAAGTACTCGCCACAGTGCCGAGCATGTCATGTCCCGCCGGTGCGCAGCCGGGGATTTCTCGCCCGGCGAAACCCGTTTGCGCAGGTCAACCAAGGGGTTTCAGGGGGCGTGTCCGGCGTCACGTGCTCACCGGGCGTGCAGGTGCAGGCTGCCTGTGCTCCACCCGGATACGCCGCGATCGGAACTGAGACCCCCGGCACCTTGGCCGCTTCGCCGCTCCTCGCGCCGGGCCACCCGCGCGGCCTTGGCCGCACGCCGGCCCGCCTTCAGCGCCTCGCGGACCATCCGGTCGTGGTCGGCGGTCGCCCGCAGGTCGCGCTCACGGGCCTGGAACAGTTCGTACTCCAACATGGTGTCGACCTCCTGGTCACCCGAACCGGTCGCTCCGGCTCGTGGTACGAGCCTCGCGTCCCAGGGGGCCTTCGGGCATCGGTCGGATGCCGCATCCGAGTCGCTCACCTCGTCCACGACCGATCTAAGGCGCCCGAGAAGAACCCGATAAGGGGGTCGAACAGACCTAGGGAGAACCCCGGCCGAACATCGCCCGGTACCTACGGACCCCCGGCACGCCCCCACGGCCGACGACACACATGCCGAAGGGCCCCCGATCGCAACGCGACCGAAGGCCCTCCTCGACGAACCACGAACCACGAACCCGTCGAACACGCCGAGCACGTCGAATACGACGAACCCGCCGAACCGCCGAAAACCGACGGGTCAGGACACGCCCAGGCGCTCCAGGATCAACTCCCGTACCCGAGCCGCGTCGGCCTGCCCGCGCGTGGTCTTCATGACCGCGCCGACCAGGGCCCCGACCGCCTGCACCTTGCCGCCGCGGATCTTGTCGGCGATGCCCGCGTTGGCCGCGATCGCCTCGTCCACGGCCGCGCCGAGTGCCGAGTCGTCGGAGACGACCTTGAGTCCGCGCGCCTCGACCACCGCGTCCGGCTCGCCCTCGCCGGCGAGCACGCCGTCGATCACCTGGCGGGCCAGCTTGTCGTTCAGCTCGCCGCCCTTGACCAGCGCGGCCACCCGCGCGACCTGGGCCGCCGTGATCGGCAGCGTGGCCACCTCGACGCCGCGCTCGTTGGCCCGCCGGGACAGCTCGCCCAGCCACCACTTGCGCGCCGCGTCCGAGTCGGCCCCGGCGTCGATCGTGGCCAGGATCACGTCCAGGACACCCGCGTTGACCATCGACTGCATCTCGAAGTCGTTGACGCCCCACTCGGCCTGGAGCCGGGCGCGGCGCAGCGACGGCAGCTCGGGCAGCGTGCGGCGCAGTTCCTCGACCCACTCGCGCGAGGGCGCCACCGGCACCAGGTCGGGCTCCGGGAAGTACCGGTAGTCCTCGGCCTCTTCCTTGATCCGGCCGGCGGTGGTGCTGCCGTCCTCCTCGTGGAAGTGCCGGGTCTCCTGCACGATGGTGCCGCCGTCGGTGAGCACGGTGGCGTGCCGCTGGATCTCGAACCGGATGGCCCGCTCGACCGAACGCAGCGAGTTGACGTTCTTGGTCTCGCTGCGGGTGCCGAACTTCTCCCGGCCCTTGGGGCGCAGCGACAGGTTCGCGTCGCAGCGCATCTGGCCGAGCTCCATCCGGGCCTCGGACACCCCGAGCGCGCGGATCAGCTCGCGCAGCTCGGCCACGTACGCCTTGGCCACCAGCGGGGCCAGCTCGCCCGCGCCCTCGATCGGCTTGGTGACGATCTCGATCAGCGGGATGCCGCACCGGTTGTAGTCGAGCAGCGAGTAGTCCGCGCCGTGGATGCGACCGGTCGCGCCGCCCATGTGCAGCGACTTGCCGGTGTCCTCCTCCATGTGCGCGCGCTCGATCTCCACCCGCCAGGTCTTGCCCTCGACCTGGACGTCGAGGTACCCGTCGAACGCGATCGGCTCGTCGTACTGCGAGGTCTGGAAGTTCTTCGGCATGTCCGGATAGAAGTAGTTCTTCCGGGCGAAGCGGCACCACTCGGCGATGTTGCAGTTGAGCGCGAGGCCGATCCGGATCGCCGACTCGACCGCGACCGCGTTGACCACGGGCAGCGCGCCGGGCATGCCCAGACAGGTCGGACAGACCTGGCTGTTGGGCTCCGCGCCGAACTCGGTCGAGCAGCCGCAGAACATCTTGGTCGCGGTGCCCAGTTCGACGTGGACCTCCAGGCCCATCACCGGGTCGTAGGTCTCCAGCGCGTCCTCGTAGGACATCAGGCTGGTGGTACTCACAGGGCGTCGGCCTCCGTCAGCTCTTCCTCGACCTCGCGCATCGCGCGGATCAGCAGCGCGAAGCCGGTGACCACGGCGGCGGCGCTGATCACCGCGTCGGCCAGCTCCAGCTTGTCGTTCTTGCCGCGGGCCTCCTTGATCTGCTTGATCACGCCGATCGCGCCGAAGAGCTGCATGCCGACGCTGAAGACCTTGGCGACGTTGCTCTTGGGGGCTTTCTTCTTCTTGGCCATATCGACTCCTCGAAAAGTCAGAGCGCGGGTGCGCGGTCGAGCAGCGGGGCACCCCAGCGGGACAGGTAGGCGGCCTCCACGGCGGCGCCCACCCGGTACAGCCGATCGTCGGCCATGGCCGGCGCGATGATCTGCAGGCCGACCGGCAGGCCGTCCTCGTCCGCGAGGCCGCACGGCAGCGACATCGCGGCGTTGCCCGCGAGGTTGGACGGGATGGTGCAAAGGTCCGCGAGGTACATCGCCATCGGGTCGTCCGCACGCTCGCCGATCGGGAACGCCGTGGTCGGCGTGGTCGGCGAGATCAGCACGTCCACCTGCCCGAACGCGGCCTCGAAGTCGCGCGTGATGAGCGTGCGGACCTTTTGTGCCTGGCCGTAGTAGGCGTCGTAGTAGCCGGACGACAGCGCGTACGTACCGAGCATGATCCGGCGCTTGACCTCGGCGCCGAAGCCGGCCTCGCGGGTCAGCGACATGACCTCCTCGGCCGAGTGGTCGCCGTCGTCGCCGACCCGCAGCCCGTAGCGCATCGCGTCGAAGCGGGCCAGGTTGGACGACGCCTCCGAGGGCGCGATCAGGTAGTACGCGGGCATCGCGTAGGTGAAGTTCGGGCAGGAGATCTCGACGATCTCCGCGCCGAGTTCACGCAGCAGCTCGACCGCGTCGGCGAAGCGCGCCAGCACGCCCGCCTGGTAGCCCTCGCCGCCGAACTCCTTGACCACGCCGATCCGCAGGCCGCGGACGCTGCCGCTGCGCGCGGCCTCGACCACGTTCGGCACCGGCGCGTCGATCGAGGTCGAGTCGAGCGGGTCGTGCCCGGCGATCGCCTCGTGCAGCAGCGCGGCGTCGAGCACCGTGCGCGCGCACGGGCCGCCCTGGTCGAGCGAGGACGAGAAGGCCACCAGGCCGTAGCGGGAGACGCCGCCGTAGGTGGGCTTGACGCCGACCGTGCCGGTGAGCGCGGCGGGCTGGCGGATCGAGCCGCCGGTGTCCGTGCCGATCGCCAGCGGCGCCTGGAAGGACGCGATGGCGGCGGCCGAGCCGCCGCCGGAGCCGCCCGGGACCCGGGTCGGGTCCCACGGGTTGCCGGTCGGGCCGTACGCGGAGTTCTCGGTGGAGGAGCCCATCGCGAACTCGTCCATGTTGGTCTTGCCGAGGATGACCACACCGGCGTCCTTGAGCCGGCGGGTCAACGTCGCGTCGTACGGCGGCTTCCAGCCCTCGAGCATCTTCGACCCGCAGGTGGTCGGCACGCCCTTGGTGGTGAACACGTCCTTGAGCGCGAGCGGCACACCGGCCAGCGGGCCGAGCTTGTCGCCGCGCGCGCGGGCGTCGTCGACGGCCTTGGCGGCGGCGAGCGCGCCGTCCGCGTCCACGTGCAGGAACGCGTGCACCTTGGCGTCGACGGCCTCGATGCGGTCCAGGTGGGCCCGGGCGACCTCGACGGCGGTGACCTTGCCGTCGGCGATGGCGGAGGCGGTCTCGGCCGCGGTCCAGCGAATGGTCTCGGTCATGGCCGTCACTCCTCTCCCAGGATGCGGGGCACCCGGAAACGCTGCTCTTCGGCGGCCGGCGCACCGGACAGCGCCTCCTCGGGGGTGAGCCCGGGGCGGATGACGTCCGGCCGCATGACGTTGGTCAGCGGCAGCGGGTGCGAGGTCGGCGGGATGTCGTCGGCTGCGACCTCGGCGACGCGGGCGACCGCGCCGATGATGTCGTCGAGCTGCGCGGCGAGGTGATCAAGCTCCTCGGCCCCGAGCTCCAGCCGCGACAGCCGGGCGAGGTGGGCGACCTCCTCGCGCGTGATGCCAGGCATGCAGCGGGTTCCTTCGGTTTGACGGGTGTGATGCAGGCCAGTCTATTGGCCCGATGGGCGACACCGGCGCGGCCCACCGGGGCCCCGCGACCCGCCCGCCGGCCCCGATCCGACGGTACCCGGGTGCGAATAATTCCGGCCGGATGGCACATCTCGTCGAACAACCCGGAAGTAACTTCACTCAAATGCCAACTTCCGTTACCGACTGGGTAAGAGAACCTTGCGAAGCCACTCTCCGGTCTGCGTCCCCCCGCGTCGATCGGCCCTTCGCACAACTCTTGGGCCCGGCGTCCGAGAGCGCGCTCGTCAAGGACTCGGGGCTTGGGAGGGGACACGATGGCCGCCATCGTGCTGGTACACGGGATCGCGCAGGAATACAGGTCGGCCCACACACTCGAGGAGGAGTGGGTCCCACGTCTGGCCCGGGGAGTGAAGGCAGCGGGATTTCCCGAGGTCGCGGACCGGCTGTGGAAGTACCGCCACACCCGTCGCGGGATCGACGCGCGGATGGCGTTCTATGGTGACCTGCTCCGCCGGCACCCGTCGCAGGGCGAGATGATCGACGAGGACATCCAGCACGAGGTGACCGCGCGCATAGGTCGCGAATGGCTGGATCGCGCCGCGGTTCGCGGCTCGGTCCCGCCGGAACGGCAGCGTGCGGCACGGGAGATCGCCCGCCTGGAGGGCGGGCCGGGGGAGACGGGGCGCACCGTCGTGCTCTCCCCCACCTGCGGACTGGCCGGGTTGCGCTGGTTCGCCGCCGACGGCCCGGGCTCGGCCGGCGGCTTCGTGAACAAGGCGCTGACCCAGCTCACCCGCTACCTGACGGATGATCAGACCCGCAATCGGGTGCTGGATCGGGTCGGCGCCGAGATCGGCTTCGACACCAAGGTGGTGATCGGGCACTCGCTCGGTGCGGTGGTCGCCTACGAACTCGCGCACCGGCTGCGCAGACCGCTGCCGCTGTTGATCACGCTCGGGTCGCCGCTGGGCCCGGACACCGTCGTCGACTCGTGGGTGCGGCCGCAGCCCGCGCAGCCGCCGGCGTTCGTCGAGAACTGGGTGAACCTGGCCGACCGCGACGACCTCGTGGCGGCCGATCCCACCCTGTCGCGGATGTTCCCGGTCCCCGCGGAGGGCGGGCCGGTGCTGCGTGGTGGATACACGGGCGAACACGGCGCGGAGCCGCACAAGGCCTGTTTCTACCTCCAGCGGCGCGAGATAGGTCGGAGTGTGGGGTTGGCCTTCGGCACCTGACGTCGGTGTACGACGTGGGGCCCGGTCCCACGACGCAGGGCTCGTTCGGGACGGATCCGAGCGGGCCCCGCGTTGTGTCGGCCGCGGCGGCCCGGAGTCGGATCCGCGCCGCCCGCCGGTCGGATCGGCGCCGCCCTTCGATACGAGTCGGTCGCCCGGTCCGAGAACGCGCTCGGGCCGGAAGCGATAGCCGGACGGCTATCATCGCCGGCCATGGACCTGCTCCGACATCTCCGGTACTTCCGGACCGTCGCGGAGGAGGGACATGTCGGCCGGGCCGCCGAGCGACTGCGGATGGCCCAGCCGTCGTTGTCCCAGCGGATCCAGCGGTTGGAGCGCGAACTCGGCGTACGTCTGTTCGATCGCAACAGCCGAGGCGTGGTGCTGACTCCGGCGGGCCGGGTCGTGCTGGCCGAGGCGGGCGAGTTGCTCGGCGCCGCCGACCGGCTCGGCGCCGCGGTGGCCGGGCTGCGCGGCGGGACCACCGGCGCGATCCGCGCGGCGGTCCCGCCCGATCTCGGTGGCGCGGCGGTCGCGGCGATCCTGACCGGCTTCCGGGAGCGTTCGCCGGGGGGCGCCCTGGAGTTGCGCGAGCTGACCACCACCCGGCAGTTGCGCGAGTTGGCGGCCGGCACCCTGGACGTCGGCGTGGTCCGGCATCCGTGCGCGGTGGCCGACCTGGAGGTGGGCCCGATGCTGCGTCAACCGCTCGGCGTGCTGCTGGCCGCCGACGATCCGCTCGCGGCCCCGACCGAGGTCGCGCTCGCCGACCTGACGGGGTGTGAGTTGGTGCTGTTCCCACGAGAGTTCGCCCCGGCGCTGTACGACGAGACGCTGACCGCGTGTGCCCGGCACGGGTGTACCCCGGCGGTCGTGCACGACGTGCCGGGCGGCGACTTCGCCCGGGCCCTGGTGTTGTCCGGCGCGGCGGTGGCCCTGGTTCCGCACACCGCGCCCGAGTCGGGCACGGTGTGGCGTCCGTTGGCGGGCGCGCCGCTCGCGTGGCGGACCTCGACGGCTTGGCCGCGGGGCACCGACGGGCCGGCCGTACGGGCGTTCACCGAGACCGCGCACGCGGCGCTGCGGCGGCATGCCGGGGTCCTGGCCGAGCGTCCCGGGCGGCCGCTCTTTCCGCGTCCGGCCTCGGAGTTCCCGCTGTGACCCGGTCCGGATCCGCGCACGGCTCGCACGGCGGACGGCGGCGTGCCGCGCGGGCTCGGATCGCCGACGCGTTCGCCGACGCGGGGGTGAGCGGTGTGCTGCACGCGGTCGACATCGACACCGGCGCCGAACTCGATCTGGGCGCGGACACGCTGTACAGCACGGCGAGCCTGCACAAGCTGTGTCTGGTCACCACACTGTTCCGGGAGGCGGCGGCCGGTCGGGTCGAGTTGACCGAGCGGATCGAGCTTCCTTCGGGTGCGGCACGCAGTCCGGGCGGGACCGGCGTGGCCGCGATGCTGGACCCGGTCACCATGTCGCTGCGCGACCTCGCGTCGCTCGCGGTCGCGGTGAGCGACAACGCGGCGGCCGACGCGCTGTGGGACGCGCTGGGCCTGGACACGGTCAACGCGACGATGCTCGAACTGGGCCTGACCCACACGGTGGCGATCGAGCCGCTGCGCGAGATGTACGCCGGCCTGCGGGCGGACGCGGGGCCGGGCGGCCCGGCGGCGCTGGTCGACCCGACCGTGGTGGCCCGGCTGCGGGCGCTGGACCCGAACCGGTCCAACCGGGGTACGCCGCGTGACCTGACCCGGTTGCTGGGCGCGATCTGGCGGGACGAGGCGTGTGCCGGCGAATACGGGGTGGGGCTGCGGCGGGTGCTCGGCCTTCAGGCGTGGTCGCACCGGTTGGCGTCCGGGTTTCCCTTCGACGACGTGCGGGTGTCCGGAAAGACCGGGACGTTGCCCACGCTGCGGCACGAGGCGGGGGTGGTGGAGTATCCGGACGGCGGCCGGTACGCGATCGCGATCTGCACCCGATCCGCCGACACGGCCGCGGCACTGCCGGCCGCCGACGCGGTGATCGGCACGGTGGCACGGGTGGCGGTCGACGCACTCAGGCTGGCGCCGCGCGGGGTCGCCTGAGCCGTCCGTCGCCTGAACGGCCCATGGGCCAAGTGGCTTCCGGGCCGTCCTCAAACGCCGGACGGGCTGGAAGTGGCCTGCCCGGAGCTCGTGCGCTGCGGATCCCGGGACCGGTGGCCGCCGACCCCGGGAACTCGGTCCCGGTCAGATGCCCAGGCGGGTGGCGAGGCCGTCGAGGATGCAGTCGAGGGCGGTTTCGAATTGCCAGCGCGGATCGTCCTTGCGCCGAGCGGCCCCGAGATAGGCGTGGAAGGTGGGGTAGCGGCCCGTGTTCATCAGGTAGGTCATCTCCGGGGCGAGCTGCGTGCGCAGTGCGTGGCCGTCGGCCGCGCCCCGCACCTCCATCAGCCGCCGGGTGGCCACCTCGGAGGCGGTGCGGCCCTGGACGAACGCGGCGACCGTGTCCACCGCGACCATCAACTCGTCCGGCGGAAGGTCGAGTTCGGCCAGCGCGGACATCCCCCACTCGACCACCGCCAGCCGGTTCGGGGTGAGCGAGATCGCCGCGCGCGCCGACGGCAACTGCACCAGCCACGCATGCCGCAGGACGATCTCGCGGGTGCTCGTCGCGAGCGTCCGCAGCGTCGCCCGCCAGCCCGCGCCGGCCTCGGGCGCGGGCAGTTCGCCGTAGACCCGGTCGACCATCAGCTCCAACAGGTCGTCCTTGCCGGACACGTACCGATAGGCCGCCATCGGCGCGACGCCCAGTTCGGTCGCCAGCCGCCGCATCGTCACCGCGTCGATGCCCTCGGCGTCGGCGATCGCGACCGCGACCTCGGCGATCCGCGCCGGGGTCAGCACGGTGCGCGGCGCGGGACTCGGGTTCTCCAGCCGTTCCCACAGCGAGACGCGGGGTTCGCCGCCGGCGTCCGACCCTGTGTCCGCCCCCGCCCCCGGCCCCGCTTCGGCCGGTGACGCCTTCTTCTTCTGCCCGGCCATGAGCGCGGTCCTCCCGAAGTGCGTGGACGCGGCGTACGGCGGATGCCGCGGATGCACTGCCGCTGTGCGTACAACGTATCAAGAGTGGACGTCGTACACACCGATGTGTACGTTGTATTTCAACGGATACGTTGTACACAGACATCGAGGAGCCGACATGCCCGCCACCACTCCCCTCCGCCTCGCGATCATCGTCGGCAGCACCCGGGACGGCCGCTTCGCGCCCGTCGTGGCCGAGTGGACGCGCGCCCACGCCGCCGGTCGCGACGATCTGACCGTCGACGTCGTCGACCTGATCGAGACCCCGCTGCCCACCGTGTTCCCGGCCTTCGGGCAACCGCCCGCGCCCGGCACCGCCGAGCTGCTCGCCGAGGTGTCGCCCCGGCTGGCCGCCGCCGACGCGTTCGTGATCGTCACGCCGGAGTACAACCACAGCTTCCCGGCCGCGCTGAAGAACGCGATCGACTGGCACAACCGGGAGTGGCACGCCAAGCCGGTCGGCTTCGTGTCCTACGGCGGGGTCTCCGGCGGCCTGCGCGCGGTCGAGCAGCTTCGGGTCGTGCTGGCCGAGCTGCACGCGGTCACCGTGCGGGACACGGTCAGCTTCCACGGCCACTGGGACAAGTTCGACGCCGACGGCAAGGCCGTCGACCCGGCCTCGGACGCCGCCGCGAAGACCATGCTCGACCAACTCGCGTGGTGGGCGCACGCCCTGCGCGACGCCAAGGCCGTCCGCCCGTACGCGGCCTGACGCCCCCTCACCCCTCGAAACCGACGACCCGTTCGAAACCGACGACCCGCCACGGGGGAAGCGTCATGTCACACAAAACCGAGACCCCGCCCACCACAATCCCGTTCGGCGTCGTCGGCCTGGTCCTCGGCATGTTCCTGGGCATGCTCGACGGCACCATCGTGGGCACCGCGCTGCCCACCATCGTCGGCGACCTCGGCGGCCTGGACCGGCTGTCCTGGGTGGTGACCGCCTACCTGCTCGCCGCCGCCGCGACCACGCCGATCTGGGGCAAGCTCGGCGACCTCTACGGCCGCAAGGGCGTGTTCATGGCCTCGATCGGCGTGTTCCTGGTCGGCTCGATCCTCTCCGGGACGGCCCGGGACATGAACGAGTTGATCGCCTTCCGCGCCGTCCAGGGGCTGGGCGCGGGCGGACTGATGGTGGGCGCGTTCGCGCTGATCGGTGTGCTCGTACCGCCGCGCGACAGCGGCCGGGTGCAGGCGCTGTTCGGCGCGATCATGCCGATCGCGCTGATCGGCGGGCCGCTGCTGGGCGGGTTCCTCACCGATCACCTGGATTGGCGCTGGGCGTTCTACGTCAACGTGCCGATCGGCCTGCTCGCGCTCGCCGTCGTCGGCCTCGGCATCCGGCTCGACACCGTGCGGATCAAGGCCCGGATCGACTACGCCGGCGCCGCGCTGCTCACCACCGGGATCGTCGCGCTGACCCTGCTGGCCGGCTGGGCGGGCACCACGTACGCGTGGACCTCGCCGCAGATCCTCGGCCTGGCCGCGCTCACCGTCGCCACGCTGGCCGCCTTCGTCCCGGTCGAGCGCCGCGCGGCCGAACCGATCATCCCGCCCCGGCTGTTCGCCGACCGCAACTTCGCCGTCGCACAGGTGCTCGGCTTCCTGGTCGGCGCGGTGATGATGGCCGCGAGCAACTACCTCCCGCAGTACATGCAGTTCGTGCGAGGCGCCTCGCCCACGGCGGGCGGGCTGCTGCTCCTGCCGCTGATGTTCGGCATGCTCGGCGTACAGATCGCCTGCGGCCGACTGATCAGCCGCACCGGTCGCTACCGGGTGTACCCGATCCTGGGCGGCGCGGTGATGATCGTCGGCGCGCTCGTGCTGCTCGGTCTGGGCGTGCACACCTCCACGGCCGTGGCCTCGGCGCTGACCCTGGTGATCGGGGTCGGGGTGGGCTTCGTGATGCAGAGCACGATCCTGATCACGATGAACAGCGCCGACCCGCGCGACCTGGGCGCGGCGAGCGGTACCGCGACCCTCGCCCGGACGATCGGCGGCTCGCTCGGCGTCGCGCTGCTCGGCGCGGTGTACGCGCACCGCTTCGAAGCCGGCCTGGGACCGGACCGCTCCGGCGCGGCCGACCCGACCCCCGCCGCACTGCGCGAGTTGCCCGCCGCCACGCGGGATGCCTTCCATGCGGCGGTCACCGGCGGTCTGCACGGCGTGGCGATCGGGCTGGCGATCCTGTCCGTGCTCGCGTTCGGCGTGTCCTGGTTCGTCCGCGAGGTCCCGCTGCGTTCGGCGGCCGACGCACCGGCCCGGCCCGCCGCGCCGGACACCGCCGCGGCGCCCGCCGGGGCACGGGCCGGGTCGAACTAAGCTTCCGGGCGTGGACACCCCAGAACGTACTTCTCCCCGGCCACCCGGCAGCGCCACCGGGGTCGGTTCCATGCCCGGTGAGGACATCCGCGAGACCGTCAAGATGGTGCTCGGTCTGCTGACCGACCTGCCGCACCTGCCCGAGCTGCCCGCTCGCGGTCCGGGCGCCGACCTGACCGGCCGCTCGGCCGGGATGCTGGTCGACCTCTACACCGACGTACAGCCCTCCGGGTGGCGCTTCGTGGACCGCCCCGGGCGCGACCACCGCCGGGCCCGCTCGTACCTGAACCAGGACCTGGACGCCCTGGAGGAGTTCACCCAGGGCTGGACCGGTCCGCTCAAGCTCCAGGTCGCGGGCCCGTGGACGCTCGCCGCCACGATCGAACTGACCTACGGCGACAAGGCGTTGGCCGACCCGGGCGCGTGCCGGGACCTGGCCGTGTCGCTCACCGAGGGCATCCGGCTGCATGTGGCGGAGGTGGCCCGGCGGATCCCCGGCGCCGACCTGACGCTGCAACTGGACGAGCCCGCGCTGCCCGGCGTGATCGCCGGCGACGTGCCCACCGCGAGCGGCTTCGGCCGGTTGCGCGCCGTGGACAAGGCGGTGGTCCGGGACACGCTGCGGGACGTGATCGCGGGCGCGGGTGTGCCGACGATCGTGCACTGCTGCGCGCCCGGCACGCCGATCACGCTGCTGCGCCAGGCCGGCGCGACGGGCGTCTCGCTCGACGTCTCGCTGCTGCGGCGGTCCCAGGACGAATCGATCGGCGAGGCGGTCGAGGCCGGCTTCGGCCTCTTCGCCGGCGTGGTGCCGAGTCTGCCTCCGGAGAGCGACGCGTCCGAGGTCAAGCCCGGTGTGGGAGCGCGTCCACTGTCCGACCCGCCCGGTACCGTCAGGTCTGTCGGAACGTTGTGGAACAGGCTCGGTTTCCCGCCGGAGTCCCTGGCCGAAGCCGTCGTGGTGACCCCCACGTGTGGCCTCGCCGGTGCCTCTCCGGCGTACGCCCGGGCCGCTCTGTCCCACAGCGTGGCTGCCGGCCGGGTGCTTCGGGACGACCCCGAAGGCGCCATGTAGCGAAACGCGGCGGCGCGCCTCGGCGACCCGCCCGCGGGACGCCGCGAACCTCATTCGAACTGGTGGCGCTGGAGGGCGACGACGTGGCTGGTGCGACGACCGGAGTGGACGAGATCCCGGCCGAGGTGCGCGAACGCGCCGCGACCCTCGCCCGTGAGCTGGAGGAGCACCGCTTCCGCTACTACGTGAAGGACGCGCCGGTGGTCAGCGACGGCGAGTTCGACGCGCTGATGCGGGAGCTGGAGGCGATCGAGGAGGAGTATCCGGCGCTGCGCACGCCGGATTCGCCGACCCAGAAGGTGGGCGGCACGTACTCGACCGACTTCACCTCGGTGGACCACCTGGAACGCCTGCTCAGCCTCGACAACGCGATGAACGAGGACGAGCTCGACGAGTGGGACGACCGGCTCACCCGCGAGTTGGGGACGGGGTCGTTCCACTATCTGTGCGAGCTGAAGATCGACGGGCTGGCGATCAACCTCCTGTACGAGAACGGCCGGCTGGTGCGCGCGCTGACTCGCGGAGACGGTCGCACCGGCGAGGACGTCACACCGAACATCCGCACCATCGCCGAGATCCCGACGCGGCTGCGCGACGACGGCGGGCACGACGTACCCGAGTTGGTCGAGATCCGGGGCGAAGTGTTCTTCCCGATCGAGAAGTTCGACGAGCTGAACGCGCGCTTGGTCGAGGCCGGCGAAAAGCCGTTCGCCAACCCGCGCAACGCCGCTGCCGGATCGTTGCGGCAGAAGGACCCCCGGGTGACCGCGTCCCGCCCGCTGCACATGATCGTGCACGGCATCGGCGCCCGCCGGGGCTTCGACATCGACTGCCAGTCGCACGCGTACGAGCGCCTGCACGCGTGGGGGCTGCCGACCGCGCAGCACAACAAGGTGGTCGGCACGATCGAGGAAGTGAAGGAGTTCGTCCGCTACTTCGGCGAGCACCGCAACTCGGTCGAGCACGAGATCGACGGCATCGTGATCAAGGTCGACGAGATCCCGATCCAGGGCCGGCTCGGCGCGACCTCGAAGGCGCCCCGGTGGGCGATCGCGTTCAAGTACCCGCCGCAGGAGGTCAACACCAAGCTGCTCGACATCGAGGTGGGTGTCGGCCGCACGGGCCGGGTGACACCGTACGCGGTGATGGAGCCGGTGGCGGTGGCGGGATCGGTGGTGGCCCGCGCGACGCTGCACAACCAGCAGGTGGTCAAGGCCAAGGGTGTACTGATCGGCGACACGATCGTGCTGCGCAAGGCCGGCGACGTGATCCCGGAGATCCTGGGCCCGGTCGCCGACCTGCGCGACGGCAGCGAGCGCGAGTTCGAGATGCCGGCCACGTGTCCGGAGTGCGGATCCGAACTGCGCGCGATGAAGGAGGGCGACATCGATCTGCGTTGCCCGAACGCGCGCTCGTGTCCGGCCCAGTTGCGCGAGCGGATCTTCTACCTCGCGGGCCGCAAGGCATTCGACATCGAGGCACTCGGCTACGAGACCGCGGTCGCGCTGACCCACCCGCACGCGGGCCCGTCCGTGCTCGACACCGAGGCCGACCTGTTCCACCTGACAGCCGATCAACTGCGCGACGTGCAGATGCTGCGCAAGGTGAACCGCAAGGGCGCGGCCGAGGACGAGAAGGAACTCGTCCCCTATTTCTGGTCGAAGGCCACCTACGACAAGGAGGGCAATGTCAAGAAGCCCTCCGAGCCGAAGGCCAACACGCTCAAACTGATCGAGCAGTTGGAGAAGGCCAAGACGCAGCCACTGTGGCGCGTGCTCACCGCGCTGTGCATCCGACACGTCAGCGACACCACCGCCCGGGCCATCACGGGCGGCTTCCACGACCTCGATCGGCTCGCGGCGGCCTCCGAGGAGGAGATCGCGGCGGTCGACGGTGTCGGCCCGATCATCGCCAAGGCGGTCACCGAGTGGTTCGCCGAGGAGTGGCACCGCGAGATCATCGAGAAGTGGCGCGCGGCCGGTGTGCGGCTCGCCGAGGAAGGTTCGGACGAGGAGAAGGCTCCCGGCCCGCTTGACGGAATTGTGACGGTCGTCACCGGAACGCTCGTCGGATACACCCGGGACAGCTCCAAGGAGGCCCTGGAACAGCTCGGCGCCAAGGTGACGGGTTCGGTCTCGAAGAAGACCGACTTCGTGGTTGTCGGCGACAATCCCGGCTCCAAATACGACAAGGCCGTGCAACTGGGACTGCCGATCCTCGACGACGAGGGCTTCGCGGTGCTCCTGGCCGACGGGCCCGAAGCGGCCCGCGCGTGGGCGGCCGAGCGTGCCGGCTGATAACCCTCCCTAGCGATGCCGGAACGACCTACCCTGGGCGGGAGCTTGCCCACCCGGCGGGCTCGGTGCCCCACAGGCGTACCCGTCCCGGCGCCCGGGATGCCGCCCGACGAGGCCGCAGGGAGCAGGCGCATGGGTCGGATCGGCAGGACGGACCTGTCGCGACTGGCGCGACCACGCGCGTTCTTCATCCACACCGGGATAGTCGCACTGGTCGGCGTGTTCGCACTCGTCGTACCACCCACGATCGCCTTGGCCGACGGTCACTGTCCGGTCCCGCTGACACCCGGCGTGTGGATCATGCTCGCGTTGGTGTCGATCGACGGCGTGTACACGGCGCTCACGCGCCGGGGGTTGTACATCCCCGGCGCGATGCCGTCGATCGCCATCACGTTCGGCCTGCTGCTCGTGCACGGGTGGCAGGTCGCCGCGCTGTGGCAGGCCGTTCCGGTCCTGGTCTCCGGCCTGCTCAGAGGCGACTCGTGGTGGCGGGTGGGCTACACGATGGGCCACTACGTGCTCGCCTTCATCGCCGCCGACGTGGTGCTCGGGCTGTTCGGCATCGAGCCGGGTCCGGACGAGGCGCGTGGGCTGAGCGTGGTGGACTTCCCCGTGGTCGCGCTGGCCGGGCTCGCGATGGCGGCCGTGTCGCAGACGTCCGGGTGGCTGGCCCGGGCGAGTTGGCGCGGGACGAGTGTGTTCACGCTCGTGCGCGCCGAGTTGCGCCAGCGGGTGGTCTCGCACGGCGCGCTGATCGGCCTGTCCCCGCTGATCGCCGTCGTGGCCGCCGAACAGCCCTGGCTGCTCCCGCTGTTCGTGGTCCCGCTGCACACCCTCTACCGCAGCACGATGGTGCGCTTCGACCGTGAGCAGGAGTCGCGGCACGACGCGCTCACCGGTCTGCCGAATCGGCGGTTGTTGCTGGAGCGCGGCGAGGAGGCGCTGGGCCGGGCCGGCGGCCGGGGCGGCCGGGTCGCCCTGTTGCTGCTCGACCTGCACCGCTTCCACGAGGTCAACGACACGCTCGGACACGTCGCCGGCGACCGGCTGTTGCAGCAGGTCGGCGCGCGCCTGGAGACGCTGGTCCGACCCGGGGACACCGTGGCCCGCCTCGGCGGCGACGAATTCGCCCTGTTGCTCCCGGGGTTGGACATGGGCACGGATCGGCAGACCGCGCAGGAGGTGGTCCTCGGGCTCGCGCATCGCATCGTCGACCGCCTCGGCGAGCCGTTCGACCTGGACGAGTTGACGCTGGACGTCGAGGCCAGCGTCGGGGTCGCGATCTTCCCGGATCACGCCTCCGACGTGCTGGGCCTGCTGCAATTCGCCGACGTGGCGATGTACTTGGCCAAGCGCTCGCGCAGCGGCGTGGAGGTGTACGACGACTCGCGCGACGTGAACACCCGGGACAAGCTGCTGCTGCTCGGCGATCTGCGGCGGGCCCTGGACAACCACGAGGTCGAGTTGCATTACCAGCCGAAGATTCGGCTGGCCGACGGCCGGGTGGACGGCTGCGAGGCGCTGGTGCGCTGGCGGCATCCGACCCGGGGTCAGGTCTCACCCGAGGAGTTCGTACTACTGGCCGAACAGACCGGACTGATGCCCCGACTCACCCGCTACGTGGTGGACGTCGCGCTGGACCAGGTGGCGCGCTGGCACGCGGAGGGCATCGACGTCCCGGTCGCGGTGAACATCTCCGCGCGCGACATCCATGTGCCCTCGTTCGCCGACTCGGTGGCGGCCGGGCTGCACGAACACGGGGTTGCGGCGGGCGCGTTGCAGTTGGAGATCACCGAGCGGGTGCTGCTGGAGGAGCCGCAGCGGGCCGCCGAATCACTGGACGCGCTGCGCCGGTTGGGCGTGCGGCTGTCCCTGGACGACTTCGGCACCGGCTACTCCTCGCTCGTCCACCTGCGGCACATCCCGGTGAGCGAGATCAAGATCGACCGGTCCTTCGTGGCCCGCCTGACCATGAACGAGGAGGACGCCGCGATCGTCTGCTCGATCGTGCAACTCGCCCACTCGCTGGGTCTGCGCGTGGTCGCCGAGGGCGTCGAGGACGAGGCCACCTACCAGCGCCTGCGCGAACTGGGCTGCGACACGGCCCAGGGCTGGCTGATGTCCAAGGCGCTGCCGAGCGACGAGGCCACCGCGTGGCTGCTGCGCCACGGTGCGGGCGCACACGCCACACCCGCGGCGCCGACCGAGATCCACCACCACCGCCGGGCGGATGTGAGCTGAGTCCTTCGGCGCGGGCGGGGGCCGGCCTCGCCGGTCCTACGGTTGCCGAGCGTCCGAGCGTCCGTGCGTCCCGTGCGTCCGAGCCTCGGCACGCGTCGGCACGACCGGGGCGCGAAAAGATCCGTCCTCGACCGAGCAACGATTTTTGGGATCGTCCCGTCAGGAGGGGTGGCCGGGTCGACGATCCGGCCAAGTCACCTGCTCGGCAAGACGATCGGAGCCTCCTGATGACGATGACCTCGACCACGCGGCGAAGCCGCGCCCGCTTGCTCGTCGCCGCTCTCGGCGCGGCGGCCGTGGTCGCCGTGGGCGGCGTGGCGTTCGCGTCCGGCGACGGCACCCCGGCCGCTCCGCAGCCGACCCGAGTCGCCGCCGCCGCGCCCGCCGCTCCCACCGCTCCCCTCGCGTCCTCGCCGGCGCGCGTGGTCGACCCCGAGGAGCGGATCGACGTCGGCGGCGGCAACTCCACATGGCTCACCACGAGCGGCTACCACTTCGTCGAAAACGCGGCTCAGCATGGCGCACAGTTCGGCAAGGCCGTCCTGTTCAAGGACTTCCCGGTCGGCACCGTCGACATCCGCGCGTACGAGGGCCGGGGGTCCAACCTGTACACCG
Source organism: Embleya sp. NPDC001921 (assembly GCF_053594475.1). Taxonomy (NCBI): domain Bacteria; kingdom Bacillati; phylum Actinomycetota; class Actinomycetes; order Kitasatosporales; family Streptomycetaceae; genus Embleya; species Embleya sp. NPDC001921. Next base: position 164,836 of record NZ_JBSFEO010000029.1, read on the forward strand.
GTGCCTACCGGGGCAACGGCGTGGTCGCCCGTGTGACCGTGGAAGTGGCCGGCCGGACGCTGGAGGCGAAGCTGCTGACCCTCGCGGGCTCCCCGGGCTGGTCCGCGTTCTACGTCGACGGCCCCGTGGTGCCCCTCCCGCAGTCGAAGCTCGACCCCCCGTTCACCACCCCCGTCAAGGTCTACGCGGCGGATGGCACCGTGCTCGCGAGTCTGTAGAAACGCTCGACCGGACCCCTCGCCCGAGCGCGGGGTTCGCACGATGACGTGCCGGTGGTGCGAGGCGAGCGCTCGCCTCGC
>NZ_JBSFEO010000030.1:0-44638 GCF_053594475.1 Embleya sp. NPDC001921
CCGCAACACCGGCCACCGGCCACCGGCCACGACACGGTGCGGCACATACACCACACACACGCCGAAGGGCGGGGGAACACCACCCCCGCCCTTCGGCACGCCCACATCCCAGCACGGCGTCGACGCGGCTTCGACGTCTCCAGGTCGAGCCCGCGGAAGGATCGGTGCGGTCCCCGATCCTCGGGGACGGCCCGTTCGGCGAGCCGGCGCCCGTCGTCCGGTCCCGTCGGCGGGCACGCCGCCCGTAACGGGTGTATGTGCGGCCCTCCTTCATGGCGGGACCGCCGCGGTCGGCAGATGGCAGGACCACCACGGTCGGCCGGCGGGAGATCGCCTCCGTCCGTCCGCCTGACCGACTGCCGGCGGAGTCGGGCGGCCCGATCGCCGTTCCCGCTGCACGGATCGAGCGGGCTCGATCCCCGGCCGGGCGGGTGGACGACGCGGCAACAGGACGACGAGGCAACTCACCCGACACGACGCGGAGTTCCGTACGGGAGGGGAACCACCGCGGAAAACCGGAAACACCGAACGGCCGACGACGACGGGGATTCCGTCGTCGTCGGCCGTGGGTGTCGTGTGGGGAGCGGAAGAACTGCGACGCTACCGCGCGCCGAGGCCTCGACCGGTGGCCCGGCCGGCGACCGTGCTCGTCATCCGCGCCTACCAGCCGGTTCCGACGCCGATACGGCTGCCGAAGGTGTTCTGCCCGGTGCCCGGGTAGAGGTACATGTCGCCGGTCGCACCCTGTGGCGCCTGGACCGCGTCGAGGTCCGTCCTGCCGTCGCCGTTGAAGTCCCCGCTGACGATGGTCCTCATGATGCTCCACCCGGACCCCGCGGGTGCGGCGGCGTCGAAGGCGCCCACGCCGTTGCCCGGGTAGATGTACATGACGCCGTCGCCCTTGCCGACGGCGGCGATGTCGGACTTCCCGTCACCGTTGAAGTCACCGCCGGAGAGTTGATCCAGGTTGTTCCAACCGGTGCCCGCGAAGATCGGTGTACTGAACGAGCCCACGCCGTTGCCCGGGTAGACGTACAGATTTCCGTCACCCTTGCCGACGGCGGCGACGTCGGACTTCCCGTCGCCATTGAAGTCGCCCGCGGTGAGCTGGTCGAGGTTGTTCCAACCGGTGCCCGCGAAGATCGGTGTGCCGAACGAGCCCACGCCGTTGCCGGGGTAGATGTACAGCGTGCCGTCGCCGCCGACGCCGGCGATGTCCGCCCTTCCATCGCCGTTGAAGTCGCCGCCGACCAGGTTGCTCACGCCGTCCCAGCCGGTGCCCACCGTCGAGGGCGTGCCGAACGCGCCGCCACCGTTGCCGGGGTAGAAGCCGAGCTTGCCCGTGGAGACATCCACCGCGGCGATGTCGGTGGTGCCATTGGCGTCGAAGTCGCCGGACACCATCTTCGTCATGCCGAATTCCTGCTGCGGCGGCTCGGGAGTCGAAGCACAGTTGCGGCTCGTGAGCGTGGTTCCGTCGACGAACTTGGCTCCGTTGAAGACCGATTGCTGCACGGTTCCGTTGAGCTTCTGCTCGTAGTGCAGGTGGGGACCGGTCGAATTGCCCGTGCTGCCGACTCGTCCGAGTCGGCTGCCCGCCGCCACCGTGTCGCCCTGCTGGACGTCGAAGCTGTTGAGGTGCGCGTACAGCGTCTGCCAGCCGTTCGCGTGGGTGACGACCACGTACTTGCCGTAGCTCGTGTTGCCTCGGTCGGCGACCGTACTGACGGTTCCGCCCGCGCTGGCTGTGACCGGCTGGTTCAGGGTCGAAGAGGGTCCGCCTCGGGTCCAGTCGATCGCCAACGGCGGACTGTGATTGGTCCGTACGCTCCCGGTCCAACTCTGGTCGCAGGTGAACGGCATCTGGAAACCCACGACGGCGGCGTGGGAGGGCGGCGCGGCGGCGACGACGGAAGCCGCGACGGCGACGCAGAGGGAGGCGAGGATCGGAACGCTACGGCGCAGGCCGGCAGAACCCGACATGTGGTGAACTCCGTTTCGGGACTGGTACTTCGATGGATTGTGTGCTGATGGCACAGGCGGGACGCCGACGTGGTCCGGCACGGACGGTCGATGATTCGGTCGGTGTCCGGGCCGCGTCGGAGGGTCGAACCGCGGTGACTACCAGCCGAATCCGATGTCGAGGCGGTTGCCGAAGGTGTTCTGGCCGGTGCCGGGATAGAAGTACATGGTTCCGGTGGAGCCGGGCGCGGCCTGGACCGCGTCGAGGTCGCTCCGGCCGTCGCGGTTGAAGTCACCGCCCACGATGTCGCGCATGGTGTTCCAGCCGGTGCCGGCGGATGCGGCGGCGTCGAAGGCGCCCGCGCCGTTGCCCGGGTAGATGTACATGACGCCGTCGCCCTTGCCGACGGCGGCGATGTCGGACTTCCCGTCGCCATTGAAGTCGCCGCCGGTGAGCTGGTCGAGGTTGTTCCAACCGGTGCCCGCGAAGATCGGTGTGCCGAACGAGCCCACGCCGTTGCCGGGGTAGATGTACAGGTTTCCGTCGCCCCTGCCGACGGCGGCGATGTCGGACTTGCCGTCGCTGTCGAAGTCGCCGGCGGACAGGTGGTCGAGGTTGTTCCAGCCGGTACCGGAGAATATCCGGGTGCCGAATGTTCCGTTTCCGTTGCCTGTATATATGAACAGGTTCCCGGTTGATTTCTCGACGGCGGCGAGATCCGCCTTTCCGTCGCCGTTGAAGTCACCGCCGACCAGGTTGCCCACGGTGTTCCAGCCGGTGCCCGCCGCGCTGGGGGCGTCGAAGGAGCCGACGCCATTGCCCGGGTAGACGGAGAGGTTCCCCGACGTCGGAACGGCGGCAATGTCGGAATTGCCGTCCCCGTTGAAGTCACCCGTTGCCAACTCGGCCATACCGGGAACTACCGGCGGTTCGGCCGGGTAGGGGTCGGCGTGGTCACGACCCAGCCCTGCCGCCGGTCCACACGTGGGCCAAGCCCTCTCCGTCTGCCGGGCGAGTACCTTTTCGCCGATCAGGATCTGCTGCTTCTTGGTCGCGAGGTCGGCGCGGGCCGCGTATTGCGCTCCACCGAACTCCCGCCACGTGCTCATGGAGAATTGCAGCCCACCGTAATATCCGTTGCCGCTGTTTATCGACCAGTTTCCGGTGCTTTCGCACTGGGCAACCTTGTCCCAGGTGGCGATGGAGGCTGCGGTCGAAGGGCTTGCGGAGAGGGCGACGAGGGCGAAAGCGCCCAGCGCCGGCACGGCGGATGCGGTGATCAGACGGCGAAAAGATGACGCAGGCATGGTTTTCCCGAGGGTGAGTTTCGACCAGGAAGGCGAGGGCGCCGAATTCGAATTCCGATTCGAAATAAGTGGCACACGCTCGTGAATGACGCCGTGGTTCTTCCTTCGACTGCCGAAGGTGGCGGTCGTGGAAATCCTGGTCGCTGCTCGTCGGGCTTTCCATGGGGTGCGGCCGGCCCGAATCTGCCGTGGCACAAAGCGGCCGCGCGGTCCCGTACGGGATGCGAATCGACGTCCGGGGCAGCGGCTTCGGCACCCCCGGATGCGCGGGAGCGCAGGGGCACGAGCGCACGGCGGCGCACGGGGGCACGGGGGCACGGCCGGCGTCGCTCGGGCCCGGGTCGGCGGCTCGACCCGGGCGCCGGCGTCTTCGCCCGAGGGCCGGCCGCTACTCGAACCGCGCGGTGTCGCCCGCTCCTCGGCGTACGATCTCGGCCTCGTCGCTGGAGAAGTCGACGACCGTGGTCGGCTGGGTGCCGCAGTCGCCCGAGTCCACCACGGCGTCCACCACGTGGTCGAGTCGTTCCTTGATCTCCCAGCCCTGTGTCAGCGGTTCGTCCTCGCCGGGCAGGAGCAGCGTGCTGGAGAGGATCGGCTCACCGAGTTCGGCGAGCAGGGCCCGGGTGACGACGTGATCGGGAATCCGGACGCCGACCGTCTTCTTCTTCGGGTGCAGCAGTTGCTTCGGCACCTCGGACGTGGCGCGGAGGATGAAGGTGTAGGGACCGGGCGTCGATGCCTTGATGGCACGGAACACGTCGTTGTCCAGGTGTACGAACCGGCCCAGTTGGGCGAAGCTCTCGCACACCAGGGTGAAGTGGTGCCGGTCGTCGAGGTTGCGGATCGTCCGGATCCGACCGATGCCGTCACGGTTGCCCAATTGGCATCCCAGTGCGAAACAGGAATCCGTCGGGTACGCGACGAGCGATCCGGAGCGGATCAGGTCGACCACGCTGGTGATGGTGCGTTGTTGGGGGTTCTCGGGGTGCACATCGAAATACTTCGCCATCCGCCGACCCTAAGGGGACGACCGCCCGTTGCCGGCCAACGGATGTGGCTTCGGGCTTGATCGCGGCCCCGGACCTCGGTGCGTGGGTGCCGGCGCCGGTGTCGGGTGTGGTCGGCGGGGTGGGCCGGGAGCCGACCGACGAGGGCACGGACGGCTCCGGAGACGGCTCCGCCGAGGATGATCTCGGTGAGGGTCCGGCGTCGCGGATCCGGTGGCGGCAGTCGACTCGCGCACGTGCCCACGCTCGACGGGAACGCGGTTCCATGGGCCGCGCGTCGTCAGCCTTTTTCCAGGCTTTTATGCACACCGGCACCGGGTGCCAGGAATGCGCTGGGGATGGAATTTTGCAGAATCCGATCGGCCGCGGCCGGCTGATTCGTCAGCACGCGGGACGCCGGCACGAAGCCCCGGCTGCCGATCACCGGGTCCTGGGTGCGGATCGGGTTCGACTTTTCGGGTTTCTGCCCTGCGACCGCGTCCGGCGTGGCCCAGCGAACAATATCCGGTAGGGGCATACGGGGGTCGTTGAGGAAGGCGTTGGAAACGGCGGGACGGGGCTTGAAAACCCGGGCCAGGTTACGGAACCTGTGGGCGAGGGCCACAGTGGCCCAGTTCACTCTTCGCAACGAATCCACGACACGGGCCCCGACACGTCGGGCGCCCGTTCGATCGGCGATTCGCCCTCCCCATTCCCGGACGGAGTCGCCGGCCCGTTCTCGGAGGTTCGAGCGGCGGCCGGCACCGCTTCCGTGCCACGGGAGATCGAGATCGTTCATGAGTTCGCCATAGGCATCAAGGGCAACCTCGTGCGGCCGCACGGCACTGAGGCGCACGGCCTCGAAGGCTCGGGCACCCAACTCGTACTCCTGTCCATTACGAAATTCGAGCGCGTACTTTCCGAGGACCCGCCCGGCCTCGACAGTCGTCGTATTGTTTCTCGTGCGCCGAGCATTCCTTCCGATCTTGGAAATTATGTCGCTTCCCTTCACGCCGCGGCCGCCGTTCTTCTTTGCCTCTGCGTCGGCTTGTAGAATGTGTGCGAACTCGTGGGTCGCGACGGAGATCGGATTCGCCGGGACATCCTGCCCGCTCCATCCCTCCCTGACACCCTGGCTCAGAGATTTCAGGAAGACGTCCCGATTATCGACTCCCGCCCATTGCTTATCGAATACGATCCGTCCGTCGTCGGCAAACGCATAGGCATTGTTAAATGATTCCGGTATTTCCTCCACCACGACCTCGTACAATCCGGCGTCGGGAAAATCCTCGATACACCGCAGGAGGCCCTCGACATACTCACGAGCCGTCTCCGGATGTGTGTACTCACCACCCAGGCTGGCGGTGATCCCGACGCCGGCCATCCAGGCCTCGTCGACGAAGACCATCTCGATTTCGTCGACGGTTCTCGCGTTTCGCAGGCTCTCCCGAATCTCGGTGGGAGTTTCGGGAGGACGAAACGGGACGGACCTGACCCATGGATTCTCGATCGCCGGTCCCCTTCCGTCACCGATGATCCGACGGCCCATCGAGGCGCCAGGATCCCAGGCCCCCACACCCCTACCGCCACCGACCCCGCCCTTGGAACAGCCGGTTCGTCCGCCCACCCGTCCCGGTGCGAGGTCTCCGCGCACGCCCCGTTCCGGGGCGGCCGCGGTGCACGCAGCGGCGTACGGCACCCGAGGCGCGGTCGTGGTGGGCGCGTCCGGCGCCGGAGGCGGCGGTCCGGCGTGCCGTGGCGTTGCGCATGAGGTGCCGGCCGGCCGGGCGGGACGGAGCCTTTGGCACGTCCGACGCGCTGGGTCGACCGCCACGCACCGATCGCCGAACCCCCGCCGCAGGTTCGGCCGTTCCCGGCGGCCGAAGGGCCCGTGGGTGGGGTCGGACGACGCGCCGGTGCGCATCGTCCGACCCCGTTCGCGATCAGCGGTCGACCGTCAGCGGCCCGCCGTCGGCGGTCAACGGTCCGCGGTCAGTGATCGGTTGGCCGTTGGACAGGCTGCGCGCGGGGTCGGGCGCGGCGGGTGGTCGGCCGGGGTCTGCACCCGGGACTTGAGCCATACGTGGGGAACGCACACCTCTCCGTAGTCGGGGTCTTCCACGCCCCGGATCCCCGGTTCCACGCGCGCGAGGTAGGTGTCGGCGTCCGGATCGGGATTCGGGTCGGGGCCCGGACCGTCGGGCGCGGGTCGTGGTGCGGGCGGGCCCGCGGGCATGTGCCGGTTCCACCACGCCGCGTCGTAGCGGTCGTTCTCGGCGCAGTGATGCAGGACCAGGAAGCGCATCGCCTCCGCGTCCTCGGCCCCGGCGCCGAACCGCCACCAGAACGCCGCCGGTTCGGTCCGGCCGGTGAGGTAGAGCAGGCATCCGAACACCACGGCCCCGGCCGGGGTTCGGTGGTCGACGAAGTCGGCCAGCAGCCCGGTGGTGTCGGGGCGGGCGACCACCAGTCGGCACAGATGCTCCAGTTCGACCGCCGCCCGACCGCGGACGTTGTCGTCGACGCCCGCCTCCCCCGGGGACGAAGTGCGGGGCGGGGTCGGTCGGATCAGCTCGGCCGCGAGCCGTTCCTGCACGACGCGCGATGCCAGGCGCCGGAGCGCCGCGGCGGGGTCGTACTCGGCGAACGCCTCGTCGAGGGCTCGGCGTTGCTCCTGGAGTGCGCGGTCGAGTGGCTTCATGTCGTCTTTCCCTCGGGAGGATTGGGTCGGACGGGGTCGTAGGGGACGGTTCCGTACTGCGCGGCGGTGAGTTCCCGGCGGGCGGCGTGCACGTGGGAACGGACGGTGGAGATGGTGATCCCCAGGTAGTCGGCGACCTCGGCGGGCGGGATCTGCATGACCAGGTGCAACCAGGCGCAGGCGGCCCGCTTGGGGGGCATCAGCGAGATCGCGCGGTGTACGCCGTGCAGGTCGGGGACGAAGGTGGCGGGGTCGCCGAGGGCGCGGGTGCCGGCCGGGGTCGGGAAGACGGTGAAGTCGACGCTGATCTCGCGGCGGTGCACGGCCCGGCGCTGCCAGTCGACGGCTTTGTCCTTGAGCATGCGATAGGCCAGGGCCTGTGGCGGGCTGGGGTGTTGGACCAGAAGGTTCCAGCGCACGCACATGGCGAGCATCACCTCGGAGACGACGTCCTCGGCGTCCTGGCGCAGCGAGCCCAGGCGTCGGCGGGCGAGCGAGGTCAGGGTGGGACGGTAGGCGCGGGCGAAGTCGACGAACTCGTCGGCCCAGGGCAGTTCGACCGGCAACCTCGGGCCCTCGTCGGCGTTGCGGTGGGGTGCCATGGCGTGGCGGACGCGGGCGCAGCGGGCGGCGTGGTCGTCCAGGTGCTCCATCAGGAGCTTGACGACGGTGTCGACGGGCGGGCCGGGCGCGCGCAGGAGTTCGTCCCAGCGGCGGTCGACGACGACCATGACGTCCTCGACGGCCCGGACGGCGTCGTCCACGGATCCCAGGGATCGGTAGGCGAGGCGGGTCAGGGTGGGCAGGTGGGTCTGCGCGAACGCGTGGTAGTCGTTGCGCAAGAGGTCCGTCAGGTCTATGTCGAGGGATCCGTCCCGGGTCGGTGTCGCATGGATGGTCTCGACGGCGGGGGTGGGCGGTTCGGTTCTCGGGCGCGGCGTCGCGAAGGGGTCGGCCGGGTCGATACCGGCGAACACGTCGAGGTCGTCGAAGCCGTCGAGGCATCGGAAGACGTCGACCGGTTCCAGGCCGAGCGCGCGGATCTCCGCCTCGGTGGGGTCGAACCAGTGGGCGTCGATCCTTTCGGGGGATTCACTCATCGTCCGCCGCCTTTCCCGCGCACGGCGCGCGGGGCACGGAGGCCGTGACCGGGGCGGCCTCGGTGTCGGGAGACGCCGATCGGGCACGGTGTGGGAACTCCGTTGCGTACGAGGGAAACGAAGGTGAGCACGGCTATGAGGGGCCGGACGTTCCCGGCTCCGGTGGGCCAGGTGGTGCCTATCACTGGGGTGATCCTTCCGAACGATCGATACACGCGACCCGCGGATGTCCGGGGCGTACGCCGGGAGCGCGCGGGTGGCGTGCAATGCCTTCGCCGTTATCCCGTTCGCGGGGCCTGTTCCGTCCAGTCCGGGTTCCAAGATCTTTCGAACGGTGCTCGAACGGTGGGCGCTCGGCGCGCCGTCCCTCGTCGGGTCCGGCCGCCGTTCTCACGGCCCGGCGGACGGCGCCCGCGAACGGGTCGTCGTGATCGGGCCGTTCGGGATCGATCGAGGAGGCGGGGCCGGGATTTCATGGCGGATCGGGTGGTGATCGTACGACGCACGAGGCGGTGCGGGCCGGGCGACGGGGGGAAGACCCGCGGGCCACGGCTTCGCGCGCTGGGGTCCCTCAGGAGTCCCTCGCGAGTCCCGAAGGGTGTGGTCCGGGCCGGGCGCGGCCGTTCATGATCGTCGGCATGCCGTCGGTCCTCCGGATCCGTCGGCTCCATGCGATCACGACACGAAGGGTGGCTTCATGCGCGCCATCACCAGCAGGCTCGGCATCGGCGTTGCGGCCGGCCTCGCGGTTCTCGGGGTGACCACCGCCGTCGCCGCGCCCGCGAGCGCCGCGACGACGTCGATCTCCAACCCCACCAGGGGGGCCAGGGCCACGTACGACCAGGGCACCGGCTACCTCACCATCAAGGACACCGCGTCCGACGGTCGCCGGGCGACCGTGCACTACCGGAACCAGGGCCAGGTCGGCTACTGGTACCTGGACGCCAAGCGCGGATACGGAACGAGCGAGCGGGTCAAGGTCGGCCCCGGTCGTTGGTTCGAGATGCGGGTCTGCCTCACCGGCGACTACAAGTGCAGCGGCTGGACCATGGTCTACGGCTGACGGTTCGCCACTCCCCCGGGCCGGCGCCGTCGACCCGACGGCACCGGGTCCCTGGTGACGGAGCGACCCGGCCCGGAGTACCACGCGCAGACCCCGGCCCCATCCGCACGGCGGGCCACGCCACCGGCCGAGGCTCGCCGTGCGGTGCGTGGCGACAACGGCCGAGGCTCGCTGGGCGGCAGGCCACGGCAACGGCCGCGGCTCGCCGCACGGTGGGTCGCGACAGCCGCCGTGGGTTTGCGGGGGCTGTGGCCGCGATCGAGTCCTCTCGGGTGTGCGGGGGCGGGTATCGGGGTGGTTCGGCGGCTGGGTCGAGAGCGGGATTCGTGCGGCGATCGGGGCTTCGGCGCGGTGACGGCTTCCGGGCGCGTGGGTGTTCGGGTCAGGAGGTCGCGGGGGTGTTGGCGGTGGTCATCGAGGTGACCGCGTCTGCGACCGTGCTGCGGTAGAGGCCCAGTTTGGGCTTGAGGACCGCGGTGGCGGAGCCGAGGGGGAAGTTGAGGGTGTCCGCGTTGGCCATGTGCTGGGGGTCGGCGAGGACGTTGAGTTGGTCGGCCCGGGTGGTGGAGGTGCTCGCGCCTTCGGGGTTGAGGTCGATCACCGCATAGGCCGTTTGGCCGGCCGACAGCGGGTACGCCGGCGCGCCGCCCAGGCCGCCGGGGATCAGCGGCTTGACGCTCGCGGAGCGATCGGAGGACTTCGCGGTGTCGAGGTGGACCAGTGGGTAGTGGCTCAGACCGCACGCGGTGGTACCGGTGTTGCGGACCTCGATCACCCGTTGACCGGTCGCGCCGGGGCGCGGGGTCACGCGTATCGACAACTTCTGCGTGACGCACGGGTGGGCGTAGGCGTAGGCGTCGTCCGCTCCGCCGCCGGGCTTGCCGTTCGCGCCGGATGTGCTCCCGGCGGGCGCGCTCGGACGCGAGGACGCCGATGCGGACGAGGGCGGCGTGGCGGCGGGCTGCCCCGACGTGAGGGAGCCGGGCTGCGCGGCGAGTGCCCCGGCCGGCGGGGACGACACCGAACCACCAGCCGCGGGCGAGGATTCACCGTCGGACCCACAGGCCGCGAGGGTCAGGACGGCACCGGCGACGAGAGCGGTCGACAGGATCAAGGGGCGACGACGCACAGACATGGGGGCTCTTCTCGAACACGGGCATGAACAACGGGACGGTTTCAGGGACGAAACCAAGATCCGTTCGAGTTCCGCGCCGCGCGTCACAATCGACGAGACAACACACCCACGAAACCGTGACAGACGAACCCCTTGAACCCCGGGTGACGATCCGATAACCGGCGGTGCGGCCGTCGGCGTGAGTGCGACGGCCACACGCCATCGCCCCCGGGCCCGCCCGCCCGGAGTTCGGTGGCGGGGACGGGTCCGGGGACGAGAGGAAGGCGGATCGAGGGCGGAACGAGTGCGGGACGACGAGTCGGTCAGACGCCCGCGATGGACTGGATCCACGAGCGGTACGCGGTCACGTTCGTGTAGGCGGTGGTGGTCTGTCGGTCGCTGGTGGACGCAACGCCGACCTGGATGCCGTTCGCGTTCATCGGACCACCCGAGTCGCCGCCCGCGGTGATGCCGTTGCCGTAACGGGCGCAGATCGCCGAGCCGTTGTACGCGTCGCGGCAGCCGCCGGTGACCGTCACGTTCGCGACCTTCAGGAACTGCGACTGGCAGTTGATCTCCTGGCCGCACCGGGACGTCGCGCCCCAGCCGTAGACCTGGACGCTCTGACCCACCGTCACCGATCCGGGCTGCCCGAGTCGGGAGTAGGTCGCCGAGACGGAGCGGTCCAGGCGTACCAGCGCCAAATCCGCAGACGGATTGGTGTAGGTCTGGGCGCCGTTGGCCACGGTGCCGCCGGAGCTCTGGTCGAGGCTGCCGATCCGGAACGTCAACTGCCCACCGCTGACGCAGTGTCTGGCGGTGAGGATCCAGGTGGGCGCGATGATGGTCGAGGTACAGGTCTGCCTGCCGGCGGAGAACAGGCGGGCCGCCCATGGGGCGTTCTGCGCGTATCCGCCACCGATGATCGGCTGGGGACCGTTGGCCGACGGGTTCTCCTGGGAGACCCCGGATGGGGCGGGGGAAGCGGTGGCGGTGGCGCCGAGGGTGAGCACCATGAGCAATGCGGCCAAGAGGGCGGGGACGATCTTGGTTGTTCGCAAAGTTCCTCGTTTCCGACGACACGCGATATCTCGCGCGTGGGGTGCAGGGGGTACCAGGATCCCCAACGCCGGATTCCACGGGTAATAGCAGTCTGCCCTCTCGGCGATGGTATGGCTGGGAGGCGAATTGTGGTCGCCGCGGCGGGAGTTGGGCTGCTTGGGGAGGAATCGCGGTGGTGGCGGGATTCGCCGCGACCTCTCGACCCGAGACCGCAAGGGAGTTCGCATCATGAGCCGGTGAGTGGGTTCGGGTTTCGAAATTCCTTGATCGTTCAGGCGGGCGGCGCCTGCCGGACATGGTTCCTGCGCCATGGTCTTGGCGGCCGGACCTGGTGGTGCGGCCTGGGCGCGACGAGGAGTTGGGTGAACGTGAAGCTGATCGTGCGGGGTCGGAAAGCGGTATGGCGAGGACTGTCGGTGGGCGCGGCCTGCCTCGCGCTGTGTGCGACGGTCGGGCTCACCGGTACGGCGCACGCGGAGCAGGCGCCGCAGGGCACGAGCGCGGCGTTCCCGTCCGCGATCGAGGGGTGGAAGGCGATCGGGCAATACGAGATCGACGCTCGGTCCCAGGCTCAGGGGCTCGCCGGCGTACGGCCGCCCGGCGCAAAGCCGTACATGTACTACGCGGGGAACACCTCGATTCCCGCGCCTGTGCGGGAGCGCGGGTGGTCGCACATCGGGGACCCGGACTCCTCTCGCGGGTATGTGTTCGACGCCTATCAGGGCGGCGGGGACGCGACGTCCAAGATGTTCAGGGTGACCACGCCCTCCGGTGTCGCACACGAGTACGTACATGCGTTGGCGCCGGGTGAGGCGATGAACAACTCGTTCGCGGCGGTTGCCCCCGACGGCCGTTGGCTCGTCTCCGGCGAGTGGGACACGATGACCCGGCTGCTGGTCTTCCCGACGCCGATTCTCAATGGGGCCACGCCGCGCGGCGGAGGCGCGCTGCCGCTCGCCGCGACGATCGAGCTGGATCGTCCGGTCAAGGACATCCAGGGATGCACGTTCCTGGACGCCAAGCAACTGTTGTGTGCCTCGGACGACTCCGACGCGAAGCTGTTCCCCGTGCCCAAGCCACTCCTTCGGATCGAACTGAGGAAGGCGTTGAACGGGAAGACGGTGACCGGACACGTGACTTCGCTCGGTGCGCTCCCCCTGCTCAGCGCGTGTCCCGGTGCGGCCGTCGACTTCGAGACCGAGGGCGACGACTACGACCGACACACGGGGGTTCTGCGTGTCGAGATGATTCCGCCGCGTGACTGTGCGGCGCGCGCCACCGTGTACGAATTCAAGCGCGAGCGCTGACACACCGGTCGGCAAAGTGGGGGCGGCGGGCAGCGGGGGCGGATCCCGGTCGGCGGGGGCGCGGCGACGGGTCGTGGCGGGGGCGGGGGTTGTCACCTCGACGGCGTCGTCGCGCTGCGGTGGCCGTCCGCCGACCTGGTGGGAGTGGACATGACTCCGCACCGTCCATGATCATCCACTTGTAGAGTTGGCTGGTGTGCCGGGCACAAGGTGTGTCGCGGGCTGATGCCGGCCGGCGCTTCACGGGGGGGGTGGGGGGCGTGATGGGCGAGCGTGACGACGCCGCGTCCTGGGACGAATTGCGCACGGAGTGGGAAGCTCTGGCCGCGCTCGGCGAGGCCGTTCCCGAGCTGGGGATCGGTGCCGGCGCGCAAGGGACGCCGATTCCGGAGGATCTGCGCCGCACTCCCGTGGTGTTGTGCGTCGCGCCGGAGGAGGACCCTGCCTCGCTGCTCGCGGTCGTGGCCGCCGCACGCCGTGCTCCGGAACTGATCGCGGTCGTTGTCGAGTCGGAGTACGCGTCGATGGTCCGGGCGCTGTTGACCGCGTGCGATCGACGCGATGTCACGGTCACGGCACGGGCGGTCGACGCCGTATCGGCGGTGGACGGGCGTGTTCGCTGGGTGGGCACCGACAACGTGGCTCCGCTGCTATCGGTCTGCGAGGGTCTCCACGACGTGGCGACCCGGCTTCGGGTGACACAGGTGGTCGATCCCGCGAACGCGTCGAGCGTCGCGGCACTGCTGTCGGTGTTGTCCGCGGCAGGCGTCCCGGCGCCCGAGCTCCTTCCGCGATCGTTGTGCGCCCGGGCACTCACCGTGCACCCGGGAGAATCGTTGCACCTCCTGCTCGGACGGAACCTGCTTGCCTGTGTGGGGATCGCCGCGATCGAGGTGCCCGAGGGATGGTGGGCGCGGACGGCGAAGAGTCCCCTCCGTCTCACCGCCGCGCTCGCGCTGTCGGCCGCCATCGAGTTGCCCTTTCTGGACTCCGACCTCCTCGAGTGGCCGGGGCAGGACCGGACGCCCTGGACGGGTGTCGACGTGCACACCGATGCCTTCATCCAGTGGCTTCGCCGAGCCGTTGCCATACCGCGGTCCTGATGCATCCGCTCGAACAGAGGTTTCCCCGCGTCGGTGCGATCGTCGACTACTTCGGGCTCGGGGCCGGGGAAGCGGTCGCCGTCGAAACCGCCTACCGGACCGTCCACGACGTGTTCGGCCCGATCGTCACGTCCGTCGTCGACCACATGGCGCACGATTTCCGGGCAAGCGTGGCACGGAATCCCGCACATCGGATCGCGTTCCTGGGGCGCGACGGGCATGCGTTGGCAGCCGCGCTTCGTGGCCTCGACCCCGGGTTCTTCGAACGCCATTGCAGCGAGGTGGTGCTTTCCCGTCAGCTCGCCGACGATGCCCTGCGCGACGCGGAATACAGTCTCGGTACCCAGAACCCGCAGGTCGCGGCCCTTCGCGGCGACCTTATAGGGTCTCCGACGGACGTCGGGGGGACGGCGCGGATGCTCACGCGATACCTGCGCTCGGCCGGCATCCCGGTCGGCCGGCCCGACAGCGCGGTGACGATCGTGGACAACGGCTTCAAGGGAAGCATCCAGGAACTGTTGGCCGCCCTGTACCCCCGCACCACGTTCTCCGGCGCCTACATGGCCTACCTCGGCACACCGGACGATCCGCATCCCGGCACCAAACGCGGCTATCTGGTCGACATGCCGGAGGGCCCCGGCACTCCGTTCGGATTTCTCCCGGAGGATCGCGCCCAAACGTTCGCCTCTCTCGAAGGTGTCCAGACCTACGAGTACCTCCTGGCCGGTCCCCTCACCACCGCCGCCGGCCTCGAACGGGACCGCCCGGTCCAGGGTCTCCAAAGTCGGGCGCCGATGAACTGGTCCGGGCTCGCCTTCGTCAATCCCGTCCTGGTCGACGAACGACTTCGTCCCCCCACCACACGCGATGCGGTCAAGGCCGGGGCCTGGTTGGCGATCCACGACTATGCGCGAACCCATGCCGTTTCCGGAGCCTCCCGGGAATCACTCGACGTCCAGCGCGACGCGGGGACCGAACAGGTGCACAACTGGGTCGCCCGATCGGGCCCGGTCGAGCCCGAACTGCACAGCCTCCTGGACAGCTTCGCCCCCCGCATGGACGCGTCGAAGATCCTCAAGTTGTACGCGGCACTGGGCGATGCGCGTCTGCCGGCCGCGGCGGTGCGGCCGTGGTGGGAGGGCCTGGCGAAGATGGCCGATCAGGACAAGGGCGCCTACGTGGACGGTGTGGCAGCCGAATTGCGCAAGCCGAAGGTCCGTGAGGCGTGGGCGAAGTGGGCTGTCGGCCAGGGAGTCCCGGTTGAACCGGCGGACGCGAAGGGCCCACTGCCCATGTCGATCGCGGCGGCGGGGTGGGCTCCGGCTTCGACGACGCTGTCCTCTTCGGCGCAAACCGCGCGCTCGGAGACAGCGCGATCCACGGAATCCGGTCCCTCACGGAACAGCACGATGGACACGACCCGTGGGAGCGGGCAGGAGCAGCGTGGGCCCGCGGTGTAGGTCGCGAAGGGCGTGCGGACTCTTCGATGCGTCGGATGGTGGGCGAGTGCACGCAGTGTCGGGGTCCGGCTCCCGTCGTCGGCGTCATCCCCGGTCCGATTCGCGACCGAATCGGGCGGGGGGCTCGTGTCGGGGCTCGGCGCCATCGACCGTACGAGCGGCCTCCCCCGAACTCTCGTCGGCGGGGCCGCGAGAGGCGCCGATGTCGCCGGCCGGCGTGAAGCCGGCGGCGGTCACCCCCGCGCCCGCCTGGCGTCGTTGTTCGATGATCGCTCGGGCGCGTGCCGCCCGTGCCGATGCCTCCTCCAGGCTGATCGGCTCCTCCGACGGCCGGGGTTTGCCCGAACGCGGGTGCGGTGTGGGCGCGTTGCCGGCCTGCTCGGATCGGGGCGGACCCGAGGAGGCCGGGTCTGCGGTGGCGCCCTTGGCCTTGTGCCAGGTGGCCGCGGTGGCGCCGTTCCTACTGCTTCCGCCGTCCCTGCCGCTTCCGCCGTCCCTGCCGCTTCCGCGGCTTGAACCGTTTCCACCGCTTCCACCGCTTCCGCCGTCGACGACGCCCTCGGGTCGACGTCGGGCGCCTGCCGACCCGGGTGTCCGCAGCTCGAATCCATCGGCGCGCATCGCGTCGGCCCGGCGCTCGCGCCGGTCCAGTTCCGCGGCGGCCGCCCGAGCCTGTTCGCGTGCCTCGGCCGTGTGCGCGTACCACGCGAGCCGGGCGGCATGGATCGTCTCCAGCGTCCGGGCCCGAGTCTCCGCCGACGCGGCGCGCCACGCGGCCAGTTCGGCCGATTGCTTCGCCGCCTCCGACTCCCGCGCGGTGCCGGCGGTCCACGATGCCATCAGCGCTTGGACCCGCTCCTGTTGCCAGTGCGCCTGCTCCTCCGCCGCCGCCTTGAGTCGATCCGCGACATGCGGCGGGGCCCAGAGTTCCTCGCGCTCGTACCGCTCCAGGGATCGGCGCAGTTCGGCTTCCGAGGCTCCGTCGGCTCGGTGTGCGCCGGCCTCGACGCCGAGCGCCTCGGCGGCCCGGTCCCACGCGTACCGGGCGTCCACCGCGTCCGTGGCCGGGGTCGGACCGATCGCGTCGCCCGGCCGGGTGTAGCCGTACGCCTCCCGGTAGTTCGACACCAGGCCGGCCCGGCGCGTCCACTCCTCGCGGGCACCGGGATCGTCGGGCACCGCGCCCAGCCGCTCGAGGGCCCACGCGGGCGGGGACTGCGCGGCCGCGCGGCCCAGTTCGTCCACCCGCTGGTCCATCACCTCCGCGAGCCGTCGCAGGTACACACCCACGGAATCGTTCGCCGCGGGGGTGCGGGCGAGATAGCCCGATCGGGCGCGTGGCGCCCGGCGTTCGTCGCCTGCCCGCGTCGCCTGTTCGGCGTGACCCGCGGAACCGGGCGCGGCGCCTGCGCCCGAGGACCGCGTATCGCCGGTCGCGCCCTCCCCCGGGGACCGCGTGCCGGGTGTCGTCGCCGAGCCCGCTCCCCGCCCCTCCGCGCTCCGCGTCACGTGCCCGGTGGGCATCCGGCGGTCCGCGAGCTGGAGTTCCTGCTCCAGCCGCCAGTGCAGCACCTCGGCGACGCTGTCCGCGTCCGCCAACTCCCGGGCCTGTATCGCGGTCCGCAACAACCCGTAGGCGTCGTGGCCCGCCCCCTCGACGCGCCGCACCAATCGGGTCAGGGCACCGAACGCCGGGTCGTCCTGGACGCTCGCGCCTTCGCCCGCGCCGAGTTCGTCCATCAGCACGCTCAGACAGTCCGCCGCGACGCGCTGCTCGACCAGGTCGCTCCACACCGGCGCCCACGTCCGCAGCGAGTCCGCCTCGGTGAACGCGTCGCGGATGGCCTCGGTCGCCGAACGCTGCGCCTCGGTGCGGCTCAACACCGCGGCGAACACGGACCGCGCGCCCGCCTCGTCGGATTCCTCGGCCGCCAGGTAGACGTGGTTGGCCGCCCGGGCCCGGGTGAGCGCGACGTAGAGCTGCTCACGGCTCATGCCTGCGGCGACCAGCGCGTGCGCGGCCTCGACCGTGCGGCCCTGCACCGCGTGCACCGTTCCCGCGTAGCCCAGTTCGACGTGATCCCGGACGTACGCGGCCGGCACGCGCAGGGTCTCCCCGTCGTCGTAGGCCACCGTCAGCCCGCCGTCGGCGTGCCGCTCCAGCACGCGCACGACGTCCCGGTTGGTGGCCCAGTGGCCCCGCCCCGAACTCGTCAGCGTGGGATCGTTGCGCCGGAGCTGCACCCGGTCGCCGCGCCCCGCCACGTTGCCGTCCGCGAGCGGCACGCCCGCCGCCTCCACCCGTCCCAGACTCACCAGTTGCGCACGGGCGCGGCCCGACAACTCGGCGGCCAGATCCCGGGTGGGGACCACGAGCAGCGCGTCCAGGCCGGAGAGGTGATCCACCAGCCAGCCCCGGTAGGCCGCCTCCTTCATCTCCTCGGCGGAGCCGCCGTGTGCCCGCCCGCGCGCGTCGTACTCGGCGAAGACCCCGGCGTCGCCCTCGCGCACCCGCAGACTGGCCGCGCGTTCCCAATCGGCCCGGAAGCGGCGCACCTCCTCGAGGGTGTGCGTGTGCGGGAGATCGCGGGCGAGCAGGCCGAACATGCCACCCGCGCCGATCTCCGCGGTCTGCCCGTGGTCGCCGGCCAGGACCACCTTGGCGCCCGCTTCGGCGGCCAGGGACAGGATCTTGTCCAGGTCCGCGGTGGCGCACGTGCCGGCCTCGTCGACGATGACCAACTCGCCCGCGTGGAAGGTGTAGAGGTCCCGGTCGGGCACGATTTCCCCCGCCGCGATCGCGGCGTTGGCGTTCAGGAACCTACGGACGTTCGCGACCCGTGAGACCCCCTCGTCGGCCATCACCCGGGCCTGCCGCTGACCGACCGCCAGACCCTTGACCGTTCCGCCGTTCGCCTCCCACAGCGCGCACAGGGCCGCGATGGTGTAGGACTTCCCGGTCCCGGCCGGGCCGACCAGCACGTCGACGAACCGACCGGCGGTCGCCAGGTCCCGGACCGCGGCGGCCTGGTCCGCGCCGAGGGTCGCGCCGGCCAGGAATCGATCCACCGACGCCCGCGAAACGGCCCGGGCGCGTCCTTGCTCGGCGTGCGCGATGATCCGCGCCTCGACGTCCAGGTGCTCGACCGTGGTGTAGAGCACCGCCTCCGGCCGGGCGTAGCGCGAGGCGCCGTCGGACATCAGCAGCGCCGACGGCGCGGCCACGGGGTCCGGCGGGGTGAGGCGGATCAGGGCCGGGCCACCCGGCGTTCGCGACTGCGGCGACAGCGCCCGGGTGGCCAGCTCGGCCAGCAGGGACCGCACCTCACGATGCGTCAGACCGCCCAACCGGTCCGGGAGTTGACGATTGAGCTCGGCGACGAGTTCGGCCTGTCGGAAGGTGGGACGGTTCGCGGTCAGCTCGCGGATCGCCCTGGCGATCACCAGGTCCGGGTCGAACGGCTCGGCCGTGGCGGCGGCCCCGGCGTCGAACACCCGCCGGGCGATGCCGGCGAGCGACTCGCGCAGGTGCGTGGTGGCCGTCTGCTCCCAGCGCGCGAGCAGTTCCTCGCGCGACGGGGCGTGCTTCTTCTTGGGCGCGCGGGTGTGCAGCGTCGCGGTCTGGGCCATGCAGGTGAGCTCGTACGCCGAAGGCTTGCGTCCGTGCACGAGCCGGTACAGCTCCACCATGTCGGCGACCTTCGCCGAGATCACCCGGCGTCGGGACGAGAACTGTTCGCGGACCTCCTCGGGGATGCCGAGGATCTCGCGGGCCTTTCCGTCCGGGCGCGTGGCGAAGCGCACGTTCAGCGCTCGGGTCAGGGCCTCCTCGGCGACCCGCTCGGCGACGGCCGCGGCGGCGGGCCGCTCGGCGTACACGGCCCGTCCGTCCAGGGTTCGCCACCGCTCGACGCGTTGCCCGGTGTAGGGGTGCACCTCGACCGAACGCACCCGGTTGAGCACGGCGCAGTGCACGTGCAACTGCGGGTCGTCGTCGCGCGAGGTGTGCTGGCGAAAGGCGGCCACGGTCCACTCGTGCGCGTCCACGCGGCGCACGCCGTTGTGTCCGGCCCGGGAGAAACCGGCGTGTTCCTGGAGGTGTTCGAGCCCGGCGCGCACGCCCTCCATCCACGCGTCCCAGACCGCCTGGGCCTCCTGGTGGCGGCCCTCGGCCTGTAACGCGGCGTGCAGGACCGACCAGCTCTTGGGCGCGGAGAAGGTCAGGTCGAGATACTTCACGGCCCGCACCTGGGTGGCCCGGACCCGATCGGCCACCGCGTCCCGCTCCTCGGGAGTGGCCGTGTCCGGTAACGCCGCCAGGGCGTCCGCCAGGCGTTCCTTCACATCGCGGTAGTTGCGCGGCGGCGCGCCCAGCGGGGCGCCGGTACGCGGGTCGACCATGTCGCCGTAGAGCTTGCCCATGACCTCGGCGTCGACCTCGCCCCGGAGACCGAACGCGGCGGCGCCCGCGCCCAACCAGACACCGGGGGGCTCCCCCGCGACCTCGATCGCCTTGAGGTAGTAGTGCTCGGCCCCGCGCCCGACCTGGTCGGTGAGATACCGGTGATCGCTCCCGGCGGAGATCGTCAGCACGGGACAGAGGGTAATCATGGGGCCACGGATGTGGAAGGGACTTCAGGGATGCATAGGTGTGCAGGTTCTGTTGCTCTCACGCTCCGTGCGCCGATTACCTTGCCCTCTACGGCCGTTCTTTGACGGGGGACATGCGGCGGGACCCGGCGCCGCATCCACGGGCCGGGTTACGCTGGGGGTGGTTGCTCGTGGGAGCCGCCGGCGGGGGTCGGCGATTTTGCCCATCCGGGACCTCGGTCCCGGTACGGACTCCGGTCCGAGTCGCCGACCCCGTCCCGGCCGCCGGTCGGGACGGGGGCTCGCGACGGGGCACCGGGCCCCGTCGCGAATCCCCGACCCGGTGGGTCAGGCGGCGGCGCCGAGGGTCTCGGGGCCGGTCGCCATCCGCGTCAGGTAGGCGGCGGCGATGGGGATCGCGCGCTCGTCGACGTCGAACCCACCCTCGTGCAGGTGGGGGTGGTCGGCGGGGTCGACCCCGGGCGGCCGGACGCCCAGGCGCACCAGGTTGCCCGGCACGCCCGGCATGTCCGGGACCCCCGGAACGTTCTCGGTGCCCTCCAGGTACCAGGCGAAGTCCTCGCCGCCCTGGCTCTGTACCGTCGTCGCCACCGCCTCCTCGCCGAGCAGGTCCACCACCGCCGCGTGCGACAGGTGGCCGAGGGTGTTCACCACGGGCGGCATCCGGTGGTGCTCGAGCTTCCACGTGATGCCGGAGCCGCCGACGCGCATGGCGCCCTCGATGAGCTCGGTGAGGAGCTTCGGCATCCTGTGCCACGCGTCGGGGTTCGCGGTGCGCAGCGATCCGCCGAGGTCGCCCTCGGTCGGGATCACGTTGAGCGCGGTTCCACCGGCGTGCACCAGGGTCCAGGCGAACACCACGCCGTCGCTGGGGGCGAACCGCTGCACGAGTCCGGGCAGGGCGAACATCATGTGCTGCAGGCCCATGATCATGTTCGCGGTGAGGTGCGGTCGGGCGCTGTGCCCGCCCGTGCCCTCGGCGTGGAAGCGGAACGTGTCCATGCCGGACGTGATCGGACCGTCGAGGATGGCGAGTCGGCCCACCTCGACCGTCGGGTCGCAGTGCACCATGTGGATCGACTCGACGCCGTCGAGCGCTCCGTCCATCATGGCCCGCAGCGCGCCGCCGGGCTGGATCTCCTCGGCGGGCTGGAACAGCAGCCGCACGGGCCTGGGCAGCAGCCCCTGGTTGCGGAGTGCGACCAGGTTGAGCCCGGCACCCAGAACCGCGCTGGTGTGCACGTCGTGGCCGCAGGCGTGGCATGCCCCGTCCACGGTCGAACGCCAGGGGACGGTCTTGAGGTCGGTGATCGGCAGCGCGTCCATGTCGCCGCGCAGGGCGACGAACGGGCGGTCCACCGCGTCGGTGTCCTTCGGGAAGATGTCGCAGACGATTCCGGTGCCGCCGGTGAGGACGCGGGGGTGCAGCCCGGCCTTCTGCAGGCGGGCGACCAGCCGCCGCGTGGTGCGGGTCTCCGCGAAGCCCAGCTCGGGGTGCTGGTGCAGGTCGCGGCGGAAGGCGATCAGTTCGGGGGCGAGCTCGTTGACCCCGGAGAGGATCCGAGCGGCCGTGGGCGTGGTCATGAGTGGTGCTCCTTGGTGTGGGATGTCCGGCGAGCTCCGGGCGGGGTTTGCCAACCCGTTCGGCGCTCGTGAGGCCTTGGGAGATCGACGGAGGGATCCGCCGCGCGCGGCGTGGGGCTCGGTGATCGACGAGCCGCGCGCCCGGCCGGTGACTCCCTGGGTGGGCCGGGCAGGCGCAGCCAGACCATGGCGCGGGTGTGGTGTCCAGGCATCTTTCCCGCCTGGACACCATGCCCGGGGTATGGTCTCCTCCGGTGCCCGGTCGCACAGGGGGGCATCGGTCGGGTGTGGCTCGCCGATCACCGAGCCCCGCGCCGCGTGTGGCACCCTGCGCCGCTCTCCCGAGGACTCACGAGCGCCGGACGTGGGCAAATCCCGCCCGGGGCTCGCCGGATCCCACACCGGAGCACCACTCGTGACCGCGACCGCGGCCGCTCGGATCCGCCCCGGGGGCGGCGGGTTCGGCCCCGAACCGATCACCTTTCGTCGTGGCCTGTACCGGCACCGCGAGCTGGGCGCCGCGTGGACCCGCACCACGCGGCGGCTGGTCGCTCGCCTGCGGAAGGCCGGGCTGAACCCCCGTGTACTCACCGGCGGTTGTGCCGGAGTCGGCTGCGACGTCTTCCCGAACGGCGAGGCGGCGGACCGCCCGTTCGTCGCCCTGCGCGGCGACATGGACGCGGTGGCGATCACCGAACTCGGAAGACGTCCTCGGGCGTTCGACCGTGGACGGGGCATGCCATGCCTGCGGGCACGGCGTGCGTACCGGCGCGGTCCCGGGGGCCGGGCTCAACCTGGGCGGACTCCGTGACCCGGGGCTGTTGTTCGGGTCCGTGCGGCCGGTGTTCCGGCCCGCCGAGAGATCCGGCCCGGCGGCGCGCTGCGGGCCATGATGGACGGAGCGCCCGAGGGCGTCGAGTCGGGCCGCACGGTGCGCGGGGATCCGACGGTCGGGGTGGGCCGACTCGCCGTCCTCGACGGTGCGATCACGTCCGGCCTGGACATGCTCCGCTTGCGTGTCGAGGGCGCGGGCGGGCGCGGTGCCCGACCGCACGTCGCCGTGAACGTGGTCGTGGGGCTGTGGCGGATGGTGTTCGCCCCGCCTGGGCTCGTGTGGGTTCGTCCCCGGCGACGGCGTGGTGTTCGCCTGGACCCTGCCGCACGCCGGGGGAACCGCGCTCGACGTGATCCCGACCGGGGGCGCCTTCGGCGGATCGCCGCGCACCGCGCGCCCCGACGCGTGGCGCGGGATGGCGGAGATCGTCGCCGAGTTCGTCGAGGGTGTCATGCGCGTCGGTGGCGGCTTCGGTCGTGGACGGGCGGGCGCCGCCGGGTGTCGTCCGTGGGGAATGCCCTCGGTCGCCGGTCGTGCGCGGCGGTGGTGGACCTGCTCGGCGTGGACACGGTGGCGGGGGCGGTACGGAGCCGGGGCGGCGGGGACTTCGCCGCCCGCTGTCCGGTGGGCGCCCGGGACGTTCCGGGGGTCCCGGACATGCCGGGCGTGCCGGGTGCCGGTGGGTCTGGGCTTCCGGCCGCCCGGCCCCGACGATTCCTCCGCCTGTGCGACGGCGGTTCGGCGTCGGCGAGCGCGTGATCACCGTCGCCGCCGCCGGGCGTGCGCTGTGGTGACCGGCCCCGAGACCGTGCCACCGACGGACCCGCCGGGGCGGGGGTTCGCGGCGGTTCGGTGATCCGCCGCGAGACCCCGTCCCGACCGGCGACCCCACGTCCGGGCGTTCCGGCCTCGGGGGCACCCACGAACCGGGCCCGGGCGGGGCGGGCGTCGGGGCGCCCGTACGCCCGCCGACCCGCGCGCCGGGCGGGTCGCACCTTCGCATCGTGATGCACGGGTGTGGGTTCCGGCGCCGCTTCGCGGCGCCGGACCCGAAATGCGGCCCCCTGGGCCGCATTTCCCACCCGGCGCCCGACGGCGACCTTTTCGGGGCCATGTCCGCGGAGGGTTCGAACGAAGATCAGGTAACTCTTCGTACTATCTTGCTTCGAAGGCTTTCCTGTTGCCGCGCTTCACGAGAGACTTCGACCGTGAAGGCCACGCTGCGGGCGAAGTCGCCAGGAGGGAACGGGGATGCGCGGATGTCGACCGACGAGAGCGCACAGTCGCGGACCGGGAGCGGTCCGGCTCGTCTGCCCCGTCGGACGGGCGGGCGACGCCGGGTCACCAAGGTGCTGATGAGCGAGGACGAGTACGCCCACGTCTCGGCCAAGGCGGCGGACCAGGCGGTGAGCATCCCGAGGCTGCTGGTGGAGTCGGCCTTCGACGACGCGCCGACGGCCACCGAACGCCGTGCGTTCTACGCCGAACTACTCGCCGTACGACGGCAGTTGGCTCGATTGTCGGAGCAGTTGTCCGAGCTCGGCGCGGACCCGGCGACGCGGCACGCGCCGCCGCCCGGATGCGCGGACGTCGTGGGTCGACTGTCCGCGGTCCTGGACCGCCTCGACGCGGCGACCGGCTACCCCCGCCCGTCGACCGGCCCCCGAACGCAGGCGCCGTGATCGCCAAGCTCTCCGCGGCCCACGAGCGCCACGACGACATGGCGCAGCTCGTGACGTACCTCTTCGGTCCCGGTCGCGCCAACGAGCACGAGGACGCGCACGCGATAGCGGCGTCCACGGGTCTCGACCTCACCGGGGACCCGGCCTCGCTCGCCGCTCAACTCGACGCGCCCAGGCAGCTTTTCGACACCGAGGTCAAGCACGGATCGGTCTGGACGGCGAGCCTGTCGAACGCCCCGGGGGACCGCCGGCTCACCGACGCGGAATGGGCGACGGCCGCGCGTATGCTGATCGACCGTCTCGGCTTCGGCGAGGAGGAGGGCAGGGCGCCCTGTCGTTGGATCGCGGTCCGCCACGGCTTCTCCGGGAAGGGCAACGACCACATCCACGTGGCCGTCTGTCTGGTCCGCGAGGACGGCACCCGGGCGAGTCCGTGGCAGGACCGCGTCAAGGCGTCGGCGGTATGCGCCGAACTGGAGCGGCGCTTCGAACTGATCGCGGTCGAAGGCCGTCGGCAGGGGCGGGGGTTGCCCGGATACTCCCGCGCGAACGCCGAGAGCGCGGTGCGCCGGGGCCGTCCGGAGGTCGAACGGGACACCCTGGCACGGCACATGCGCGGCGCGGCGGTGGCCGCCGTCGACGAGGCGGACTTCCTCCGGCGCCTGTCCTCGTCCGGGGTCGTGGTCCGTCCGCGCCTGGATCGACGGGACGGCGAGACGGTGCTGGGCTTGTCGGTCGCCCTGCCGCCGCCGGACGGTACGAGCCCGGTGCGCTACGGGGGCGGGCGGCTCGCCCCGGACCTGTCGTTGCCGCGGTTGCGGTACTGGTGGGGCACGTCCGCCGCCGAGACCGATGACGCGGCCGCGGCGTCCGAACCGCTCGACGCCTCCGCGACGGAGCCCGCCTCCGACGAGGACGCCCTGGCGCGGTGGACTCGCGCGGCGACGGAGGTGGCCCGGCTGCGTTCGGCGGCACGCGAGCGGCCCTTGGACGATGTGGCCGGGTGGGCGGGTATCGCGCGGGAGGTCGCCGGCGTGTTCGCGGTGTGGTCGGCGCAGGCGGAACCGGATCGTCCCGGGCCGTTGGCCCGGGCGGCCGACGTCCTGGCCCGAACCGCGGTATTCGACACGCCACTTCGACGGGGTCCGAATCTGCGCTCGGTGGCCCGAACCGCCGCGGGCGCTCCCCCGCCGCGCGCGGCCGACGCGGCGCGGGCGGCGCTGCTGCGGGAACTGCGGCTCACCATAGGCGTGATCCACGATGCCGAGGCCGCGCAACGGCGCACCGCACAGGCCGCCCGGCTCGACGCGTTGGATCATCTGGACCTCGCGCCGCTGGAGGAGCGGATGAGCGCGGGCCGAAACGACGACGGGGTCACCGCCCGTAGGCCGTGACCCCGTCGGATCGGGTGCGTTCGCGGTATCAGGCGACCAGGGTCGGTGACTCGTCGACCAGGTCCGACTTCGCGGCGCCGGGCCGCTCTTTGACCAGGGCGGCCGGCAACTCGGAGAAGGTGATCGTCTGCTCGCGGAGCAGCTCGACGGCCGCCCGGGGGGACGGGTTCACGACCCGGAGCTGGCGTGCCGCGCTGCTGCCGCCGTCCAGCATGCGCCGGGCGACGGTGCGCACGAACGCGAGGTCGCCGGAGGCGACCAGGTCGGGCATCAGGTCCTCGATGAGCTGCCAGATGACCGTGCGCGCCGAGTCGGTGGCCATCGTCGTCGGGTCGATCAGGAGTCCCTCCAGGCCCGAGCGGGCAGCCCGCCAGGTCGCCGCGCGCAGCCACGCGGGCGAGTGCGCCGGCAGCCGTTCGCCGCTCTCGGCCGCCCGGACCCCGCGCTGGACGAGAGCGCGGAAGA
This sequence comes from Embleya sp. NPDC001921, assembly GCF_053594475.1. Taxonomy (NCBI): domain Bacteria; kingdom Bacillati; phylum Actinomycetota; class Actinomycetes; order Kitasatosporales; family Streptomycetaceae; genus Embleya; species Embleya sp. NPDC001921. The sequence continues at coordinate 25,738 of NZ_JBSFEO010000030.1, forward strand.
GCACGGCGATGAGCACGGAGGTGTCCACGTCCGGACACGAGTCGCAGATGCGCATCTCGAGCGTGGGCACGTGCGAGGACAGGCGCAGGTCCTGGTAGTGCATGCCGACGTCGACGATCACGCCCGAGCGGACCATGCCCTCGAGCATGTCGTCGTACTCCCGCGCGGAAGCGAAGTTGTCCGCCGGCCCCGCCGAGGGCCAGCGCTGCCAGAGCATGTTGCGCCAGCTCGCGTAGCCGGTGTTGTCGCCGAGCCAGTAGGGGGAACTGGCGGACAGCGCGAGGAGTGTGGGCAGATGCGGGGAGATCCAGGACATCGCCCGCGCGGCCACGTCCCGGTCCTCGACGCCGACGTGCACGTGCAGCCCGCAGACCACCTGCTCGTCGGCGACCAGCGCGTAGTCGCGCTTGATCGCGGCGTAGCGGTCGCCCGGGGCCTGCGGCGAGTCCGCGAGGTCCATCAACGGCGCGGTCCCGGAGGCGATCACCGCCACCCCGATCTTCTCGGCGGCTCGGGCCAGGAGCGTCCGGGAGCGGATCAGGTCGGCCCGCAGATCGGCGAGTTCGACGTGCGGTTCGCTGTTGGTCTCGATCGAGGCTTCCTTGGCCTCGCCGGTGAAACCGACCGTCGGCAGTTCGGCGAGCAGTTCCGTACCTGCCGGGCTCAACCGCCCGGTGCGTCGGTCGACGATGTGAAACTCTTCTTCGACACCCACAGTCCGAATCGACATGTGTCCCCTTGAGATGTGTGTTGCGTCAGTCGTTGTGCTGCGTGGCCGACGGGCCGCGCCGGATCGGGCACCCGTACAACGGGACGGATCGAATGGGTGCGGTGGCCGGCACCGGAACCGCGTGGCTCGTGCAACCACGCGTAACCGCGGAGTGGTTGCGCGTGAAAGTCGGTAGTGCCCCGTGTTCTCGACGATCGGGGTGCCCCGAGGTCGAGAGAAGTCCGTGCAGGTCCGGGGCCGGCGAATGTGAGCGCCCGAAACCCATTGGCCTGCAAGGCCGTTGGACCAGCCTGCGACCCCGTGGCCCTGCTGCCAAGACCCACTGGGTCCAGGAACTCTTGCGCTGAGCGATCTTGGTTCTTGGTCTGAATCATGCATGACGCGGAACCGAACGCGAATTCCCGTTGTACACGCAAGGAATCGGCCTGCGGATGGTGTTTCCCGCGTTCGCCGTTCCTACCCCTGTCCGCCCCGCGTGTCTTCGGTGCGTTCATCCCGCGAGCCGACGACACCGTGGCACGCGCACGACATGATGACCGCATGGCGACTGCGCTCGGCGACTATCTCCGGGGTCGGAAGCTCGTCGGTCGAGCGTGGCTCGAGAGCGACGAGCGGTTTCGAATCGAGTATCGCCGGATGCGCCGCCGGGTGCCCATGTATCGGGTGGCCATCGGGGCGCTGCGGCTGCTGCACCGGCTCACCGCCGACGAGCGGCAGAAGCAGGCGGACCTGGGCGTGACCTGGTGGCCGCGGGTGGGTCCCGACGGTCGGATGTACGCCATGCCGAAGTTGTGGACCATCGACGAGCGGGAGCCGACCGACAAGCAGACCCCTGGTCCGCCGCGCACCGAGGCCGAGTTGTACCGCCGGTGGGAGGCCGGCGAGTGGTCGGAGCCGAAGGGCGGGGCCGAGACGCGGTCCACCGGCGACCCGGCGGAATTGCGGCGCGTCGCGTCGTTCGCGGCGCGTTTGGCGCGTGTCGTCTCGGGCGACGAGTGGCCTCAGATGATCCACGAGTACGAGCGCCGCAAGGCGATCCTCGCGCAACTTCGCGCGGGAGTCGTACCCGAGGGCAACCGGTACGTGGAGAACGGCTCCGTTCCGCCGGGTGTCCGGCCTCCACTGCACGGCTGGGCGGGTTATCACTGGGTCGGCGATCGCCCGTTGGACCTGGACTCCGACCGGCTGATGGATCGGGCGTGGGTGCTCGGTCGTACGCCGCCGCGGCAGTACCAGCCCTGGAGCGCGGGTCGGGTGACGTTCGCGGGGGCGTACTTCGGGCCCATGTTCGGCGAGCTCGGCCGCACCGTGGTCGGCGGCGAGGCCAACCCGGAGTTCCTGAGCCTGCGGGTCGCCTACGGTGTGTGGTGGGAGCAGAACGCCTCGATGAAGGGGGAGGCCCGGATCCTGCGCGGGGCGCGGATGGTGCGGTTGCGCGACCTCGCGAGGTTCGCCCACGCCGAGGCCGCGCACGTGGGACTCGCCCCCGCGCCCCGCAAGGCCGCCGGCGCGGCGCCGAGCTGGGAGACCCCGGCCCCGGAGGAGGTCACCGACGAGGTCGTCACGGCGGTCGCCCGGTTCGCCAGGTCCGAGGTGTCGACCGACGCGGCCGCACATGCCGAGCGGTCCATCGGCCCGTCCTCGGCCGTGTCGGCCGCCGCGGCCGCCGCCGAGGTCGCGGCGCAGGCCGGGCCGCACGACCCGACGCCCGCGCGGGTGTGGATGGACCGGCCGCCTCCCTACGACCGCAGTCTGCGCGCGGGCGGCGCGCTCTCGGCGAGCACCATCGCCGCCATCACCGCCGGTTGGGCGAAGCAGGTGCCCTCCCGCGGACTGCCCGGGATGGACCCCAAGCCCGACGGCCGTCCCCTCGGCGTCCACCCGTGGCGGCCGACGCCGAGCCGCGACGCGCGGGAGACGGATCGCGGGCGCCGGGACGAGCGGGAACGATAGCCGGGCGGCGGCCGGAGCCCCCGAAGCCTGCCTCCCGATCCGCCGAAGCATCGCCGCGGGCTTCGACTCCGACCCGCCCTAGCATCGCCGCGGACTTCGACCCCGACCCGCCCGAGTCCCGCCGAAGGACCCTCCCCGATCCGCCCGAGCACCGCCGCGGGCTTCGACTTCGATCGAGGGAACCGTCGGCCGAAGGCTCCGACCGAGTCGCCCCTCAGGGCTTCCGAGGGAAGCGTGATGGACCCTCCCTCTTGGCATCGCACGTCGCGGATTCCATGATCGGCGTCGTGATCCCTTTCCTACGCACACGCTCGGCCGTGGCCCTGGGCGCGGTGTCCCTGGTGTTGTGCGGCCCTGTGTCCGTCGCAGCGGCCGACCCCGCCCCGCCCGCCGAGGCCGTCCCGGCCAAGGTCGAGCTGGTGCTCGACCTGTCCGGTTCGATGAAACAGAACGACGCCGGCGGGCAGACCCGCCTGGAGGCCGCCAAGCAGGCGGTGAACCGCATCATCGACGCGGCTCCGGCGACCGCCCAGGTCGGCATCCGCGTGTACGGCGCGGCCTATCCCGGTACGGACAAGGCCCTCGGCTGTGCGGACACCCAGCTCCTGGTGCCGGTGGCGCTGATGAACGAGGGGGCCAAGGGCGCGGCGCGGCAACGGGTCGCGGCGCTGAACGCCGTCGGGTTCACCCCCATCGGCAACGCGCTGCGGGCCGCCTCCGACGACCTCGGCACCCAGGGCGAGCGCCACGTGATCCTGGTCTCCGACGGCGAGGACACCTGCGCGCCGCCGCAACCGTGCGAGGTCGCCAAGGAGTTGAACGCGAAGGGCACCAAGCTGACGGTCGACGCGGTCGGGTTCAACGTCTCCGGCGCCGCGCGCGATCAGCTCAAGTGCATCACCGCCGCCGGGAACGGCGTCTACGCCGACGCCAAGGACGCCGATTCGCTGGTCTCGAACATGTCCAGCCTGTTCCGCAGGGCGTGGACCCCCTACGACGCGTCCGGTCGACCCATCCAGGGCGCGACGACCGGTTGTGCCAACGCGCCGATCGTGGAGGACGGCCAGTACCTCGACGCGTTCGTCACCAGTCGCGACCTGTGGTACCGCATTCGCAAGAACCCGGGTGAGGATCTCGCCATCGGCGCCACCGCGATCTTCTCGGAGCGCATGCGGGTCGCCGACGATCGGGAGAACTCGGCTTTCCTGACCCACCTGTTCATCAGATCCGGCCCGCCGGACCTGCCGCAGAGCTGGCTCTTGACCGAGGGCGTGGCCCTGGAGGCGAACAACATCGTCACCACCGGCGCGTCCGCCGGGGCGAAGAGTTCCGCCAAGGCACCGGACGGGATCGGCTGCCTGCGCATCTCGCACAACGCCGAGGTGGATCCGCAACGCCGAATCCTGCTCGAACTCCTGGTCAGCCACCCCAGGCGGCCGGGGACCATCGGCACCACGTCCGGCCCCGCGCCCGCGAGCGCCGACGCCGGTGCCCCGGCCGCCGTGCCCGGCGCGCCCGGCGCCGGTGGCGACCGCACCTCGGTCGCCGCGTCGTCCGGCGACGACGACGGGCCCGGAACCGGAGTGACTCTCGCTGTGATCGCCGCCGCGGTGCTCGTCGGCGGCGTGCTGGGATCGTTCGCCGCCGGTGCCCGGCGCCGACAGGGGAGGCAGGCGTGAACGCCGTCGTACGCATACGCATACGCAGGATCGCGGCGTCGGCCGGGGCCGTCCTCGCCGCGGTCGTCGGCTCGGTGGTGGCCGCGACACCCGCCGCGGCGGACACCACGAGCGGATTCTCGTTCAACAGCGCGGGCGAGGTCGGGCCCGGGGTGTATCGCGAGAGCATGGTGGTGGGCGACTTCCTGTTCTGGCGGGTGTACATGCAGCCGGGGCAGAAGCTCTCGATCAAGGGGTCCGTCGACATCCCGGCCGATTTCCCGTACAAGCAGGGCCCGAGGTTCGTGATGAACCTCTACAACCCGTTGCGCGAGGCCATTCCGCTCCTGGACAACCCGACGAACCAGCTCGTGCCGGGCACCACGCACCTGGAGGCGACCTCGGGGGCGTGGACCGTCGGGGACGGCAAGAAGTACGAGAACTTCGACGGGACCAAGGGCTCGTTCAAGGAGTTCAAGGACGACAAGTACGCGCTGCGCGGGTCGTACTACGTCCAGATGTCCATCACCGGGGCCCAGGGGCCGCAGCGCGGCATCGTGGTGCCGATCCGGCTCGAGGTGTCGGTCGAGGGCACCGTGGTGCAACGACCGGATCAGCCGTTGGGGCCCGAGGAGGAGCCGCGGCCGGCGGCGGGCGCGGTGCCCGGTGCGCCGTCTCCGGCCCGGTCCGACTCCCCGGTACGGGCCGGCGCTCCGCCGGCGCCGGCCGCCCGCGCCGACGGCGGTGCGGGCTCGTCCGTGGCCTCGGATTGGGGCGTGCCGGCGGGCGGCGCGCTCGTCGCGCTGTTGGCCGCGGCCGGTCTCGGGTACGCGGTGCGCACGCGGTTCGCCGCCCCGGCGCCCGTACCCGTCTCCCCCTGGGCGGATCGGCTGCCCGGCACTCCCCCGCCGCCCGCGGCGCCGCCCGCCCCCGCCCGGGATCCGGCGTCGACGTGGCGGCCCGGTGTCGCCGATCGCGGGCCGGGCACGGCGCCCGAATCGCACGAGGTCACGCAGGAGTTCGAGGTGCCCGGGCGTGCGGAACGTCCGCCCGGCGCCGAGCCGCCCACGCAGGCTTGAGGAGTCCCGTAGGCAGACCTCGGCGGGGCGCGGGGCGGTGGTGGGTGGGTGCACGGCGTCGGGATCGATCGACGGGTGCGCCGCCCGCCGCCGCTCCGCGGCCGCCCACCGGCGTCGCCTTCCGCCGGTGTCGCTTCGCTGCCCGGAACGCCGGTGCGGCGCGGCCGGGTCAGGTCGACCAGCGCAGCGCCGTGTCGGGATCGGCGCTGTCCAGGACGCGGCGGCGCAGGCGTTCGTGCAGGGCCTCGCGCAGCGCGAGCACGCGCGGGGCGGTGGAGCCGGGCAGGAGGTGGCCCCGGTAGTGGTCGAGCAGGGTGTCGATCGAGGTGGTGGGGACGGACAGGGCGCGGTCGAGGTCGAGGAAGTCGGCCTCGCAGTCGCCGGTCAGGCGGTACGGGTCCGAGGCCAGTCGGTGGCCCAGGATCGCGCGTAGCCGGGCCAGTTCGGCGCGGACGGTGGCCGGGCGTCCGCCGGGGCCGTAGACCGCCTCGGTGATCGCCTTGGCCGTCATCCCACCGGGCTCGCTCAGCAGGGTCGTGACGATCTCGGCGTGCCTGCGCGTGAGTTCGTGCGTGGTGCCGGCGATCTCGAGCCGGGCCCGGCGCAGGCCCAGCGCCTGCAGGCGCAGCGGCGCGGTGGTGACCGGGCCCGATGCCGAGTCCTCGGCGATCAGCAGGTACAGGCCGCCGGCGGCGAGGCGCTCGACCAGCAGGACCTGCCCACCGGGCAGCAGCATCGGGCCTTCGCGCGGCGGGCCGGGCAGGCGCTGCGGCAGCCAACCGGGCGGATCCGAACGCAGGACGCGCCCCTTGGGGTCGACGATCGCGCTCTTGCTGCCGAGCCGGCGGGCGATCCGCTCCACGTAGCGGGTGCTCACCCGCGCCTCCTCGCGCAGCCGTACGCTCTCCAGCTCCGCCTGGGCCAGTCGGCGCGCGGTGTCGAGCAGGGGAACCGCGAGCGGTTGCCAACTGCGTTCGGGGCAGGTGAAGTCCAGGATGCCGAGCAGTTCGCCCCCGGCCGGATCGTGGATGGGGGTGGCCGTGCAGGTGTACGCGGTGGCCGCGGACAGGAAGTGCTCGGCGCCGAACACCTGGAACGGGCGGCCCGTGGCCAGTGCGGTGCCCACCCCGCTGGTACCCGCCGCGTCCTCGCTCCACAGCGCCCCGGGCAACAGGTGCACGCGTTCGGCGGCGCGCAGCGTGGGGTGTTCGCCCTGCACCCACAGCAGGTGCCCCCGCGCGTCGCTGAGGAACAGGAGGCGGCCCGGGTCGGTGACCAGGCCGCTGAGTGTGCGGCGCAGCAGGGGCCAGATCGTGGTGAGCGGATGTTCCTCGCGGTGTCGGGCCAGTTCGTCGTCGACGAGGGTGACCGGCGGGAGGTAGGCGTCGGGCGGCAACCCCTGTCGCCGCGCACGCGACCACGAGGCCCGGATCGGGTCCCGCACGCCCGTGGCCGACCCACCACCCAGTGCTCGGTCACGTGCGTCCGGTCCGTCCGCCATGCGTCCATCATGCCGGCGTGGGCCCCGGGGCGTCGGGCCGTGGCCGGGCGGGGCGGGTGCCGGATTCTGCAACGTTGCTGCAACCCCCCTCCGGTCTCTGGTGCGCGGGTCTCCCGCGCGCACACACTGCCGCAGCGCGGGTCGGCGATCGGCCGGCCGGGACCCGAGGAGAGACGTGCCCTATCTGGAGTTGTCCGACACCGTTCCGCTGTACTACGAGGAGCACGGCGCGGGCCGCCCGGTGCTGCTGTTGCACGGGTGGACGATGAACAGTTCGTTCTGGTCGGGGAACATCGCCGCGCTGGCGGCGGAGAATCGGGTGATCGTCGCCGACTTCCGGGGCCACGGGCGCTCGGGCAAGACCCCCGAGGGGCACAGTCTCGACCAGTACGCCCGTGATGTCCGCGAGTTGGTGCTGGCACTGGGTCTGGACGAGGTGACCATGGTGGGCTGGTCCATGGGTACCTCGGTGGTGTTGTCGTACGTGCGCCAGTTCGGCTGCGAGGGGTTGCGCGGCGCGGTGTTCGTCGATCAGTCGCCGCGTTTCATGGACGGGCCCGGGTGGGACTTCGCCCTGCAGGGCGGCTATTCGCCGGTCGATCTGGCGGTGTTCGCGCAGACCGTACGGCACGCCCGGCCGTTGGCGATCAAGCCGTTCATCGCGGCGTGTTTCGCCGAGCCGCCGGCGGCGGAGGCGGTGGACGCGGCGTACGCGGAGACCACCCAGACGCACACCGCGTCCGCGTTGGACGTGTGGATGGACATGGCGCACTCGGACTGGCGGCCCGTGCTGCCCGCGGTGAAGGTGCCGACGCTGCTGATCTACGGCGAGCGCAGTCGGATCTTCCCCGGGGACCTGGCCGGTTGGCTGGCCGAGGCGCTGCCCGACGCGCGGGTGGAGCGGTTCGCGGCGAGCGGACATGTGCCGTTCGTCGAGGAGGGCGAACGCTTCGACGCCGTCGTCACGGAATTCCTTCGCCGCTGATCTCCCGGGAGTGCGAAGGAACATGCGGGTCCGCCCGGCGGGTAACCCCGCCTCGCCCGGTCCGGGCGGCCCGCTACCCCAGGATCGAGGAAGGCCGATGATTGTGCTGCCCGGCAAGTCGACGGATACCCGTTCCCCCGTCGGTTGCCCGCCGGCGGACGGATCGCCGGCGGATCGACCGACGGCACGCGTGCCTTCGGCGCGGTCGCCCGAGTTGCGTACCGATCTCGCCCATCCGGCCCGGATGTACGACCACTACCTCGGCGGCAAGAACACCTTCGCCGTCGATCGCGACGCGGCCGAGGCCGTCCTGACCCTGGCGCCCGAGGTCCGCGCGATGGCCTTGGCGAATCGGGCCTTCCTGCGCCGGGCGGTGGCGTTCGCGACCGGTGTCGGCATCCGTCAGTTCCTCGACATCGGGATGGGTCTGCCCGCCGCCGGCGACACGTACGAGTGTGCGGTGCTCGGAACCGAGCACGCGCGGGCGGTGTACGTCGACCACGATCCGATGGTGCTGGCGCACGCGCGCGCGTTGTCCGCGCGGCCCGGTCGGGTTCGTGTGGTGGAGGGTGATCTCCGGGACCCGGAGGCGCTGTTGCGTCGGGTGGCCGGGCGGACCGGGGTGGACTTCGACCGGCCGGTGGCCGTGGTGTTGACCGCGGTGCTGCACTACCTCTCGGATGCCGACGATCCCCGGTCCGTGGTGCGGGCGTTGATGGACGCGACGGTGCCCGGCAGTGTTCTGGTGCTTTCGCACCTTGCCGCCGATCTGCGGCCGGACGCGGCGCGCACGACCGCCGAGTCGTATCGCCATTCCGCGGCGCCGTTGTTCCCCCGGACCGCGCCCCAGGTGCGGGCGCTGTTCACCGGGCTCAGTCCGATCGACCCCGGGGTGGTCCCGATCTCGTCGTGGCGTGCGGACCGGCTGCCGCGTCTGCTGGACAATCGCCAGTGGATGTACGCGGGCGTCGCCCTCAAGTCGCCGCCGACGGGGCGCTGGGAGTGTTCGGGCCGGGGTCGGGGTGTGGTCGGCCCGCGCCGCTCGTGTCTTTGAGGCAGCGAGCCGGGCGACGAGCCGGGAGCGGGACCGGGGACAGGACCGGGACCAGGACCGGGAGACGGACGGGGCGCGGGCGGCCGGGCCGGCGGCGAAGCGACGCCGACGCCGACGGGTGCCGGGCGCGACGCGCGGAGCTACCGGCGGATTTACCGGACCGTGGTACCCGGTCCGGCCTTACCGGTCGGTCCGTCGGTGACGATCATGGGCGCTGTCGCTCGGCGCCGATCGGGCGGTCCGTGGCACCCGCGTGTGGCCGAACGGGCGCACCCCGGCGCCTCGTTCCGTCGGCCTCGCGCCGGGCCGTGAGGAGTCGCTGTGCTCAAGCTGGGGATCGAAGAGGAATTCCACATCGTGGATCTGGCCACCAGGCGCACGGTGTCCTCCGCCCCCGCCCTCCTCGATCGGCTTCCGGCCGGCCCCTTCGTCGGCCGATCCAAGGAGTCGACGGTGGCGCTGGTGACCTCGACGCACGCGGAACCGGACGCGCTTCGGGCGCGGTTGTCCGAATTGCGCGGCACGCTGGTGCACCGCGCGGCCGGTCTGCGTCTGGGTGTGTTGGCGAGCGGCACCGCGCCGATGATGAGCCTCGCGGACGTACGGACGGCCCCCGAGGCCCGATACGCGGCCTGGGAGGGCGAATACGCGCGGTTGTCCCGGGGTTGGATCACGTGTGGCATGCACGTCCGGGTCGACGTCGAGGACCGGGACGCGGCGGCTCGGGCGATCGCCTGGATCACGCCGCATCTGGCCACCTTCTCGGCGCTGTCCGCGAGTTCGCCGTTCTGGGCCGGGCGCGACACCGGTTACGCGAGTTGGCGGCAGGTGTGCGTCGAGCGCCTTCCCGGGGCCGGCCCGATCGGGCCGGTGCGCTCGGCTCGGGAGTACGACGACCTGGTCGCGACCATGGTGGCGGTCGGTGTCGTGCCCGACGGCGACCTCTTCCTCCCGGCGCTGCGCCTGGCCCCGCGGGGGTCCGCGCTGGAACTGCGGGTGTGCGACGCGATCGCCGACGTCGAGGTGACGATCGCGATCGCCGCCCTGTTCCGCGCGCTCTACCGGCACGCGAGTGACGCCGTCGCCGCCGACCGAACGCCGCCGACACTCTCGCCCATGCTCACCCGAGGGGCGATGTGGCGGGCGGCACGCTCCGGGATCGAGGGCGACCTGATCGACCCCGTGGCCGCGGTGAACCTGCCCGCGGCCACGGTGGTCCGTGCCCTGGTCGCCGAGGTGGCCCCGTACTTGCGTGAGAGCGGCGACCTCGACATGGTCGAGGCCGCGATCGAGCGTCTGCTCGCACGCGGGTCCGCCGCCGCCGGGCAACGCCGTGCCGCGCGCGAGGGCGGCCCGGCGACGGTCGTGGATCGGGTGTTGGCGCAGACCATGGCGTGTGTCGGCATCTCGGATGCCTCGCCGTCGCCCGCGTCCCTGCTCGACATCGCCGCGAGCTGACCGCACGGGACGGCCGCCGGCGGGTACGCCGGTCGTCAGTTCGCCGAATACCCCGTATTACCGGGGGGTTTACCCGTCGAGAGTGCCCAACGCGGCCTGTTTCAGGGCGGGTCGGATCACGAGGATTCGGCTATGCCGCAGAACGCTCAAGAGGCCACACGCGAACGCACATCGAAACCGACGGCGGGCAATCGGACCCGACGTCCCGGCCCGCTCGTGGGGGTCGAGGGGCTGGAGGCACACGACGTCAGCTCCGCGCTCCTGCGTTCGATCGCCTCTCCCCCGCGCATTTTCGTCGGGTCGGCGCGCGAGCCCAACGCCCGGCCGGATTTCGCCACGTTGATGGCGTTGGCCGAAGCCGCCGGCGGTGAGCCGTACATCCGCGGCGGCCGGTCCGCGTCCGAGACGCTCACGGTGATCGCCATGCAGACCCATCGCTACGAGTCCGCCCGGCTGTTCCTGGCGGCCGGGCGCACCGTCGTCGAGCAGCGCGGTGTCTACACCGCCGCCGTCGAGGACGCGATCGCCCGGCATCCCGGTGACCTCGAGCAGGCCCACCAGGCCGCGCGGCGCTTCCTGGCGACCGTCGCCCAGTGGCGACCGCTGCCCGACCTGGTGCTGCTGACCGCGGACGAACCGCGCGCGATCGAGGAGCGGTTGCGCGCGCACGACCAGGAGAAGGGGCTCGACCCGACCCAACTCCAGTCCAAGGCGACCTTGTTCGAGCTGCTCGCGAAGGACGACCCGGACCGCTTCCGGATCTTCGATCGCCGAGACATCGGTGACGTTCCGGTGGGCGAGGCGGTGCGCGAGTGGTTGTCCCGCGTGTTGCCGACGGAGTAGGGCGCGCGCGTCGAGCGACCGCGCGGATCACCCGGACGGGGCGGCCCGCTTCGCGGCCCATCATGACGAAGCGCCCGCATGCCGCGGATCGGCCGGCCGGGGTTCGGCGGTCGTCCGGGGTGTGCGGGCGCTTCGTCCCGAGGCGAGCGGGTGATCGGCTCCCGCGCGGCGCGGCGCAAGGTGCACGAACGACGGCCGGATGCCGACCCCTTGCTGGGATCTGCACCCGGCCGTGTGTATGCGTGTGCGGCGTCCGCACCCTGAAGGAATGCGTCCGCCCGGAGCCGTGCGGACCGGGCCCCGGTGTCCTAGCGGGGCGACACCGCGTGCTGCGAGACACGCGGTCCGGTGGCGCGGTATCCGCCCCTGGTACCGCCGCCTCGGCCTCGGCCGTGTGACGAAGCGAAGCAAGTCATGTCGGTTTCCCTTCCGTTCCTGAAAGACGGTGCGGATCTGTTCAGGGTCGAGCCGGTGGTGTGATGAGCCGGGGAGCGCCGGGGAGACGGCGACGCAGCACCTCGACGCGCCAAGCCTGCGCTACGGAACACCTGTGGCCAAGACTTCCAGGCCCCGGGAACGTGGCGTAAAGCCTCAGCAGATCTGGTGCTCGCATTCGCTCGGTCGCCGGGTGGGGGCGATCGGGGACGGTTCCTCCCGTGTTCGCGAACATCCTTGCCTGGCGGCGCCGTTCGCACGGTGTCGCGAGACCCGCCCGTCATCGGGAAGGCCTCGGCGACAGGAGCCGCGAGGACCGACGACGAACGGACGGCAGCCGAGCAGGCAGCGGACGCGAGGACCGGGGGCGTCGACCGGCGGGCCCCGGGGTGCGCGCTCATGTGTCGCGCGATGGTCGCCGGCGCAGCACGAGGGCGGTGAGCGCCGCGCCGAGCAGGATCGCGGCGGGCAGTCCGACCCACACCAACGGGCCGCCGAACGCCGCCGAATCGTCCGCCGCCGAGGAGTCGGAGTCCCTCGTCGTGCTCTTCGCCGGAGTCTTCGCGCCCGGGTTCGCGGCGGTCGACGCGGTCTTCGCCGGCGGCGGTGAGCCTTCGGCCTGCTGCCCGCTTTGCGCGTACACCGGACCGGGTTCCTTGGTACCGCCCACCGAGACGTCCACGGCCAGCGAGCGCACCTCTCCCTCGCCCTGCGCCGCTACCGCGATGTAGTACCAGCCGGGCAGCATGTCGGCGACTTCCTGCTGCCGGTCGCTGCGGTTGAGGAAGCGCACGGGACGCGTCGCGAAGGGGTCCACGCCCTTCGAGAAGATGTGTTCGGTGTCGTGCACTCCCCACGAGTCCTGGGCCAGTTGCTCGCGGATCGGGTTGTAGAAGTGGGTTTGTACGCCGACGATCTCCTTGCCGCCGCCGACGCGCGTCTGGAAGGCGAGGCTTTGGCCCCAGTCGAGGCGGACCCGGTAGAAGGCCCACTCCCCCGGGGCGATCGTGTCGGTGTAGTGGCCGGACCCGGGCAGGGTGGTCGCCGAGCCGAACGAGCCGCCGCCGACCACCGGTTGCGGGGCGCCGCCGGGCTCGGTGTAGCGCGCGAGGTCGGCCTCGGCCGGGCCCTTGTCCAGTACCTGCGGTTCGAGCAGGACCTGGAGTTCGAGGGGTACCGGTGGTCCGGTTCCTCGGCGGGTCACCGAGAACACCTGTCGTCCGGGTTGCTCGCACCCGTTGGTGCCTCGACCCGATGCCGTCCAACTCACCGAAGCCGTGACGACCTTGGACAGTCCTTGGTCGAGTCCGGTGTCCGACGCGCAGAAGCTGCTGCCGCGCTCGCCGAGCTGCTTGACGTCCAGGGCTTCCAGGCCCTTGACCTTGCTGACGGTGGTTCCCGACACGTACGCGGTGTAGCCCGCCGGCACGTCGACGGAGTAGTACTTCACTTCCTTGTCGGTCAGTTCGTCCAGGTGGCCGCCGGGGGGCACGGCCGCGGCGCGCGCGGGATCGGGGCCGCCGTCGACGGGGGTGCCCGCGGGTTCGTAGCTGCGCAGTGCGCGTTGGGTCACCCGGGTCAGCTCGCGTTCGAGCGAGCCGGCGTCCGGGGCATCGGCGTAGGTTCCGCCCGAGGCCCGGGCGATGCACATCAGTTGTGCGCGGGTCTTGGCGTCCGCGGCGAAGCCGACGGTGTGCACGCGCATGTCCACGCCCTGCGCGGCGAGTTCGCGTGCCACCTGGCAGGGTTCCGGGGGCGCGCAGGTGTCCTCTCCGTCGGAGACCAGCACGATCGAGCGTGGGCCCTCCTTCGGCAGCGCCTCGGCGGCCTTGCGCAGCGCCGGACCCATCGGGGTCCAGCCCAGCGGCCGGATCGCCTGCGCCGCCGCCTTGAGGTCGCGCTCCGGCGCGGTGCCGACGGGTCGCACCACCGTGACGTCGCGGCAGCCGTCGGCCCTGTCGGTGGTGGACCCGCTCTGCCCGGTGCCGTACACCGTCAGTCCCATCCGCGAGCCCGCCGGCGCGGCGTCCACCAGCGTGCCGATCGCCTTCTTGGCGGCATCGATCCGGGTTTCGGTCCCGGCGCGTTCGTTCATCGACCCGGAGGCGTCCAGGACGAGCATCACCGGGCTGAGCGCGCCCGGTTCGGCCGCGTGTGCCGGTGATCCGCCGATGGGCGCCCAGGCGATGCCGAAGGCCAGCGCCAGGGCGGTGCACGCCGGGAGTGCTCTCGATCTCATGGCCGGGAATCTAGACTGGATTGCACTCGCAAACAATGGATTTGCAAATAGCAATGATGAATGATCCACCGTGCTCATGTGGGACATACCATCGGAGAACCTTCGTTGCAGTTGCAAATACCTTTGCCGTGATCGACATCGTGCGCCCGGGATCGCCGGACCGTTACCCGCGCGTATACCTCTGCCGGTTCATCAACTCGCCCTTGCCGCGCGCGCGAGGACGGCGAAAATCTTCCCCCCGGACTCTGTCATCGGATCGAGTCGACGCCTCGAGTTCGGGGAGCTTCACAGTGCAACGAGGTCTTACCGGTTCGATCGCCGCCGGCCTGGGCGTGGGCGCCTTCGCGCTGATCGCGCCGATCGCGGCCGCCGGGTCGGCGCACGCGGCCGACGACGACAAGAAGGCGTGTGGGCCGGTCACCATCGAATGGTCCATCGACGACAAGACGTGGTCCAAGGCCGGCCTGTTGGGCGCGCTCCACACCAAGGTGAGCGTGCGCATCGCCGGCGATGTCGCCAAGTCGTGCAGTTACAAGGTCTCCCTCGCCTCCTACAGCGCGGACGGACCCACCTGGAAAACCTCGGGGATCCAGCGGTATCTCGGCTCCAAGACGGTGACGCTGAGCAGCGCGCACAAGAGCGCCAAGCTCGACATCTCCAAGTACGCGCCGCCCTGCTTCGGCCAGATCGACCTGTACGGCAACGACAAGGTCTACGACGGGAAGGCCAACCCGCTGCCGCGTTATCCCGACGCGAAATATCCCGTCGATCTGATCGCCGGGTGGAACGGCGGCAAGGAATGCGCGCCGCCGACGACCAAGCCCCCCACCACGAAGCCGCCCACCAGCGCGCCGCCCACCACCAAGCCGCCCACGACCGCGCCGCCGACCACGGCGCCGCCCACCACGACCCCCTCGAGTTCGGCACCGCCGACCACGAAGCCGCCCACCACCACCTCGCCCCCCGAGGACCAGCGCACCCCCGAGACCGCCCCGCCGGTCACCGGCCAACTCGCCCAGACCGGCGGCAACAGCGGCGTCAAGCGGATCGCCGGCGCGTCCGTCGCGATCCTGGTCGCCGCGGTCGGCGCCCTGCTCCTGATCGGCCGTCGCCCGCACCGGTCCGGCCCCCGTTCGCACTGATCCGACGCGGATTCGTGCCGCGGCTCATCCGGAATGCGCGGATCCGCGGACCACACTCGCACCACGAGAGCCTCTGCTCTAGGCTCCCGACGTCGCACCGCTCCGGTGTCCTTTTCAGGGCTCCGGGCCGAGTCCCGGCGGCCTGACAGGCGCCCCTATACCGGTTGCGGGTAAGTCGACTTCGGGAGCAGCGAAGTACCGTGGAGGGCTTCTTGCGATTTCGTTCGCTCAAATTCGTGTTGCCCGCGTTCCTGTTGGTCGGCGCCGGTGTGACCTTCGGAGTGGCTTCGGGTGACTCGGACAACTCCAAGGCCACGGTGCCCACCAACGAGAACGCCTATGTGAGCCAGGTGGCACCGGCCAAGGCGCACGCCACGCAGACCTGGTTGTCGGTGTGTCCGGCAACCTGCGAGGGAGCTCCCCGCTCCGAACGGCGGGCGTTCGTCAAGTTCACCGTCGCGGGGGTACCCGCGGGCGCGCGCGATGTGCGGCTGAGTCTGGATCTGTATTCGGCCAGGACCACCGACACCTCCGTGCGCGTGCACAAGGTCACCGGTTCCTGGTCGGCGAAGAGCCTGACCTGGAACAAACAGCCCGCGTTCGGTGACGTGGTGGGCTCACGCGACGGCTTCACCGCGTCGCAGGTCGGCTCGATCGACGTCTCGTCGGCCTTCACCGGCAACGGGACGTACAGTTTCGCGCTCACGGCCGGGAAGGGCGCGCAGGGCGTCTTCCAGTCCTCGCGCGCGAGTGCCGCTCAGGCCCCGCGCCTGTCGGTGAGCTGGACCGATCCGGCCACCCCCACCACCGGGTCGCTCCCGTTCGAGATGCCGTCCACGTCGGCACTGCGCGCGAGCGACAAGAAGGTGTACGCGCATTACTTCACCCCCTACCCCGCTTCCCTCGACAATCAGGAGCCGAGCCAGGACTACTACAGCCGCAACTACCTCAACCCCGCGGGCGAGAGCGGCAAGCACGCCGCGTACGGCGGACTGCTGCGGGACCGACCGGTCCCACGTGGACCGTTGACCGGGGACTGGCAGCTGCAGGACATGCAGCGCGAGATCCGCGACGCGACCGCGGCCGGCGTCGACGGCTTCACCGTCGACGTGCTGTCCACCACCGGTGCGCACTGGACCAGGATCAAGAACCTGATCAAGGCCGCCGAGACCGTCGACCCCGGCTTCGCGATCGTGCTGATGCCGGACATGACCTCGCTCAAGGACGCCACACCCGCGAGCCTGGCCGCGTCGATGGCCGACCTGGCCTCCTCACGGTCCGTCCGGCGCCTGGCGGACGGTCGCGTGGTGATCTCCCCCTTCAAGGCGGAGCAGCAAACCCCGCAGTGGTGGGGCGAGTTCGCGACCGCGATGACCAATACGCACAAGCTGGGAACCGCGCTGGTCCCGGTGTTCCTGAACTTCTCGGCGAATGCCGACAAGTACGCGTCGGTCAGCTACGGATTCTCGAGCTGGGGCAACCGCAGTCCCAACCGTCAGGGCAACATCCAGTCGGACATCGCCAGGGCCCACAGCCTCGGCAAGATCTGGATGCAGCCGGTCGCGGTCCAGGACGAGCGCCCCAACCAGGGCATCTACGACGAGGCGAACAACACCGAGAACCTGCGCACTTCGTGGGACAACACGATCTCCGGGGGAGCGGACTGGGTACAGCTCACCACCTGGAACGACTACTCCGAGGGCACCCAGTTCCAGCCCTCGGCCAACTCCGGACACACCTGGGTCGACATCAGCGACTACTACCTGGTCCGGTTCAAGACCGGGGCCTGGCCCCGGATCACGCGTGACACGGCGTACCTCACGCATCGCGTGCAGTTCGCCGCGGCCAAGCCCACGGGCGGCACGCAGACGAAGTTGATGACACCGAGGTCGGGGACCAACGCGCCCCGGGACTCGGTGGAGGTGCTGACCTTCCTGGTCGCACCTGCGACGGTGAACGCGACGATCGGCGGCGCCGGCCAGAGCTATCAGGCGGCGGCCGGCGTACAGGCGAAGCTGTTCCCGCTCGCCTACGGCACCAACTCGGCGTCAATCGTCCGCAACTCGGCCACGGTGGCGACGGTTTCCTCACCCAACGTGGTGCGGAAGGACTTCGCCGCCCAGGACCTCGGCTACCGAGGCGCGAGCAGCGGCCGGCCGGGCGCGGGCTGACACTCCGCACCCACCGAGTGGAACAACCGTGGGGGCCGGGTCCGTTGCGGATCCGGCCCCCACTCGCGTCGGGAGGAAGCCACCGCTCGCGGGCGGCACGTCCACGTGCGCGGGAACGGAACGGGAACGACGGAGCGCCGACCCCCGGCCGGGGGTGGGCGCTCCGTCGTCGTATGGATGCCGCTGTCCGGCGTGCGGACGGTGGCACCTCGCATCGCCCGCCGCAGCCGCCGAAACGGGCGAGGTGGGAGGCTTGTCGGCACGACGCCCCGGAAGACGAGGCGCAACTCGTCTTCCGGGGCGTCGCAATCGCGTACGGGGCTCGGGCTGGGACGAATCTCCCGCTCCCGTACGGGTGTTGGCGCTCGGAGTCGGACGGCGATCACCGGGGAGGGTGCGCTTCCCCCGCGCCATTGAGGGGGAACGCCCGGCCACCGCCCGATCCGGGGCGCTCGG
This sequence comes from Embleya sp. NPDC001921, assembly GCF_053594475.1. NCBI lineage: Bacteria > Bacillati > Actinomycetota > Actinomycetes > Kitasatosporales > Streptomycetaceae > Embleya > Embleya sp. NPDC001921. Next base: position 43,442 of record NZ_JBSFEO010000030.1, read on the forward strand.
TTCCCTCGGTCCGCCTGGGCGGACGTCGGGTGGTCGAACCTCGGCTCGTGCACGCCGGGCACATCGAGTGCCCTTCGGGTCCTGAAGGATGACGAGGATCTTTCAGGACAAGCCGGGTGTCGCGAACGAAGGCGCGTGCCGCGGGGTGTGGCGGTGAGGCGCTTCGTTGCAACCAGCCTGCGGCATGGGAACCGGTTGGCCAAGTCTGCGCAGGCTGCGGGAATGTGGGGTGCAGGACAAGCGGAGCTGGCGCTTGCGGGCGGGGAGGGGCCGTGCGCGGCGGAGGTTCGTCTGCGCCGGGATCAGAGACCCATGGCCAACTGGGCCACTCGACCGGCCATTCGATCGGCCACCGGGTTCGGGACCTGGCCCGCCAGTTCCCTCGGCACCGACTTCTCCTGGCCCTGGGCGATCCGCCTGACCGCGTTGGCTCCCTTGGCGACGGCGAGAGTCGCCGAGGCGAGGCCCGCCGTGTGTGCGTCGAGGACCTTCGCGCCCACGCTCACCGCGAACTTGGTGCCGGCCGCGGCGACCTTGTACAGCTTGCTGTTCGCAACCACGTCCGGAGAGTTCCGGGTCATCCTCGCGATGGCACGCACCGCCAGATTGTGTTTCCGGGGCGGATCGACGTTGTCGCCGATCGCTTCCTTCCCCATGTCGTACTTGTGGATCGGCACTGGCGCCCTCTCATCTCGCTGCAATGTCTTTCCTCTTCGCGCCCGGAATGTCAGTCGCCGGGTTGTTGCACTCGACCGGTGTCCCGGCTGCGGGTCGCGGTTTTCTGGGGCCCTGTGCCGTTGCCGGTCTGCCCCAGGCCGGGCGTGGTCCGACCGGCTTCGGGCTTTGCCGCAACTGCCGGACCGGCAGCCCGGGCGATGCGGTTCGTGACACTCCGCACGGTCTCCGGGCTCAGCGGCTTGAGGCGGCCGGCCGTCGCCTCGGGCTTGACCGGCAAGGCCACGGAGGGTTGGGGGCGCGCGGGTTCGCCATTGCTGATGCCCACCGCGTTGGCGACCGCCGCGGGGCTGACCGGACTCAGACTATTGAGGGCGGAGGCCGCTCTGTTCGTCTGGGCGCGTGCCGTCCTGTTCGCAGCCCTGGTCTGACGCCGCGTCTGACGCGCCTGGCGAGCCGCAACCCGGTTCGCAACCCTCGCCTCACGCCGCGCCTGACGCCGCCCCTGACGAGCCTCCCGAG
>NZ_JBSFEO010000030.1:44735-163535 GCF_053594475.1 Embleya sp. NPDC001921
GAGCACCCGCCCGCTCCCGACGCGGCCCCTCAGCCCGAGCATCCGCCTGCTGAGCCCGCGCCCGCAAACCAGCCCGCAACCTCGTCAAGAAACCCTGATCAGCACCATTCGCCGGAGCATTCGCCCGCGCCTGACGACGCACCCGCCGCGCCTCCCGAGCCGCAACCCGGTTCGCAGCCCTGGTCTGACGCCGCGCCTGACGCGCCTGGCGAGCCGCAACCCGGTTCGCAACCCTCGCCTCACGCCGCGCCTGACGCCGCCCCTGACGAGCCTCCCGAGCACCCGCCCGCTCCCGACGCGGCCCCTCAGCCCGAGCATCCGCCTGCTGAGCCCGCGCCCGCAAACCAGCCCGCAACCTCGTCAAGAAACCCTGCCTCGGCCCCGTGCCCCGAGCATTGGCCCTCGCCTGCCGCATGTTGCGCACGGCGTCGCGGCCCCTGAGCACTTGGTTCCGCACGCCCCGGGCACCCGCCAGGAGGCCACGGCCGGCCCAACGAAGACCCGTCCATGTACCCCGACCCACCGCACGAGTTCCCGCCCAGATGCCCCGACCCACCGCACGAGTACGCGCGAACCGACCTCGACCCACGGGCCGACTGGGCGCGGTCGGCGTTACCGGCGTCGTCGAGTTGCGCTGCGCCGCCGCCTCCGCACGCCGCGTCCGCCGCTCCGCGAGCCCTCGACGGACAGCGTTCAAGGGTCGCGTGACGACCGCCTGGTACGCCCGTCGCGCCCCCGCCGCCAAGCGGGTGCGCAACGGCTGCCGTTCCGGCGCCAGGTCGGTCAGGGGCGGCAGACCGTTCCGCTCCCGAAGCGCATTCAGCTGGGTCCGGTTGAGACCCGGCACATCACGCAATACCGAAGCGTCCGAACGCAGCCCCTCACCCTGCTGCTGCCGCCCGGCGTTCGTCTCCCGCTGCGGAGCGGCCGCCTCCCGCTGCGGTGCGGGCGCCTCCCGCTCCGGCGCCGGCTCTCGTGGGGCCGGCTCGGGTGTCGGGCTTGCCGCTTCGGCGGCCGGAGTATCGGCGGCGGCGTTCGCGCCCGCGTCCACGCCGGCGTTCCCGCCGGGCAGGGGCCCGGGAATGGGAATCGTCTTCGCCCGTACATTGCGGGCGACGAAGGAGGACCACAGACCGCGGAAGAAGCGCACGGTGGCGGCAACGGGGCGCGTGATCACCCGGAAGAAGGCCGAGAAGAAGCGGCGGAAACGACCGCCGCGAGCGACGGGCTCCAGATTGAGCCACGGATTGGGGGTCGCCACCGGCCGCATCTCCCTTTGACGCACGGAAAACTTCACGGTAGTGATCACGAGCACACCACGACTAGGTCGCAACACGCGGACCCGTCACGGATATTCGCGCGATCCGTCCGTTGCACACGACTCCGCGCGGGCGTGCCGGCCGGGCGCAAACTTCATCGCCGCGGAAAGTCCACTCGCGTACATCGACTAGCCAACGCCTGCCCCATACTGCTAGAGCTGTTCGATACTTCGGGGGAGACGGACGATGGGTCAGGCGGTTACATGAGTGACGAGTCACGCAAGTCGTCGCCGAGCGGGCCGCGTGGTCGTGGAGCCGCCGCTCGCGACGAAGCCCTGCGGGTGTCCCTGCACGGCGCTGTCGCGCGAATTCGACAGGCGCTGGCCGACGATCCGGTACGCACTCGCTCCGAGAGCGAACTCGAGTCGCTTCGGGAACGGTTCGCCGATCACGGTGTGATCGTCGGGGCCCGGCACGGACTCCTCGACGTGCCCACGCCCCAGGTCCTGTCGGCGTGTACCACGCCCGATTGGGCCTCCCGTTCGATCCTGCACTTCGTCGCCCTGCAAGCCGCCGTCGAGGACGAGCTGCGGGGCATGTTGTCCGTCGCCGCGAACGAGGCGTCGGCCTCGGGCGATCTCGTACCGACCTGGACCGCGCCCAAGCGCAGCGCCGGTGACGACTGGCTCGGCATCCCCTCGATCTGGCAGGGTCGAATCGCCGAACCCCTGGGCGCGCTGGACGAGTTGTGGACGACGACGTGCCGCGCCGTGCTGCGACGGGCGCCGGACGCCGACGCACTCCTGCGCCGGCTGGACCTGTTGCTGCCGGCCACCCACGATCGCCGCGTCGCGCCGTTGTCCGGCGGAGCCGGCATCCAGGCCTTGCGCGAACGCATCACCGAAGGGGCGATCGCCTGGGACGATCCCGCCTCGGCACCGCCCGCCGGCTCGTTGTGGGTACCGGAGGGTTCCGGCGCCAACCCCTGGTTGCTGCAGGCGGCGAACGCGGCCCCGGCCGCCGGGATCACGCCCATCGTGTCCACCGCGTGGTGGTCGTGGTTGCGCGCGCTGTGGTCCCGGCTGACCGATCGGGTGTCCGCGTCGCTCGTCCCGGCGGTGACCGAACTGCTCAGCCGGATCCTGACCCGACTGCTCGCGCTGTGGGCGGACCACGTGAGCCGTCGCGAGGCGCAGTCGCCGGCACCGAATCTGCCCACCGGCGGAATCGATCTCGAAGCCCGCGGCCTGCCTTCGCTGCGCGCCGCGGTCGCCGCGGCGGAGTCGACGATCGACGCTCCACCGGCGGTGCGACCGCGTCCGGTGCGCCCGGTCGTCGATCGGCCCGCGCCCGCCCGCACGAACCCGAGTCCGGCGAAACCGATGCCGGCACCGGCACCGGCAGCGGCGCCCCCGGCGGCGGCGAACCCGGCGGCACGACCGGCCGGCACCGCGACCAAGACCAGGCCCAGGACCAGGCCCGCGCCGGCGACATCCCCGGCTCCGGCCTCCGCTCCGGTCTCGACGCCCGCCCCGGCCCCGGCGGCGGCCGCACCCGCGGCGCCCACCCGTCGGGTGTCGTCCGTACGCACCCTGTCCGGCCCCTCGACCCGCCACCTCTCGGAGACGCAACCCGCCCGGGAGCCCGACGCCGACCGTGTCGCCTCACTCGCCAGGATCGGCCTGCTTCCCGTCGCGGGCGCGATCTCGAAGGTCCGTACCACGAAATCGGGTTAGGTCCGGTCGGACGCGCCATCGAAGGTCCACACGACAAGGCCGGCCGGCTCCGGCAGGGCCTCGAAACTCCACACGACCAAGGTCGAAATGCGCGGAGGCCGCGCCCGATCCCGCGTTTTGTGACCTATCGCGTTCCGATCCGCGCCTCTAGGCTCCTGTCGCGCCGGCACGAGCCCTGACCTGTCCATGCGGCGAGTCGCGGACTCCGGAGCGGAGTCGCCCCGCCGAGCGGAACGGAAATCCGTGATTCGCCCACGCTTGCCCCTGATATCCCTGCTGATCGCTGCCGCGCTGGCGCTGAGCGGTTGCTCGAGTGCCGGGAGCGGGAGCGTTCCCCTGGTGCGCAATCCGGTCGACGAGCCGGTCAAGGCACCCAAGCTGGTGGTTCCCGCCGGCTTCGACGTGAACAACGGCTGGCAGGCCGATGTCCGCAGCCGGGCCTATGTCGTCGCCCCGAAGGTCGGCGCGCTGGTCAGCATCGACATCCGCAGCGACATCCCGTCCGCGGGCAGTGAGTCCACCACCCGAACCAAGACCGCCGTCGTCGCCCGTAGCGCCACCGACGGCAAGGTCTGGTGGTGGTCCCAGCCGGTGACCCCGCTGCAGGATCAGGAACGCCCGGTCCTGTCGCTGATCACTGTTCGCGACACCGAGATGATCGTGCTGATGCGGTTGGGCACGATCCCGGAGGACGGGCTCAGCCGGGCCCGACGCGTCGTGGTGGTGGACAGCTTCGTCGCCGCCAGCAGTGGCCGCAGCGTGATTCCGCGACAACATCTGGTGCGGGACGTACCCGAGGGGCTGACCGAGTTCCCGGCCCGGGTCGGGGACGGCGGGGTGTTGTTCCGCGACGACACCGAGGACCGCCAGGAGGCCCCGTTCGAGCGGGGTTCGGTGTGGAATCCCGAGACGGGCGAAGTCACGCCCACCGCGCCGACCGGACCGACTCCGCGTCGCTGCCTGCTGGGCGCCACCTGCGCGATGTTGTCGTATCCGATGTTGCCGACGGCCGCCGGAATGCTCAACGAGACCTGGCAGACGGTCGATTCCAAGGACGAGAACGGCCTGCCGGACACGTGCCGCACGCGCAGTTCCCGAGACGAGGCCTGTGGTCGCGGATTCGAGGTCGCCGGACGTTGGAACAGCGGATCGGTGGCCCCGCCCGGGCGCGCGCTCGGGGTACCGGTGAGTGTCACCAAGACCGCCGTGGTGGCGGCGTGGTGGACACCCGCCGAGGAGAACCAACCGCAGGAGTTTTTGTACGTCGTGCACGACCTGGTCACCGGGGCGGCGTTGACGCAGATCCCCTGCCACACCGCGCGCGACGACAACCCGGACGAATACCATCAACTGCTCCCCGCTCGGCACTCCCCCGACACCCGCTACCTCGTCGTCGGCCCGCTGGCCGTGGACATGCGCGGCGCGGCCGTGTGCTTCGCCCAGAACGATCGCAACAACGCGGTCGACCTGGAGGCGGTCTCCAACGCCGGCATCGCGTACGGAACGATCCAGAGCTCCGACGGCAGCGACAAGCTCAACGCCGGGCGCGCCGCGCTGAACATCACCACGAAGGGCATCGAGGCGCTGCCCGCCGGAGTTCGTCCCCCTTCGATGCTCACCGCCTCCAGTGTCGGGGTGTTCGTCACCCGCAACGTGGAGGGGCGGGAACCGGTCGACACGACCTTGACGATGTATCCGCCGCCGCCCGCCGTACCCGCCCCTACCAAGAAGAAGAGCTGAGCCGTCCGACGCGCGATTACCACATCGGCGGCGACGGTCCGGCCACTATCCCGATCGCGCGGAACGCTTCGCGCTCGGCGGATAGTTCGCCGACGGGCCGAACGTAAAGATTGACAATCGTTCCCTGTTTCGGGAAGAGGATCCATGTCCCAACACTCCGAGCCCGCCGCGCAGCCGGGTCGGACGATCGCCGCCTCCCTGTCGATCGAGTCGACCCGCCGTCAGGTCGCCCAAGCCGTCGCCTCGATCCGACGCGGCCGCGAGCGCTCGACCACCGTCGTCGCCGTGGTCGCCGTCGGCTCACTCTTCGCGACCTCCGTCGTCGTCGGAATCGGCGTTGCCGGAGCCGACGCCGACCTGGCCGACGTGGGCGCCTGGCTGCCCAGCGCGAACGGCAGCATGGTCCATGTCAACGGCCTCTCCGGCGACATCACCGGCCGGGTACGGCTGCCCGGGGCACCCGGCTCCAACTACCAGGTGAGCGAGGACGGCGACACCGTCCTGGTGATGGACGAGTCGACCGGCCAGGTCACCCGGATCGACCCCGCCCAGTTGACCGCTCCCTTGTCGGTCGACCTCGGCGACGCCGGCATGCAGTTGGTCACCGGTGGCGAGCGTGCGTGGTTGGTGGAGTCCGGTACGGCGCCGGGCGCCACGACGGCCGTGGTGCGGCCGATCGATCCGGGCACCCTCGCACCGCTGGGACCGCCGATCGCCCTCGGCGCCAAGCCGATCGGTCGCGCCCAGGCGGACGCCAAGGGCACGTTGTGGATCCCGATCCCCTCCAAGGGCGAGGTGATCCCGGTCCGCGGCGCCGTGTTGGGCACGCCGATCAAGGTGTCCGAGCCGAACAGCCCGATCATGCTCGCCCTCGTCGCGGACCGCGCGGTCGTCGTCGACGCGGCGGCCGGCGCCGCGAAGATTCTCACCGACACCGGCGTGCAGACGACCATCACGCTGCCGTCCGATCTGTTCAAGGGCGGCCTCGACAAGGCCGTCGTACCCGGCAAGAGCGAAGGACAGGTGCTTCCCGTCCTGAGCACCGCCGACGGCACCCTCGTCCTGGTGGACATCGCGGCGGGCAAGGTGTCCGCGGTACCGCTGGGCACCGGCGGGAACGTCCTGGGCGAGCCTCAGGTCCTGGGCAAGAAGGTCTACATCGCCGACCGCACCAGCGGTTCGCTGATCGTGTACAACACCGAGCAGGCCAAGCTCGAGGAGCAGGTCAAGGTCACCGGCGTCGCCGGCGAGCTGGAGACCTTCGTCCGCGACGGTCTGCTCTGGGTCAACGACGAGAAGAACGCCACCGCGGTCGTCGTCGACGGCGATGGCAAGCTGCACAAGGTACAGAAGTACGACGAGAAGGGCGGCAACCCGGTCCCGGGTGACGAGCTGCCCCCGACGCTTCCGCCCTCGACGCCGCCCGCCGACGATCAGCAGCGGCCGAACAACCCGGGCAACGCCGACGTCCCGCCGAACCCGAAGGACAACGACGGGGACGGCGACAACGACCGCGGCAACGACCGCGGCAACGACGACCCGGGCCGGGACAAGCCCACGGATCGTCCGACCCAGGGCGGCGGCAACACGTCCACCCCCGATCCCGGCAAGGACCCGAAGCCCCAGCCCACCGCCACCATCACGGTCACCGCCCCGCCCGTCCCGACGGGCTCCTCGACACCGTCGGCCACGACGACGCCTACGGCGAGCAGTACGCCGTCGGCATCCGCGTCCGCGACCAAGAGCCCCTCGGCGTCCGGCACGCCGACGGCTCCGGGTGGTTCCGCGACGGCGAGCCCCACGCAGACGACGCCGACCCCCAAGCCTCCGGAGCAGACGGCTCCGGGTACGCCGCAGGCGAAGTCCGGCGCGGGCTTCATCACCGTCACGTTCCCCAAGTCCAGTGGAGCAACGCCCCAGAGCTACCGGATCGACGGTCTCAAGGACGGCATGAAGGCCGAACCCGCCTCCTTGGGCCCCAAGGCCACGTCGTCGTTCAAGGTCACCGGCGGCCAGTGCAAGACGGAGTACAGCTTCACCGTGACCGCGGTCTTCGCCGACGGTGTGGAGAAGACGTCGAAGCCCTCCACAGCGGTGCGCCCCTGCACGGTCCCGGCGGCGCCCAAGGGCCTCACGTCGAAGCCCGCCGCCGGCGGCCACGGCGGCACGTTCACGTGGACCGACGTCGCAGGCCTCACGTACTCGATCGACTTCCAGGACAAGACCACGAAGTCCACCACCGCCAAGTTCGCGGTGAGCAACCTCAAGAACAGCCACACATACCCGATCACCATCAGCGCGACCAACGAGGCCGGCACCAGCCCCAAGGCCACGGGCAGCCTGAACCTGACCCCGCCGAAGCACACCTACAAGGTCGGCCCGAACATCGACAACAACGTCACGATCGGCATCCGGACCGGCCCCTCCGTGGCGGGAACCACTCGCGCCGGCTACATCGCGGCCGACTACACCGGCAACATCACCGTGATCTGCCAGGTCAAGGGCGAGCACCAGGTCCGCCAGGGAACCAACGTGACCGGTTCGATCTGGGACAAGGTCGAGTACAGCGGACCGGGCGACCCCGGCAACGGCTGGACCAGCGACCTCTACATCCGCACGCCCAACTCCAACAGCGGCAGTTTCTCGCCGGAGATCTGGCAGTGCGAGTGAGCGCGGCCGGCGAACCCGCCTGACGCGACACACATTTCCTGGTGGTGCGCCCCCTCTCCCGATCGGGGGCGCACCACCGAGTCACCCCGCCCGTCCGCGACCACACACGCGTCAAGACGCGGCAAGCCCTCCCGCCTTCCCCGACCGTCCACGGCACGGAGCGACGGTGGGCGATCGACCTGGAGCGCCGTGAACACGATGCCATCGACGACGAACGACGATCGTCAGAACTCTCTGCCGTTCCATGCCCCCGACGCGCTGGCGCTGTTCGGCGAGTGCTTCAGTGCCCTCGCCGACAACATCGAACGGGTCGTGGTCGGCAAGCGGGAGCAGATCGAACTGGCCCTGACCTGCCTGTTCGCCGAGGGTCATCTGCTGGTCGAGGACGTGCCCGGAACCGGCAAGACGACCCTCGCCCGCGCGCTCGCGGCATCGCTCGACGCGGCGTGGCAGCGCGTCCAGTTCACCCCGGACCTGTTGCCGTCCGACATCACCGGCGTGTCGATGTTCCGCCAGACGACCAACACGTTCGAGTTCCTGCCCGGACCGATCTTCGCGAACATCGTGATCGGCGACGAGATCAACCGGGCCTCGCCGAAGACCCAGTCCGCGCTCCTGGAGGTGATGGAGGAGGCCCGGGTCACCGTGGACGGCGTCGCGCACCCGGTGCCCCGCCCGTTCATGGTGATCGCCACCCAGAACCCGGTGGACATGTCCGGCACGTATCCGCTGCCCGAAGCGCAGTTGGACCGCTTCCTGATGCGGATGTCCTTGGGCTATCCGGACCTGCGCTCGGAGGTGGCGGTCGCGGCCGGGGCGAACGGCGCCCCCTCGATCGAGACGCTCCCCACGATCGCGACGGCGCAACACATCCAGGAGTTCGTCCAGATCACCCGCAGCCGGGTCAAGGCGGTCGAATCCGTCGTGGAGTACGCCGTGCGGATCGGCCACGCGACCCGGGAGTCGGCGCACACCCGACTGGGCGCCGGACCGCGCGGCAGCGTGTCGTTGATCCGGGCCGCCCGGGTCCGGGCCGCGTCGCAGCGCCGCGCGCACATCCTGCCCGAGGACATCAAGGCGCTCGCCGGACCGGTCCTGACGCACCGTCTGTTGCTCACCCCCGAGGCGGAATTGAGCGGCGTCACCGCCGCCGACGTGCTCACCGAGGTGCTCTCCCAGGTCAGCGTCCCGAGCGCGACGGCACTGAAGGCGAACGCTTGATGCTCTCGTCCAGCGGGCGCGGAGTGCTCGTCTTCGGCCTGGTCCTGTGCGGGCTCGGCTGGGGGCTGGGGTACCGCGAGGGAGTGGTCCTTGGCGTCGCGTGCCTGGTCTCCGTGACCGTCGCCGTGACCTGGACCCTGCGCCGCTCCTCCGTGGCCGCGAAACGCGAAGTGGTGCCCGCGAAGGTCGCCCGCGGCGACGTCGCCCAGGGCCGGGTGACCCTGGCCAACACCGGGCGGCGGGCGCTGCGCGGACTGCGGGCCGAGGACCGCGTGGCGGGCCTGATGGTTCCTCCCGTCGACCTGCCGCCCGTTGCCGCCGGTGCCGAGATCCGGGCCCGGTACACGCTGCCCACGCATCGTCGCGGCCGGGTGGAGATCGGCCCGATGCACCTCGTGCGCAGTGATCCGCTCGGGCTGACCCGGCGTTCGCGGCGGCACGGCGAGTTGGAGACCCTGCTCGTGCGACCGCGCACGATCGCGCTCCAGTCGCTGCCGGCCGGCCGCACCCACCACCTCGAGGGCCCGAACTCCGACACCGCGGACGACGGGACGCTCACCTTCCATTCGCTGCGCGAGTACGTCATGGGCGACGACCTGCGTCGGGTGCACTGGCGTTCGACCGCGCGCACCGGAACGATGATGGTCCGCAAGCTGATCGACGTGAGCCTGCCGCAGACCACGCTGGTCCTGGACACCAACCTCGCCGCGTTCGCCGAGGGGGTGAACGCCGACGAGCGCGACGAGGCGTTCGAGGTCGCCGTCGACGTCACCGCCTCGGTGGCGCTGGCCGCCGCGAGCAACAACTTCCCGCTGAAGGTGGTGACCGGGCGCGGCGCGCTGCCCGCTCCCCTGGGCGATCACCGCAGTGCCGAGCACTGGCTCGACCTGCTCGCCGAGGTCTCGGCACACGAGGACCACTCGTTGTCGGACGCCTTCGACGTGGTCGAACGCACCCGGGCGGGCGACACGCTGATCGTGGTCACCGGCAGCACCGACACCCCCGGGTTGCCGCGGATGGACCGGGTCCAGAGCCGGTTCGATCGCGCGTTGCTGATTCGGGTCGTCCCGCCCTCGACCACCGACCCCGGCCGGCGCCCGACCGCCCGGCCGACCGCGATGCACGTGTCGCAGATCCGGGTGTCCAGCCTGGAGGAGATGGCCGTGGCGTGGCGCAAGGAGATATCCCGGTGAGCACCACTCTCGACGATCGTCCGGTGGAGTCCCGACCCGCCGGCGATTCCCGGCCGGGCGGACCGGCGGCCACGCCGCCCGCGGGCGCGAACCACCCGCGCGGGCGGCTCGATCGGCCGGACGCCGACCGGCGTTCCCTGTGGTCGCTGATTCCCGTGACGCTCGCCGCGTTGTCGGTGGGCTGGGCGTTCGGCCGCACGTTCGAGACGCGCGACCTGCTGCCGGTGATCCTCCCGTCCGCGATCGTGCCGGTGTTGTTGTCCGTCGCCTGCTCGCGACCGGTGCGGTCCCCGTCGCCGTCGGGCACCGCCGCTTGGACCGGGGCGGCCGGGGCGGCTCGACGCGGTCCCGCCGTACGGCCGTTGTGGCCGTCGTTGATCATCACCGTGGTGTGCTGGTCGCTGGTGATGTCCGCGACGCTGTTCCGGGACCGGGCCGCGGGTGGTTTCCTGCCGAGCATCGGGCTGATCCGGGAGATCTGGTCGGCGCTGTTGGACGCGCCGCACGCGGTGTTGAGTGTGGTGGCGCCGGTGCCCGATGAAGCCGAGATGCTCGTGCTGCCCGCGACGTGTGTGTGGCTCGCCGCCCTCGGCGGGGCCGAGTTGGCACTGCGTACCCGCACGGTCGTCGCGCCCGCGGTGCCCGCGGTGTTGGTGTTCGCGGTGCCGGCCGTGCTGGGGACGGGTGGGCCGGGAAGCAATGTCGCGGCGTCGGTGGCGCTGGCGGGCTCCGTCGGCCTGCTGCTCGTCTCCCGGCGTCCGGGACGCGGATCGGGGCTGCGCAACCTGTCGATCGGCCTGCCGTTGGTGGTGGCCTCGTCGGTGTTCGCGGGCGCGGTCGGTCCCGCGCTGCCCGGGGCGACCTCGCGCGAGGCACCGGACCTGCACACGCTCGTCGAACCGCCCACCGATGTGCGCCTGGGCGGGGCCAGCCCGCTGGATCGCATCTCCGCGTGGTTGCAGACCCCCGAACGTCCACTGTTCACCGTCGCCGGCCCGGCCCCCGCGGAACGCAACTGGCGGCTGGCGGTGTTCGACTCCTACAACGGGGTGCGCTGGGCTCCGGCCGACGACCTGCGCACCACGACCGGGCGCGTTCCCGACCGCGAGGACACCTCCGTGGTGTCCAAGACGGCCGAGTCGCATCTGGTGACCATCAAGGAACTCGGCGGGATCTGGCTGCCCGCGGCGGACCGGCCGCGCGAGATCCGGCCCCCGGCCGACCTCGAGATCTCGGTGGAGCAGCACAGCGGCACGGTGGCCGCACACCGGCGGCTGACCGCGGGAACCCGCTACCAGGTCGACTCGCGCGTCCCGGTCCTGGATCCCAACCGCCTGCAATTCCTGCCGGTCGGTACGGATCCCGCCTTCATCGCGCTGCCGGACAAGGACGTCACGGGTGAGCCGTTCGAGGCGCTGCCGGTGTTTCGGCGACTCGCCGAGGAGGCCACCAGCGGTGCCAGCTTCCCCTACCAGCAGGCGCTTCGGCTCGCGTCGTGGTTGCGCGCCAACTACCGATACGACATCACGGCCACCCCGGGACACTCGTACCGCAACCTCCAGTTCTTCCTCGAGTCGGGCAGGATCGGCACCTCGGAGCAGTTCGCGACCGCGTTCGCGGTGATGGCACGCACGCTGAACCTCCCGAGCCGCGTGGTGGTCGGGTTCTCCTCGGGGACCGACATCGGCGGCGGGGTGCGCGAGGTGCGGGCCGGGGACGTGGTCGCGTGGCCCGAGATCGAGTTCGCGGGCGCCGGGTGGGTGCCCTTCTTCCCCACCCCGGGACGCCAGAACGAACCGGGTGACCGGAACAAGGCTCCCGGCCAGGACGTGGCCCAGCCGGGCACGGTGGCCTCGCCGCCGCCTCCGCAGCTCACCCGCGACCAGGTGGACGCGGGCATCGAGGGCACCGATCGCAGCGGGGTGGCCCCGGACCCCCACGACCGCGGGGACGAGGGTTCCGGTGTTCCGTGGTGGCTCGTGGCCGCGGTGATCGCCGTCGTCGTACTGCTGGGCTACGCGGTGTTGGTCTTCGCCGCACCACGTGTGGAGCGGCGTCGACGTCGCGGCGGCAGCCCGAACGAACGGGTGCTGGGCGCCTGGCAGTTGATCGGCGCCGCGCTCACCCGAGCCGGTCTGCCGGCCGGGAGCGCGGCGACGGCGCAGGAGGTCGCGGTGTACGGCGGCGCGCTGCTGCCCGCCGAGGTCGGGGCACGACTGCCCGCGCTGGCGGACCTGGTCAACGACTGCGCGTACGGCGAACGGGTCGCCACACAGCAGGAAGCCGACGACGCGTGGAGTCTGTGCGCCGCCCTGGAAGGGGTGTTGCGCCGCGAGTCGTCCACGACGTCCCGCCGGCAGCGCGTGCTTGCGCGCTGGCGGCCGCGCAGGGTCATCGGGGTATTCGGGTTGTCGAAAGGACGGCGGGAGTGGGGGCAATGAACAGCGGGGGAGCTTCGGGGATTCGGGCCGGCACGAGGGCCAAACTGGTGCGCCTCACCGCACTCGTCGCCGTCGGCTCGTCCTTGGTCGGATGTAGCGAAGCGGCGAATCGCTTCATCCAAATGTCGGCCCAGCAGCTCATCTTCGGTCCCGGGTCGGCGACGTCCGACATGTTGGACGCGTCCGCGATTCCGGAGAAGTATCAAAAGTACATACCGCAGATCGAGAAGGCCGGTGAGGCGTGCGCGGATGTGTCCGCGCCCTTGATCGCGGGGCTGATCGAAACCGAGACGAGTTGGGACCCTCCCGAGGTGAACGACGATCGCGGTCGGGCCCAGGGTCTCGGTCAGTTCATGCCGGACACTTGGGACGGAGACAAGGGCAAGGACAACGGGCGCGGTCGCGACGGAAACGGTGACAACAAGAAGGACATCGGCGAGCCGGCCGACGCGATCATCGCGATCGGCGACTATCTCTGCTCCATCGCCGAGCACGTGCGCAAGCTTCAGGAGGAGGGGAAGATCCCCAACGTCAAGCCCGGCGCTCAACTCAAGATGCCGGACCTGATGTTGGCGGGCTATCTCCGCGGCGAGAACGTCTGGACCAACCCCCCGCCGAAGACGACCTTCCTGTCCAACGGCATGCCGGACGTGGACGATCCGAAGAACAAGAAGCCGCAGGAATACGCGGACTCCATCATCAAGCTTGCCAAGGAGAAGTACTCGAAGAAGGGCGTGGGCGGCAACGTCCCCGCAGTGGTGGGTTCGGATCGACAGGCCATCATCGCGCGGGCGAAGGTGTGGACCGATGCCCATGTCCCCTACAGCCAGACCACCTACAAGGACGGCTTCATGGCCGACGGCAAGACGAAGCAGAGGTACCGCACCGACTGCTCGGGGTTCGTCACCATGGCGTGGGGCGTCGAGGCCGGGGCGAACACGACGATGATGACCGGCATGACCGAGTCGATCAAGAAGGACGCGTTGACGGCCGGTGACATCATCCTCGACGACGACGGCGGCAACTCCGGCCATGTCGTGCTGTTCGAGAAGTGGGTCGACGACAAGCGCAACGAGTACTGGGGTTACGAGGAAGCCGGCAGTACCGGCGCGATCTACCGCAAGATCCCCTACCTGTACTTCAACGGATCGGGGCCGTACGAACCGCGCCGGCTGAAGGGCCTCAAGTAGGCCCCCCGCCCGCCGGTCACGTACCGGCGGGCACCATGCCGATCGTCACGGCCGCGGCGCGAGTGGCCTTCACGTCGCGGCCGCCCTCGACCGCCCGGCTCGGCGCCGCGAGGCCGTCCCGGATCAACTGGTCGCGGTAGGTGCCCGGCGCCTCCAGCGGCTGAACGGGTCGATCGAACCCGCGCCCGACCACAGCGAGCGGACCCGGCGCCGGCTGAGGCGCGGCCGTCATCTCCAAAGGCCCGTAGCCCAGGGCCCACGCGGGAACCGACCGGCCAGGCGCCGCCGCCGGCAGCGCCTTGCCGACGGCGGTCCAGAGATTCCCGATCGCCGACGGCTCGGGTCGCGAGGGACCGGCCTGCTCACTCACGTCGCCTCCCGGCCTGGATGGATGTCTCGGATCTCGTTACCTGTCGATCAAAGGTTGAACATCTCGCGGGCACGCTGGGGAACCTGGCCGCTGCGATGCAGCACTTGAGCCCGGTCCCGGGCGGGCTGCGCCTGTGCGGCGAAGCCCAACGCCCTGCGCTGCGCGACGACCGCTCGCCTGCCCATCTTGGCGGCACTGCGTCGCGCGCTCGTCCTGCGCCGCTCCGCGGCACGTCGCTCGATGCCGGGCGCGAACCGGCGGCCCCCGCCCGGGGCGTTGATCTCGTTCAATCGCATGGTCTGCGCCCGGCTGCGGTCCGCGAAGAACTGCACCTTGGCCCGATTGTCGGCCGCCTTGACCGCCTGGTCCTCGTACTTGCGATAGGCCCGCGCTCCCGCGCGCATTCCGGAGTTCTGGCCGTAGAACTTCGCCGACTGCCATCTGGCCGCGACATTGGCCACGCCCTTGGCCAGGCCCGCCTTCATGGCGGGACCGAGGACCTTGTAGTGGTCCTTCCGCTTGTTCTTCATATGCTTGCGGGCCTTGTCGAGACCCTTGCTGACCCACGAGATGATCGGTTGGGCCATGTTGGCCGCGTCCTCGATGAAATGAGGACCACCATTGGGGCCGAACTCGACGGCTTGGCTCATCGCTCATCCCTTCCGTGCCGGCTGATGCCTCCGGCGAACATCACGGCCAGCCCGGGCGGTTCAGCTTGGCCTTCTGGAGGTCGTACTGTTCCTTCGGCCGTTCCGGTTGCCCCGGCGTTTCGAAGTCGTCCTCGATCTCGTAGACGACGTCGCCATCATCCCATGAAGCGTCGGGATCGCGCGGGGTCACCCGGAACGCCGGGTCGTCCCACATCTCCGGCGGCGAGGGTTCGACGGGCAGCTCCGCGAGGGGGCGATCCGAGTGACCCTCGCGCGGGTCACAGGCGACGAAGGGGCCCAGTTCGGGATCCATCAGCATGCGCAGGTGTGGGTCCGCGTGCTGGAGCCACCAGGTCGACATGCCCAACGCCGCGTCGTGGCGCAGGTATTCGAACGCGCGCCAGATCGCGGTGAAGCGAATGATCGCCTCGGGATGCTTCCACCACGCGGGGCACCACATGATCGACGAGCGGTTCAACCGGCGTTCGATCACCTTGACCATGTAGTCGACGACGAAGCGATCGACCGATTCGAAGACGAACTCGGGCTCGGGCTCTTCGTCGAACTCCTCCGGATCGGGCGGTGCCTCCTCCTGCGCCTGCCGGGCGGCGGCCTCGGTCATCGCCCGGAATCGCTCCAGCGCGTCGCCCTGCCCCCAGACGTCCTCGTCCGGGAGTTCGCCGCTCATTTCACCGCCTTGGCCATGTTGATCTGGGCGGCGTTCATCACCTGGGACGGGTCGTAGGTGTTGATCGACTCCTGGATCCGGTCGGCGTACTCCGTCTCCCACCACGGCACGGTGCGCACCAGGGTCGGGCGCGAACCACTGATCTGCACGAAGGCCCGGCCGCGCGGCATCGACATCAGGTCCGACGCGTCCAGCACCGCCTCGGGCCGGCTGGCCCGGCTGATCCCGCGATGGTCACCGAACTTGTGGCTGGTGGACGTGGTGCGGGGTTCGAACATGCCCGCGGACTTGGCCAGGTTCTCCAGGAACGACACGTCGGAGACGCCGCCCCCGTACACCCGGATGTTCGCCGAACCCCACAACTTCTGCATGCCGTTGTCGCCCCACACCGAGACGCCCTGGGCCCAGGACTGGAGGATCACCATCACGATCACGCCACGCGAACCGAAGTGGGTGTACTTGTCGGGAAGCGCCTTCCAGGGACAGACGTTCGCGGCCTCGTCCAGGACGAAGAGCGCCGGAATGGGCAGCCGTCCGTTGGGCGAGTCGCGCGAGTAGTTCTCCGCTTCCTCGGCCAGGATCGTGGTCAGCGCCATCACCAGCGGAGCCGCGATCTTGTTGGTCTCCTCGGACAGCAGGTAGAGGGTGTCCGAGGGGGAGCGCACGAACGCCATGTAGTCGAACTCGGGTCGGCTGGGGTCGCTTCCCGGCGTCACCCATTCGTTGATGTTCTCGGCCACCAGGAACGAGGCCATCTGGATCGCCGTGCCGTACACACCGGCCCGCTGCCGGTCGGGTTGACCGATCACCGACTCCACGGCCTCGGCGGGCATGTGATGGCCGCCGTCGCGCAGGATGCGCACGGGAGTGTCGTCGGTCGGGCGGGTCAGCCAGACGTAGACCTGGGTGATCGGACGCTTGTCGATCGAGGCCGCCAGCAGCAGGTTGGCGAACAGGTCCTGGGCGGCGGGCTCGAAGTAGGCGTCGCTGCGCGCGTGGTCCTGGCGGTTGACCGAGACGAACCGGGCGGCGAGCTTGACCGCCTTGACGATGCTGTCGCCGACGTAGGTCAGCGGGTTCCACCAGAAGACCGGCTTTCCACCCGCCTGGTTCTGCGGGTCGAAGATGTAGACCGTGCCCTTGGCCTCGCGAATGGCCCGGGTGGCGTCCACCACGTCGCGCTTGTTGGAGGTGACCACCACCGCGCCCGGGGCACTGACGATGTTCGGGATCGCCCTGGTCGCCGTCTTACCGGTTCGGGGACCCCAGATGTCGACGTGCATGTCCTCCCAGGAGCCCCACAGTTCGTTGTCGCCCCGCACGGTACGCCCGATGAAGACGCCGGGCGTGGTTCCCTTCGCGAGACCGAACTTGCCTGCCGTACGGGTGACTTGAGCCGTCATGGACGGGGCCAGTTCCTTGGGCGAGGCCAGGTAGCGGATGGCCATGTCGATCCGCTCGCGCTTGCCCCGGGCCTTCGTCCAGACCTTCCACCCGAGGCCGACCAGGACGAGCGCGACGACCAGTTGCAGGCACAGGTACACCGTCGCGATCGCGCCCGGCCATTGGTAGTCGCCGATGGCCAGGCGCACCCACAACACGAGTGGGTTGGGTCCGGGCTGTTCCGTCGGCCCTTCGGCCGCCAACGAGGCGGAGAGCCAGGTCATCACATGCAGCGCCACCAGTGCGACGATGCCGAACAGGAATACCAACGCCTCGAGTTCGACGTTGGGCCCTCTGCGCTTCTGAGTGGCGCTCATGCGTTACCTCCTGTCTTGTACGCACGGCCCGGGGCGCGCGGCCCCGGGCCGAACACTGCTCACCAACGCTGCGGCGCCGTCGCTCCTCCTGCGGGGCCGCCCGCGGGGACGGTGACTTGACGTGGCTGCGGTTGCGGCAGTCGAGGTTCCACGTACTTGGGCGACTTCATGAAGGCGCTTCCCTCGACGCCTCCACCGGTCTGGTTCAACTGGTGCTCGGCGACCGCTCCCAGCACCGGAATGGACATGGCCGCGAGCTTGCCGGTGCCAGGTGGTAGGCCGGTCGCGCCTTGCAGCACGTTGGAGGCCACGAACTTGGCGGCGGCGTTGACCGGCGCGGACGGAGGCACGGGCGGTGGTACCGGAACCGGCGGGGCCGGAGGAGTCGGAGGCTGCGCCTTGACCAACGACACCGGTGCCGGAGCCGGAGCCGGAGCCGGATCGTTGGACTGCTGCTGTTGCCGTTGCTGCTGTTGCTGTTGCTGTCGCCGTTGTTGCTGTGAGTCCGGGGGACCC
The DNA here is from genome assembly GCF_053594475.1 of Embleya sp. NPDC001921. Classification (NCBI taxonomy): domain Bacteria; kingdom Bacillati; phylum Actinomycetota; class Actinomycetes; order Kitasatosporales; family Streptomycetaceae; genus Embleya; species Embleya sp. NPDC001921. Next base: position 62,170 of record NZ_JBSFEO010000030.1, read on the forward strand.
GGCGGCCTGCGCCGGCCCCCGCCTCCGCCGCCGGCACCCTTGGCCATCATCGCGGCGGCTCCGGTGCCGCCCGTGGCGGCGACCGCGCCGAGCGCGGCCACACCCTTGGCGCCCATCGCCAGTGATCCCATCACCATGCCGTGGGCACCCTTGCCGTCCTCCGCAACGAGGCCGACCAAGGGATTGACCATGCGCATGGTCGCCGGTAGCGACAGCGTGCCCGCGGCGAGAATGATGACGCTGGCCAACCCCTCGGCGGCGCTGCCGTCCGCCGGACTGGCCCACATTCGGAACACGGGAACTATGACGAAGGCCGCCGTCGGTTCCAGCAGCGCGAACCCGATGGCGAAACTGAAGCATTTCTTCAGCGCCGATTTACCCGTTTCCGTTCCCGATCCGGCCGCGAATACGGGCATGATGCCCAGAAGTAGCGTCAAGCCTACGAGTCTGGCCAGCATGTATAGGTACAGCATCACCCCGCAGATGATGAGCAGGACTGCGGATACCAGGAACAGGAAGAAGTTGATCGGGTTCTGCTTGCTGCCCATGGGGGTGACTTCGAGGTACTTCTGGACGGCGTTGCAGACCTCGGCCTGGTTGACCGCCGTGTCGCCCTTTCCGGACAACCCTCTGATCATGAACCATTGGGTGAACGAATGGCCGGCGGTGAGCAGTAGGCCGAAGAACGCGATGCTCGAGGTGGTGACCACGATCAGCGTGAACATGGCCTTGACCATGCCCGACACCGCCATCGGGTTGCGCGAGAGCGCCATCTTCCCGGCCACCCACAGCAACGACAACACCGCGACGACCGTCGTGATGAAGATCGTGTGGCTGCGCAGCATGTTGGTGATGCCGCTCGCACCACGGTCGGAGCCGCCCGTGAACGGGGCATCGACCTTCAGCCACCAGCTGAGCGCGTCCGATGCCAACTGGCTCATCTCGTAGCGGATCCAGTTGATCGGCTCACCGAGAAAGTTGTACGGATTCTTCCGCTGGTCTTGCGACCATTGATCGACCGCCCACTTCCACTCGTCGTCCTTCAGCTCACAGGTGGTGATCCAGTTGTAGGCGTCGTCGGGATGGAATTTTTCACACCCGAACCTGCCGATTTCGTAGTCCTGCGACTCCGGCCAGACGTGGAAAGCACCCGTGAACGGGTTGTGTGCCTTTTTCTCGTTGATATCGACGCCGTATGGATTGACCAGTGCGAAATCACACATCTCACCACCGCCTGTTCGTGTTGTTCACATCGAGTTCGGCCGGGGTGAGGTCGACGTGGACCGGGATTCCGGGGCGACCGCCCACTTTGATCATGAAGTTTCCGAGGCCGGGGGGTGGCGCCTCTTCGCCCCGCGTGGAGTCCCATGACGGCGGCGTCGACCAGTCCTCGATCATCCGCTGTTCGGCCATCGTCATCGGGACGACCGAGTTCAACTGCGGCATCTCCGCCGCGGGCAGACCACCGGTGATCACCATTCCCGCGCGTTCCACGAAGCCCTTGGCCTTCATCCGGTCCTCCTCGGCCGGCAGCGCGAGCAGGTCGGACATGGTGTGGGTGATCATCGCCATGCCCACACCGCGCTGGCGGTTGAGTCGGGTCAGTGCGTCCACACGGTCGACCAGGCCCCGGCCGGCGCGGAGTACACGCCACAGTTCGTCGAGGATGACGAAGTAGTTGCGCCTGGGCTCCAGCCCCGCGTCCGCCAATGCCTGGGCGACCGAGATCGCACCGAAGCCGTAGCTCCAGCACGCCAGCAACGCCGCGGCCTGGAGCGAGCTTTCGCCGTCGTCGATGGCACTGACGTCGAAGCAGACCGGGCTGTCCCGGCGCATCGGCTCCGAGGTCGGCCGGGAGAACATCTCCCCCAGTCGGCCGTCGCCCAGCAGGCCGATCAGCGACGACTCCAGGGTTTCGGTGATCTCCCGGTAGCGAGCCACGTCGCCTCGGTCCAGGGCCACCGCCCGGAGTTCGTCGGGCGCCTCCTGGATGACCTTCAGCAGGTCGGCGAGCACCGGTACCCCGGTGAAGCGATCGTCGAGCAGCTTCAGCGCCGCGTTGAGGATCGTTTCCTCACGGTCCGCGGGAGGTGCGCCGCGGAGCACCGTGATCAGGGAGGCGACGGCGTTGAGCCGTCGGCCGTGCGCGTCGGCCAGCAGCGAGCGGCGCGCGGCCTCCGGCAGTCGCGCGGCGGCGGCCTTCGACTCGCCCGGGTCGAGGACGTTGAGATAGCCACGTCCGCGGCCGAGTTCGATGACCTGTCCGCCGAGTGCGCGGATCAGGTCGGCGTAGTCGGGCTTGAGGTCGCCGAACACCACCGGGTTGACCCCGTACCCCGCCAGCCCCAGTGCCTGGCGGCGCACGATGGTCGACTTGCCCAAACCCGGCTTGCCGAGCACGAACTCACTCGGGTTGAGGATGAGTTTGGCCCGCTGGAACCAACTGATCGGGTCACAGCACAGCGTGCCGCCGCCGGTCAGCGAGCGCCCCAGCGGTACACCGACCGCGGGCGTGCCGGACCCGGCCGCGAACGGCCACAGCCCACAGACCTGGACGGTGGTGCCACGCCACTCGGGTGGCGCCTCGACATATCCCACCGAGCCCGCGCCGTAGCCGGCCCAGCCTCGCCAGCCGGCCGTCCTCGGCCGCGGGGCCTGGGCCTTCTTCTGCTCGGCCTTCGCCTTGGCGCTCGTACCTTGTGGCCCATGGGGAAGAGGAGTCGGCTTCGACCGCCTTCCCCGCTTTCGTCCGACGTCCGTCTGCTCGGACTCGTCCGGGGGCATGACCCCTGTGGGGTTTTGCACCGACATTTCGTCCTGCCCTTCTAGCCGCGTGCGCGAACGCCCGGCGAGTACACGGTCGATGTCCGGTGACCGGTCACATCGCATCCCGGACGCTCTGCGGCACCTTGAGGTGCTTCGGCAAAACCAGGCCGAGCGGCAACGCGGCGGCGAAGGCCGATGCCTGGGATCCGTACACGCGACGGATCGCGATCCGGGCGGAGGCGGACAGGTTGTCCATCGCCGACGCGGCCAGGTCCAGACCGTCGCTGTCCTCGACGGTCGCGGTGACGAGCATGCCGAACTTGACCAGCCCGGCTCCGGTGGCCTCTTCCTGCGCACTCTGCTGGGCGGCACGCACCGCGATCGAGTCGCGGGCGTTGCCGACCTTCGCCTGCTTGGCCTTGAACAGCGCGTCCTTCACGTCCCGTTCGACGATGTTCGCGGCGGTCGAGGAGTCGTGTGGGCGGTACAGCAGCGTGACCCGCTTGCGGTCGATGTCGGGGTGCGGCCCCAACAGTCGCGCCAGGACATTGGAGAAGACCTCGCCACGCGGTGCGTCGGACATCGCCCAGGTCACCGACAGCGCACCGTCGTGCCGGTAGTGGTCCCAAGCCTCCTGGGTGGCGCTGGGCCCCGCGTCGTCCCAGGTGATGCCCGCGCCGCCCTCGGAGCGGGCCTGGTCGATGAGTGCGGCCACGCTGGGGTCGTACGCGACCCGTACCGCTTCGGCGAGTTCGGTGCCGCTCATCGGGCGTGCCTGTCCCGCTCCGGTCATCTGCAGACCGGCGCACAGCCCGGGCAGCCGGGTGCCCAACTCGGTGGCCATCTCCTCCGGAGTGCGCTTGGGCACACCGGGGCGGGGGGCACCGGAGAAGGTGAGCGCGACCCGGGTGGACACCCGCGCCGAACCCACCGGGTAGTACTCCACGACCTCGTTGAGCACATGCTTGGACAGATTGGGCGCGTCCGGCCGCAGATGGTCGAAGACCTCACGGCGCAGTCGTTCACCGGTGTCGACCGCGGTCTCCACCGTGACCGAGGCGGCCACGATGCCGGGCTCGTTGCCCAACGCGGCCAGCCACTGTCCCCAGTACGCGACCCAGGTGTCCACCTGCTCGGTGTCCACCAGCGATCCGCCGTCGGCGTCGCACTCGATCACGACGGTGTGGTCGTTGGTCGAGGGCACCGTCAGCAGCGCGAACGGGCGCTGATAGGCGTCCTGGGCTTCATAGAGCTTCGACCCGGCGGCCAGTCCGGGCAGCTTGCAGGTGCCCAACGGCATGCGGCCCAGGGGGCCGGATCGGTAGAGGTGTTGACCCTTCGCTTTGCCCCGCGACCACGCGCCTCGGGCGACCAACCACTGCAACCCCGTACGTCCTTGTCGATCTCGGTACAGCAAGGGAGCCAGGACGACCGCGAGCAACACCGTGAGGACGATCGCGAAGACCAACGAGATCATCATGCTGACGATGATCGTGACCATGCCGCCCAGCAGGATCATTGTTCCGGCCATCCCCAGGCCGAGGATGCCCGGCGAGGTCGGCTTGCGCCAATTGCCGTAGGTACGAATCTCGGGTGCTGTCACGTTCTTCTCCTCGGTGCCGCGACCGCTCCACATACGCGATCACGGTCAGAAGTGCCCGCCGGTTCGCGGACCGTCAGGGGGTCCACGCCACGAACCCGGCCGGCGATGCCACCGATCGGGCCGGCGGCCGTGTGCCGTCGGGGGCAAGTTGCAGACGCCAGCCTTCGTCCCAGACCACCGTCCATGTGGTGGCGTCGAACGTGCCCGCCTGCTCGCGCATCCGTACCAAGGTGACGGTCGCTGCCTGCGGAGAGTAGTTCTCCACCCGAAAGCCGACGAACTGGGCCTTGTCCGGCACGGCTTGGCTCTGACCCGCAGCCCGCGTCGGCGTGGCCGAGCGACTGCGGGCCAGGAAGCGCTCCCGACCGGGCCCCTGCGCCAACATCGTGCCCGCCACCAGGATCGGGGACTCCGCCGTCTCGTACCGTTCACTGATTTGAGCCGCGGCGATCAGTGCCCCGGCCGGTGTCCGCGCGTAGCACCGGACGGTGCCCGAGTCGGCACGCGCCGGCCCGGCGGTCCGGGAGACCGGCAAGCCCACTCCGTGATACGGCTCCCAGATCACGCCCGCCGGTTGCACCGTGGGAATGCTCTGGTTGTCGTCGGACAGCGCCGGGCACTGTTGACCCGAATCGGTCGAACCGCTCACACCACCCGCCCCGGGCGCGACCGCCGGCGAGGACCCCGGGGGGTACGGCGTGCCGGAGCTCGCGCGTGCCTGCGGTGACGAGGGCAACCCGTCCGGCTCGAAGACGATCACCGAGAGTGCGGCCACGCACATGATGCCGAAGCCCGCCGCGGCGACGATGAACCCCCGCTGGGTGAAGGGGTTCCCGTCATTCTGTGAACGGTCGTTGTCGGCCGATTTGTTGCGCCGTAGAAAGGCCACAGTCGTTCCCCCGGGGCGTTCGGCCTAGTTCAGCAGCAGCTGTGCGAGTGTCGCGCAGCTGCCGACCAGGATGGCGGCGACCATGATCCAGCCGAGGCTCATGATGTGCTCGCCGCTGCCACCGCTCTTGTGCGACATCGCCATGCGTCCGGCGCAGGCCAGGACTGCGATGACACAGACCACCGTGACCACCCAGGCACCGTAGCCGAGCAACTCGTTGATGCCGGTGCCCAGCTTGCCCGGCGCCTTCGGCTTGGGGTCCTTGATGTCCGTGGTGAAGCCCTCGACCCGTACAAGGGCTGCTGCGATCAAAGCCATTACTACTCCCCGCTCTATCGGTTGTTGGTGAGGCCAGCCAGTTCGGAAGCCAACTTCCGAACGTCCTTGGCGGAGTTCCGGGCGTCGGGCCACTCACCCAGTCGCCATGCCTCGTTCCAGGAGATTCGCCACACTCGAGGCACTCCTCCCGCCACGAGCTTCAGCCATTGCTGAAGGCTCTTCGGCAGCGGGCCGGGGGCGTCCGCGACGGCCACCAGTCCCAGGAGGTCGACGCCTTCCAGTGCCCCGGCAGCCCATTGCCGCCCGGCGTTCTGGGCCGCGTGCAGACCACCCGCATGGGTCCTGGCAACCAGGACCACCCCGTGCCGTTCCGACGTCGAGGAGATCGGCCATCCCCGGCCTCCCGATTCGGCGCCCTGCGGTATCGCCAGCGCGAGGGTGCTCTCCCCCGCTCCACCATGGCAACTCACCCACCACCAGGGCGGGCGAGCGGAGCCGGGGGGAGTCCAGGTGCCCAGCCCTCCGGCTCCCGGTTGTACCAAACCGCGTTGGGGCGATTGAGGCCCGAGGCTGACGTAGGTGGGAGCCTCCACCACGGGTTCGGCCTCGACTACCACCGCGGCACGCGGTAGCCAGGGATTGTCCTTCGGTTCTTCGGGTCGACGCGACACGCGATCACATCCCGCGTTACGACGGTCGTCGAAGCGTGACGATACGAACCGTGGCCGGATTCCGGGAGTACGGCATCAGAAGACGACCGCCTTCGCGATCGACACCGAACTTCCCGCCAGGGCGCAGGCGACCATCACCCAGCCCGCCCCGAAGATGGTTCCCTCGGCATCCCCGTTGCGATACGTCATGGCCAATTTCGCTGCGGACAACAGGAATCCCACCACGCACGCGGTCAGCGTCAGGTAGAAGGCGATGCCGATGATGTCGTTCAGCGGCCCGGCGAAAGGCGCGTTCCCCCCGGGAGCGGGGGGCAGATTCTTCACCGTGTCCGGCGGCACGATGTACGTGGGCGCCGGTGGCGGCTTCGGCTTCGGGTCGTCCATCGGCAGCAGCAGATCGAACAGCACCATCTGTATCTCCAGGCGTTCGGCAGTCGGCACCGCCCCGCCCCGCCGATCCGAGCCTGCTGCTTCGGTGAAGTCCCGAAACATCGGCCGTAGTGCCGTATTTCCGCGCGCGCGCGAAAAAAATGGGTGGACGGAGGTCACCAGCGCGCGCTTGCTCCGCGCCGGACAGACCTCCACGTCGCCGTGCGATCGGCGGGAACCGGCCGATTGTGGGGTCTGCCACGAGATGGTGCTCCGTAAGACGTGATGATGCCGATTGATGCAAGGCGCACGCCGACATTAGCCACCCCGTGGGAACCCCACTATCCACATTGCGTGGGACCGATCGCGCCAATCGGATGACCGCCCGGGACGGCGGCGCGCGACCGGACCCGGACCGGCGAATCGGTCAATTCGGCGGCGCGGACGAGGGCGGGTACGCGTCGGGACACACCGGTTCGCCGCGCGCGACGAGCACGCCGGTGGGCTCTCCGATCAGCGTGCTCACCACGAAGCAGGAACTGCGGGGCGCCGACGGGAAGATCGCCGCCCGCTCGTTGGCGCCGACCAGGACCCGCTCGACCAGACTGCCCGCGGGCGTCTGCGCGATGGCCACATACCCGCTCACGTTCTGGACGTTCACCGGCGCCTCCCAGGTGACCTTGAGCGCCTTCTCGAAGCCGCTCACCGCGACCGAACGCGGTACCCGGGCGGCGAGTTGGGCCTGCTCGACCGGTCGCGCGGTCTGCGTCGTCCACGCGGTCGCGGATCCGGACGGCTTGCCGGGCTGGACCGGCACCTGCCGATCCGCCGGTCCGGGCGCGAGGGTGCTGGGCAGAGACGGCTCCGGCGCCGCCGCGGGCTCCTCGTCACCACCCGAGACCAGCACCACACCGATGGTGATCACCAGCAGGCCGGCGGCACCCGCGGCGACCAGGAGCATCGGCTTGATCCGCTTGCGATCCGCCTTCTCCTCGGCCAGCTCCCAGTCGTGGGGGCGGGGGAAGTAGCCGGTGGGACCGGCGCCCGGCGAGCCGGCCTGCGGCGCTTCCGGTTGCGCATTCGCATCCGCAAAGGTGTGCGAATCGGCTTCGTCCGGCTCGTCCTCGTAGCCGGCGTACGGCGAGACGTAGGGCGGCGGTTCATCGGGATCGGGACCTGCCGTGGACACCGAGGCCGCCGAGGGTGTCGCGGCGGCTTGGCGCGGCGGGTCCTGGTCCAGTTCCTCGTAACCGGCGTACGGCGAGACGTACGGCAGCGGCTCCTCGTCGCCGGAACCCCCCGGACGCACCGACGGCATCGCGGCGGCCCGGCGCGGCGGGTCCTGGTCCAGTTCCTCGAATCCGGCGTACGGCGAGACGTACGGCGGCAGTTCGGCGGGCTCGAAATCGGACTCCGGCTCGGGTGCCGGCACGGGCTTGGGCTTGGGTTCCGGCACGGGCGCGGGCTGAACGGCGGGCGTGGGCTCCGGCTCCGGCGCGGGCTGGAAGGCGGGCGTGGGCTCCGGCTCCGGCGCGGGCTGCGGCTCGGGCCGCGGCGCGGACTCGGGCGCCGGCACGGGCAGTGACACTGCCGCGGCTTCCGCCGCCGGCGTGTTGTCCCGCGCGTCGCCCTCGGCCGGCCACCACGCGGGGGCGGACAACTGCCGCGGCGGCGTCCAGGCCCGCCCGGCACCGGGATCGGCCGGGTCGCCCGGCTGGGCCGCGGTGCCGGCGGAGACCGCGGGTACGTCGATCGTCGCGGGCCACCACTCCCCCTCCGGCGCGAGCAGCGACTCCTGCCCGCCGCGGCCGGCGGCGGGACGCGGCGGCTCGTCGAGCCACCACTCCTCGTCCGGCGGAAGCAACGTCCGCGGCCCGTCCGGGTCATCGGCGGGGCGCGGCGTCGTGCCGGGCCACCACTCCTCGTCCGGCGGGAGCAGCGCGGCCTCCGATCTGCTCGCCCCGTCGACCGCGCCCACCTCGGGAACGACTCGGTCGCGTTGTGTCGTGGCGCCTTCGTCGGCACCTTCCCGACGCTCTTCCACTGGATCGTCTCCCCTCGATGAGTCTCGATGAGTCGTCGGCCTCGGGACCGGTGACGAGGCCGTCGCCCGCCGGGGCCGAACGAGACAGGACCTGCCGAACCGCTCAACCCAACGAACGGAGTTCCTCGAGCCAGCGCGTCGCGACGCCCGTCGTCGGATCCTCGACGCCGCGCACCCGCACCTGCGCCTCGACCACGAGGGGACCGACTTCCAGGCTCGCCCGCAGCCGGGTCACCCGTCGCCAACTGGTGTACGCGTTGGCGGCATAGCGTTGTGCCGCCGGGTCCGAGGCGACGTCGACGCCCGACTCGAGGGCCAATTCGGCGTAGATGCGCGCCGCCAGCTCGGGTTCACCGGCGAGGGCGGCGACATACGCGCGCACCTCGCGCGCCCCCCTCTGTGGCGTCCCGCCGTCCGCCACGAGTCGCTCCGACAGTTCGCGGGCCTCGTCCAGCTTCCCGGCGTCGGCCGCCGCCCGGATCCGCACCAGCAGCTCGTGCCGCTGTCGGGCGATGGAAGCCGAGGACTCGGGGGCGGCGGTGGAGCCGGCGGGGACGGAGGGTTCGGGGACGGCCGGTTCGGGCGTGGCGGGGCTCGGAGCGGCGGGCACCGAGGCCGCGGCGGGCACCGAAGCGGCGGGCGGCGCCGACGCCGCGGAAGGCGCAGGCCGCGCCTCGACCGTCTCGAACTCGACCGGAGCGGTGTGCGTCTCCCCGACCGGCGCCGGTCGGCCGGCCGGGGCGGCCGACCGGGCGGGCTCGGGATGCGCGTCCGTCGCCACCACGGCGCCGTCGACGCCGACGATCAACGGCCAGCGCGTACCGTCCGCCTCGACCGCGACCGCCCGCACCGGCCGCCCCAGGGCCAGGGCCTTGACGGAGACCCACCGAATCGCCTCGGCCCGCGCGTCCTCGTCGGGCGCCAAGGGCACGAGTACCCCGTCCACGGCCGTCTCCCCGTGGACGGTCATCTCGATCACGATCACCGGTACGGCCGGCACCGAAGCAGGGTCGATCATGTACGGCTCCCCCTGGATCCTCGACGAGCGTCTCGAACGCGTCGTCCGGTCTCGACCGAGACCTCCCACCGTGCGCGATCACGACTGTGCCAAGCGAGTCCGCGCGCATCGTGGGAACCCACCCTAAGACCATCGGCGGACGGCCACGCGGTCCCCGGCCTCACCGAGGACGCGCCCGGGCTCGGGAGGGTTCCGGGCGGTCCGCGGTACGGGCCGGCGAAATCCGGGCACAGTCAAAGGAAATGACCCGGTATCCCCATCGAATGAGTCACCCGGGACGGTCGTCGGCATCGTACTCGTGCTGCGCTCCGCCTTCGATACACGGGCGGACCCGGTCGGCGAGCCGAGCGCCGGCACGCCGGTGAATGTATGCTTCCCATCCGCGACTTCGACATCGGCGCTCGGTTTCACGCGGCCGGGCGAATAGGGCCGGACCGCAGCACCGGCCGCCCGCTTCGGGTGACGACGCCCGCTTGGAAGTCTCCGTGAAGGGGTTATCACAGCACGTCACAATCGGTGCGGCTGTACACCGATTCCCGAAATCGAGGAGCTCTCGTGACCGGTAACGCCATACCCGCTTGGCCGGTTGTCACCATCGAGATCGCGTGGGACGACACCGTTCGCGTCGACGGCAATGTGATACCGGTCGAATTCAATGGTGATCCTCGGGCGGCGGCCCTTGCCGTCGCGGCCGAGACGGCGCGGCTGCTCGGCCGCCCGGTACGGGTGGACGCCGTCGAACCGGACGGTACGACGTTCCCGCTGGTGGTGTCCACGGACGGCTCGGCGACCGAAGCGGGCCCGTCCTCGCCCGCCCCACAGACCCGGCGCGGCCTCTTCGGCCGCCGCAGGAAGAGCGAACCGAGCGGGCCGCCGCCCGACTCGGTGCCCGAGCCGCACCTCGCGCCGCGCCCCGCCCCCGAGTTCCACGAAGCCCACGAAACCCGCGAGACGGCACCGTCGGACCCTCGCCCGGCAGTGGACCCGACGCCGGCCGGCCGGTCGCCGGAACCCGCGCGCCCCGGATCCCCGATCGCCGAATCCGCCGCCCCGTCGGCTGCCGCAGAACCCGCTTCGCCGGCCCCCGGCGGCGACGAAACTCCTGGTCCGAGCCCCGCCTGGCGACCTCCCACCGCTGCCGCGAGCGCCGCCGCACCGGCCGAGGCGGCGTCCGAGGTGGCTTCCGAGGTGGCTTCCGGCGCGGCGAGGAACACGTCGCGGGTCTCCTCCGCGGCGCCCCGCGGGGTCGCCTCCGCGCCGGCGCCCTCGCGCGAGCAGGCGCACACCCTCGGCCTGATTCGACGTTCGATCGACGAGCGGGACACGGCGCGCGCGTTGGAGTTGGCCGCCGTCCTGGACGCGACGAGCGCGGCGACCGGCGATCCCGCCCAGACCCTGGCCGGCCGCGAAGTCCACGCCTACGTGGCCCTGTTGTCGGGTCGGGTCGAACCGGCGGTGGAGTTGTACGCCGGAGCCGTCTCGATCGGTCTGCGCCTGGGCGCGGACGGCGACTGGCCGCCGCGCATGGCGGAGAACGCGCACTATTGCTGGCTCCGGGTGAAGGATCCGAAATCCGCGCTCGCGTTGGGCCGACTCGTCCGGGACGCGTACACGACCATTTCCGCTGTCGATTCCCCCGCCGCCAAGGCGGTCGCTCGACGAATGGCCGACCTCGAACGGTCCGCGACCGCCTGACCGAGCACCGCACGCTTCACCGAATTCACCCCCGTCGGATGTCGATTCGGCGATCTGCCGATGTACGCACGGCGAATCCGACCTTTTCCGCGTCCGCGGGTTCATCCGCTCCGCCGGCCGCGGTCCGTCGCCGTCGCGGGAATGGCCGGCCGTTTTCCGCCCCGTGTCACGCGGGAATCGATGGCTCGCTGCGGGCGAGCCATCGCTCGATATCCACGGGGCCGAAAGCGGCGGCTCCCGGCGTTCCGCCCCCGATTTCGGGAACACGATCAGCTCTGCTTCATCCCCCGCTCCACGCGCTCGGCGGCCGGGGCCCCCAGCGGCCCGAGCGACTCGTCGGCCCGGACGAACCGGCCCTGGAGCCGCTGCCCGGCCAACACGAACGCCTCCAACGCCGCCTTCATCAGCGGATTGTGGTTGGCGGTGCGGTACAGCGCGGACACCCGACGATACGAGGGGGTGTGCGCCAGCGGTACGCCCACCACCCCCTCCCGGGCCTGGTAGGCCAGGCCGGGGACGATGGCCACGCCCGCCCCCGCGGCGACCAGGCCCTGCACGACGTCGTAGTCGTTGCTGCGGAAGGCCACCTTGGGCGCGAAGCGGTGCGCGGCGCACACCCGGGACAGGCTCGTGGAACCCGCCGTCCCGGGCCGGCTGGCCACCCACCGCTCGTCGGCCAGCTCGCCGATGTCGACGCCGTCCTCGCGCAGCGCGGGGTGGCCCTCCGGCACCAGGAGTGCCAGCGTCTCCTCGACGAGCGGGAAGACCGTGAGTTCGTCCGGCCACACGCGCGGCACCAGGTCGTAGGCGAAGACCAGGGCCAGGTCCAGGTCGCCCTTCTGCACCTGCGGCACCAGGTCGTCCGGCTCGGCCTCGTCCAGCAGGATCTCGGCGGTGGGGTGCAGTCGGGTCAACTCGGCCACGGCGTGCGGGACCAGGCGTTCACCGGCGGTGGGGAACGTGCCCAACGCCAGCCTGCCGCTGCGGCCTTGCACCACATCGCGGATGTCGCGCTCCAGGCTGTCCAGTACGGCGATCGCGTCGCGGGCCCGATCGGCGATCGTGAACGCCATCCCGGTCGGCCGGATGCCGTGGGCCTCGCGCTCGAACAGCGGCGTTCCCACCGCTCGTTCCAGCGCGGCGATTTGCTGGGATACCGCCGACGCGGTGTATCCGGTGCGGCGCGCGGCGCGCGCGAACGAGCCGGTGAGCACGACCTCGATGAGCGTCTGCAGGTGCAAGGGGTTGAGCATCAGTATTCCTTGGCCTCGCTCGAACGAGGTCGCGGGCTGGCGCATCTTGGCACTCGGAATCCGGGCCACGACTCTGTTGGAGCACGGTAACCGTATCGATCGTTGGGTCTCGAGGAGTGCTTCGACATGTCGGATGTCCTGTCGCTGATGGATCAGTGGGGGCCGGAGAAGGTCGTCTCCGTGTCACACACCCGCACCGGAATGAAGGGCGTGTTGGTCATCGACAACACCGCCCGTGGCATGGGTAAGGGCGGCACCCGGATGTCCCCGACGGTAACCACCACCGAGGTGGCCCGGTTGGCCCGGGTCATGACGTGGAAGTGGGCGGCGGTCGACCTGTTCTACGGCGGTGCCAAGGCCGGAATCGTGAGCGATCCGGCCGGATCGGACAAAGAGGCGATACTGCGGGCGTTCGCGCGAGCCCTGTGGAACGAGGTGCCCAGCGAGTACGTGTTCGGTCTGGACATGGGGTTGACCGAGGACGACGCCGCGATCATCCAGGACGAACTGGGCGATCGCGGTGCGGCCGTGGGCACCGACGCCGTGTTGGGCGGGGTCCCCTACGACCGGCTCGGGGTGACCGGGTTCGGGGTGGCGGAAGTGGCCGACGCGATGTTGGCGCACGTCGATCTGCCCCTTCGGGGCGCCCGGGTGGTGGTCCAGGGGTTCGGCGCGGTCGGCTCGGCCGCCGTGCGCCGCTTCGCGGAGCTCGGTGCGACGGTGGTCGCGGTCTCCTCCGTGCACGGGACGTTGTACGACCCGCACGGCCTGGAGGTGGAACGGTTGCTGCGCGCGCACGCGGACAGCGGCGACCTCGCGGTCAAGGAGTACTCGGGCGGGACCGTGCATCCGCTCGGATTCGAACTGACGGTACCCACCGAGGTGTTGGTGCCGGCGGCGATCCAGGACGTGATCGACGAGCGGGTGGCCGACGGGATCACCGCCCGGCTGGTCGTGGAGGGCGCCAACCTGCCCACCTCGCCCGCCGCCCAACGCGTGCTCGCGGACCGGGGCATCGTGGTGGTGCCCGATTTCATCGCGAACGCCGGCGGTGTGGTGGCCGCCGGATTCGCCATGGACGCACGCTACTCGGCGTTTCGCCCGGACCCGGAGGTGATCCGGGCGACCGTGTCCACGAAGCTGCGCGAGAACGCCGTACTGGTCCACGAGGAGGGCGCTCGCCGAGGGATCACCTCGCACGAGGCCGCGCGCTCGCTGGCCCAGGAGCGGGTCTTGGCCGCGATGCGGCTGAAGGGAAGGGTGGCGCGTTGACCGAGGTGTCGCGGCGCGGGGGCCGGGATCGTGTCCGACCTTGGACCTGCGGCCGGCCTTCGCACGGCACCTGACCCGGCGCATGGCGATGTTCGACCCGGCTCAGGCCTGCGTGTCCAGGGACAGCGGCATCTGACAGAAGGTCTCGATCTCCTCCTGGAGTTCGCGCACGCGGGTCTCGCGCGCCCGCAGCGGACGACGCAGCCGCACGTGCACCTGCATGACCAGGGACAACAAGCCGTGCACGCGCCAGGCCGGTTCGAGTCGCAGCACCGGGCGCAGCGCCTCGGTGGTCGCCTCGATCTCGTCCAGGCTCGCGTAGGCCAGCGCGATGGCGACCCGGGCCTGCATCTCGTCGGCGAACGAGTAGCCCTCGGGGGCGACCGCCGCGTACCGGCTCAGCGCGATCTCCGCGGCTTCGATCGCCCGGCGTTCCGCGCCGGGGATGAAGACCCGGGTCAGTGCCTCGTAGGCACTTTGCCGAGCCGGGTCGAAGTTCAGCAGGCCGCCGATCTCGTCGAGTTCGTCGCGCCGGGACAGCTCGCGGGCGTCGGCGGCGGCGCGCAGCGCGGCCGACGCCGCGAGCGCGTCGCCCAGCGAGGCCTGGGTCAGCGCGACGAGGGAGTGCAGCCACACGGCGGCGGTGCCCACTCCGGAGTCCTGTACCGAAGCGCCCAGTCGGGCGTAGCGCAGCGCCTCGTGCACCCAGCCGGCCCGGTAGGCGATCAACGACTGCACACCGCGCAGCCACACTTCGGCGCTGGGGTTGCGCGCGTCCGCGACCGCGTTCACCAGTCCGGCCTGCGTCGCGGCCAACGCTTCGCGGGCGTCTCCCAGGTCGTGCCGGGCCCAGCCGGAGATACCGCGCACGAGTGCCTTGGTCAGCGGGTCGACGCGCGCGCCGTCCGGGTCTCCGTGCTCCGACTCCACCGCGGTGGCGCGCCGGCGGACGGCGACCAGCTCGTCGTGGAACGTCGGCAGGGCGGTGTGCGGATACACCGCCGCCAGACGCCGGACGGCCGCCGTCGTCCGAGCCGGGGACAGGAACTCGATCGCGCCCCCCGGCTCTTCGAGGACGTCGACCTTGTTCGGGAGTTTCATGCGTTATCTCTCCGCCGATGCGAGATCGTGCCTTACCTGCCGCCAGCGTGCCCTCATCGGGCGCGCGCGCAAAGGCCGTATCGGTTACCCGAACTCGGTAAACCCGAAGGTAACCGCAGGGAATGGCCGCCCGGGGCTTCCCGGACCCGCCCCGGCGACCGCCCGCCGGCTCCCCGCAATTGCCCGGAAACATCGACACCCGATGCCGCATCGAATGGCGGGACGCCCGAGCGACGACTTTATCCTCGAAATGTTGCGCCGGTCGATACCCCCGCCGCCGCCCCGACTGCACCGTCGAATGTATGCTGCAAAACAGTTCCGCTTCCCCCCATTCATTCCGGCAGGCGCCCGGATCGAGCCGATGGCGGGGTGACATTCGATCGCGACCTCCTCGGGTCGATTCCGTGAGCGCATTTCCACTGCGCGTCACCACCGTGTCGCCGGTGCGCCGATTCCTGATATCGAGGAGCCCTCGTGACAACTGGCATCGTTCCCGACGGGCCCGTCATCGTCGTGGAGATTTCGGCGGATCGATCCGTAAGGGTGGCCGGTCAGGCCGTGCCGGTGCCGCCCGGGGGCGATCCACGCGCGATCGCCCTCGCGGTGGTCGCCGAACAGGCTCGGCTGCTCGGGCATCCGGTTCGGGTGCACGCCGTGGAGGCGGACGGGACCATGTTTCCGTTGAACGTGTACGCGGACCGCTCCATCGCCGAGGCGGGCCCGCCGGTGCTGCCTGCGCGGCGAGCCGAGCCGGCGCAACCGGCGCGACGGCGCGCCAGGTTCGGCCTGCGACGGTCCTCGGCCGAGGAGGCCGCCGGGTCCCCGGCGACCCGGCCGCCGGTGGCACCCGGGTTCACGGCGGCGCCCCCCATCGGGTCGGCGGCGAGCCCGGCCGTCGGTGTCGACCCGATCGCGCCGGCGCCGACCTGGGCCCCGCCGGGGTCCGCGCCCGCGGTTTCGGCGCCGTCGGCCGCGCGTGTGCGCACGCCCGACGACCTGCCGCCTCCCGGTGAGGATCAGCGCTTGGTCCTGGACCTGATTCGCGGTGCGATGCAGGCCGGGAACGGGGCTCACGCGTTGGCGATCGCGGCCGATCTGGACGCGAGTTCGACGGCGGATCCGGCACAGCGGTTGGCCGCGCGCGAGGTGCACGGCTATGTGGCCCTGGCCACGGGGCGACCCGAGTTGGCCGTGCGGTTGTACGCCGAGGCGGTCACGTTCGGGGATGGATCGGCCGAGCCCGGGCAGTGGCCGGCGCGGATGGCCGCGAACGCGCACTTCTGCTGGTTGCGGGTCGCCGACCCGGTCCTCGCGCGGGCCGTGGGCCCCTTGGTGCTGGACGCCTACGCGGCCGGCGGGGCGGCGGATTCGGCGGGGGCGCGAGCGGCCCGCAGGCGGATGGCGCGAACCTGAGCACGCCGGCCGGGTCCGATCCTGCGGCCCCGCCCGGCGGGGCCGCGTGGGTTGGTCAGAGGTGCGCGAGCGCGCGTGGCGGAAGCGGGTTTCCGCTCCCGCCCACCTGCGGCCCGGCAGCCCACAGGCGGTGCAGGTCGTCGGGAGCCAGGGGGGTGTGGTATGCCGCGCGCAGCACGTCGGCGGCTACCGGCCCCCCTTCCTCGGCGAGCCGGACGAACCAGTCGAAGCCGGCCGGATAGGCCCACAGGTACGAGCGCAGCAGTGGGTTGGCGCCGCGGTCGCAGATCAGATCGGCGATCTGCTCGTCGGTCCAGAACGGCACCCGGGCCCGGGCATGGGCCGCGCACGCCGCCACACCCACGCCCCGGTTGATGGCCAAGTGCAGTTCGCTGCGCACCAGTTGCAGGTAGTGGTCCAGTCGTACCCGGGCGATCAGCACGGCGTCGTCGGGCGTCACGAACAGCGGGAGCGCCTGGGCCAGTCCCTCCAGCACCACCTGGGTGGGTCCGTGTACCGACAACACCCGCACCCACGGCACGTCCTCGCCGGCGCACCGGTGCGCGAAGCTCGCCGCCTGGAGACCGTGGCCCAGCACCTCGTGCAGTGCGAACTGCCGTGCGCCGACCCGGGTGAAGCGCGCGTTGCGCGGATTGAGCCGTAGTCGAACGTGCCGTCCCACGCCGTCCAGCCAGTACGCCCAGTAGGCGTCGACCTCGACGCATTCGATGGTCAGCTCGTAGGACGCCACGGATTCGGTCACCTTGCGGACCGCCGGTTCGTACTCCGCCGCCGCCACCCGGATCTCGGCCGGCACCAGGTCCGCGTCCAGGGGCTCTTCGGCGATCCGCAGTTCCCGATCGGTGGCGTCGTGCCAGCCGATCCCCAACGCCTCCAGCAACTCCCGGGCCAGCGCCGCCCGTTCGGTGACATAGTCCGCGGACCAGCCCACCGCGGCACAGCCCTGGGTGGCCCGGATGTACTCGTCGAGTTCGAGTCGTTGCCCCAACTGGGCGCCCAGATAAGCCAGATCGGCGTTCAGCCGGGTGGCCAGGCGGGGCGCGTCGGCCACTTCCGGGATTGCCGCGAGTTCGCTCAGCCGCGCGTGTACGGCCAATCGATCGCCCGCGGCGGGCACCGGCGCGGCCTCGGGAAAGAAGTCGAAGTCGATGATCGGGGCACCACCTCGGTCGATCTCGAGGTGGTGCCAGGCGCGAATCGCGGCTTCGATCTCGTTACGCACTGTCATGGACCACATCCCAACGCAAGGTCACGTACTGATTGGCGTGCAGGTCTTGCCTGGACAACGTCACGTGCAGTCGATCCTCGTCGAGACTCCATCGGGTGTGCTGGGTGACCGAATTCTCCGAGCCGTCCGGATACTGCTCGATCGCACCGCACCCGCGGAACTCGGTGACCCCGTGTTGGGTCACGCTCAGGGAGAATTGTCGCGTAGGCCGCGCGATGGCCTGACGCCAGTACGTCGCGTCCACGAACATCCCTCCCTCACACACGTATTCGATGACCGTAGTCTCCCCGTGCGGGACCGGCGGCGAAATCTGGCACGCGAACTTGCTCAAGCCGGTGGTTTCGTACAGCCGCTGGATGGCGATCTGCCGATCGCACGCGTCGGTGGGCGTGATGGTCAATCGGCCGCGGGTGCGTTCGAACCACATCTCCCGGACCATCCGGGTGAGCGGTCGGCCGGTCAGGTTCAGCACCACCTGGCGATAGGTCAACCGCACGTCCCCCCGGGCATCCACCTCGATGTTCACCTGCAGGGAGAGTTCCACCGCGTCCCCGAACGGCATCGGCTTCTCGCTCGGCGTGTCCCACGGCACCGGTTCCCAGTGGTCGGCGGCGGCGACGACGGCGCGGGCCGGCTCCCCCACCGGAGCCGGGGCGTCCAGAGGCCGGTCGTCCTCCCACGGCTGGGGGGCCAGGCCCAACATTTCGCCGGGAATGCGCAACCCCTGGGAAACCCGCTCGATAACGTGCTGCTGGCGGACCTGGGCCCTTCCCTTGACGTAATCCCCCACCCTGCTCGGGGTCATCTCGCACAGCCGCGCCAATTTGCTCAGAGTAAATCCGAGGTCATCTTGGGCGAGCCGGAATATGGCCCCCAGATCGCGGTCCGCACAGGCCCTGATCATGGCCGGAGTGGCCAACAATTCGGTAGTCAGCGGCGTTCGGTCACCGATTTTCGGCATATTGAGCTCCCCGTGACGGGGCCACCCGGGAGCGGCCCACGTTGTTACTGACGAATTTACCAGCGCCGGGTAACGGACTCGACCTTATGCTGCACTCTTCACGGATCCATACTCGAACGAAAGCGCGTTCATTCGAACGCGGTCCGTGACATCCAATTCCGAAGCGGACGGGCAGGCACAAATGCGGTACGGGCAAATGGGGCCGGCGGGCATATATCGCCCGTCCTCGCGACCCGCCCGCGTGTGTGACACCGACCACCGCGAAATCGCCCACGTCCGGGTCGTCCGCGACCGATCGGCGCGCCTGTCCCGCAGCGTCGCGGTCACTTCCGTGAGGCGCCCGACGTGAACCGTCCCATCGAGGCGAAGATCCAGGAGATCATGTCCGCGTCCACCCCCTTTCGTCCCGTATTGGTCGAGCGGAGGCAACCCATCGCCGAGGCCGCCCGCGTTCCCACGACCGAGACCACCGCCCATCGGCGCGTGCTCTATCAGGGGGCCGATCCCGCCGCCGTGCACGCGGCCGTGGCCTCCCGGCTGGGGCCGCACCGGCTGCACATCCCCGCAGCGCGGATCAAGGCGAGCTTCCGGGTGCTGCACGAGGGCGACATATCGATCCACGAACTCGCCTACGGCGCCCGCGTCGACATGTATCTCGACGGCAACACCCCGGATTACCTGATCCCCATCCGCCACCGGGGGTGGGGCCGGGTCGTCATCGACGACGTGGAGAGCGCTCTCTCCCCGTGTGTTTTGGGTCCCGATCGCCCGGCGCGGCTGAGTTGGGAACCCGACACCTCCGTGGTGATCGTCCGGATCCCGGGCGCGGCGATGGAGCGGGCGATGGAGCGCGCCGGTGCCGGCGAGTCGTCGAGGGTCGGCGCGTTGGGCCCGTACCTGGACGGCGCCGACCTCGGCGTCCGGCAATGGCTTTCGCTGGCCCGCGACTTCAGCGCGATGGTCGACTCGGCCGGGCATCTGGCCGGTTCGCAGTTGGCCGCGCGGCATTTCGAACAGGTCCTGGTGCACGGGTTGCTCTCCTGCGCGCCCGCCTACGGCGCCGGTTCGCGGCCCGACGCGGGCTCGACCGAACCGAACGGCCTGCGCCGGGCCTTGGCGTATTGCGCCGAACACGCCGGTGAACCGATCTCGGTCAAGGCCGTGGCCGCAGCGGCGGGCATGAGTGTGCGTACGCTTCAGGAGAAGTTCCGCATCCACCTGGGCGTGACTCCCGTGGGCCATCTCCGCCGAGTGCGCCTGGCCGGCGCGCACGCGGATCTGCTCAACGTGGCCGAGGGAAGGTCCCGGGAGACGGTGACCGACATCGCGCTGCGTTGGGGCTTCGGTCACCTGGGGCGTTTCGGTTCCATGTACCGCGAGACATACGGGCAGTTGCCCTCGCGGACCTTGCGCAGCGGAGCGGCGGACCCGGAGATCTCGCGCGCCGCGGGCTGATCGGGGGCACCGCGTCGGGTCGACGATCGATGGAGCGGGTGCCCCGGCCGCGTCGGCCGGGGCACCGTGTCCGTCGCATCCGCTGGGCCCATCGCGCCCGTTGCGTCCGCCACTCGTGGTGGGCGCGGCGGGCGCGGTGGGCGGACACGTCGTCGGGCGCACGATGATCCGCGAACGCCTATAGCGCCGAGAGTCCCACGGTGGCCCGGAAGTGTTCACGGGCGTCCGATGTGCGTCCGTTGCCGTACACCCGCAGGACCTCCGCCAGGCCCGGGTAGCGCTGGGCGAGCAGTTCGGCCGCGGACTCGATCTCGGCGGCCGACGCCACCGCGCGCAACACCGCGTGCACCGCCGCGGCCGGGTCCGCACGCGGACCCGTCAGCACCTCGGGACCGTTCAGCCGCAGGGCCGTGCGTGTGCTGGGCTGATGCGAACGCACCCGCTCCAGCGCGGCCTCCCGATCGGCGACCGCCAGGCGGTCGAAGTCGGTGGAGGCCACGAGTGCCTCGACCTCCTGGAGTCGGGCCAGCACGGCGGGGTTGCCGATCTTGGCCCGCTGACCGGACATCAGTTGCGAGAGCATCGGTGCGGACAGACCCAGCATGGCGGCCAGTTCCATCTGCGAGGTGCCCAGCCGTTTCAGGAGTCGACGGAAGCGGTCGTTCAACGGCTCGCCGTACCACTCCGTCTGGCGCGCCCGGTTGCGCGCGACGGCCTCCTGGTCCTCCTGCGACTTGGTCACCGTCGCATCATGCACTGCGAACGGCGTGTTTGCAATTGCAATGCAACGGATCGCTCCCGAGTCGGCGCGCGACGTCCGGCCCGCCGGTTCGACGGCCGGCTCAGGGCGTCGGGAGCGCCATCCACCGATACGTCCCGTCGTCCCGATAGGTGCAGCGCATCCGTTTTCCCTCGGGTGTGCGAACTTCCGCCGACACGTCGTACCAGTCGCACGGGGTGCCGGCCGCCACGTCCCTCGGGAGCGGCGCCGGCACCGGGGGCGAGGCCGACGGCTGCGACCCCGCGGTGCCGGACGGCCGGTCCGAGGGGCGGGTGAGCGCGGGTGCGCTCGGTTGCGTGGGACCGGGGTCGGCCGGATCGTCCTCGTCGCCGCTCGCGATCAACGCGGTCGTCACCGCCGCGACGGCGACCACGCCGCCCACGAACGCCCACTTCCCGGGTGATCCGACTCGGCGCCGACCACGGCGATTTCCGGCCGGCGCCCCGACCGGCACGGGTGCCCGGGGAGCCGGGTCGGCCGCGTTCCGTTCCGCCGCCCGCAACCACAGCGAGACCGACGGCGCCTCGGCCGACACCGCGAGCCCCGACAAGGCGGCCGGCGCCGACGGCGGCGCGAGGGGTGGTACCGGCGGTGTGTCGACCGGCCGCGCGGGCGGTGCGGCGAGGACGGGCGGCGCCGTGACGACAGGCGGTACCGGCGGCGCGGTCGGCCCCTGCGGCGTGGACCCCGACCACGACACCGCGACCGTTCGGCCCCCCGACGAGGCACCGCGCACCGCCGGGACCCGACCGTCCGGCCAGGTGACCGTGGTCCGCGACACCCCGCGCAGCACCGGGCCTTCCGGAGCCTCACCGGGCAGCGGGCCCACCACGTCGAAGACCTCGATCGGCTCGCCGTCCGCGGTCGACGCGGGCGTCACCGGCCCCAATCCGGGCGCGATCTCCCGCAGCCGCGCCGACGCGCACGCGGCGTCCCGCGGTCGCTCTTGCGGTTCCGCCTCGGTCAGCGTGCCCACCAGGTCCCACAACGCGCCGGCGTCGGCGGGCACGCTCGGCGGCCCGTCGGGCGGATCCTCGCTCCCCGACAGGAGTTGCCACGCCAGGATGCCCAGCGCGTACAGGTCGCGGCGCACGTCCGGCGGCGCGCCGGTGGCGGCCTCCGGCGGCAGATAGCCCCAAGTGCCCACCACGTGACCGGCCTCGGTCAGCCGCGGACCCTCTCGGGGCAGCGCCAGGCCGAAGTCGCCGAGCAGACAGTGCGGCCGGCCCTGGCCGGTCACCTCGAGCAGGACGTTCGCGGGCTTGACGTCGCGGTGCACGAGGCCGACGTCGTGCACATGCTCCAGGGCGTCCAGGAGTTGGCCGAGAATCGCCGCGACGTACGGCTCGGGCAGGGCGCCGTGATCCCGGATCAGCGAGGCCAGCGACCCACCCGCGTACAACTCCATCGCGATCAGCACGTCCCCGTCGGCGACCCACGTGTAGGGCGACGAGACGTGCGGGTGTTCCAGTCGGAGCCCCTGCTCGCGCACCACTCGCAGCAGCAGACCCGCGTCGGCCGGGCGCACCAGCTTGGCGGCGCAGTAGCCGCCCAACCGGTGGTCGAACGCCCGCCATACGGTGCCGGACATTCCGGTTCCGACGGGATCGACGAGGGTGAAGCGGCCGGCGAGCGGTGTGGGCACGCGGTCACCCTAGCGCAGGGGTTCGAGCACCCTGCGGACCCATTACTCTCCGGTAATCTATTGTTTGCAAGTGCAATCCTGATCTACATTCCCGGGCATGAGTCTGCGCGCGTTCCTGGCCGGTACGGCGGCGCTCACCTTGGGCATGGTGTCGGTGTCCGGCGTGGGGCCGCACGCCTTCGCCGCCGAGGCGCACGACCTCGCCGCCCACCGGTCGTCGCCGGAACCCGCGTCCGCCCCGCTGAACCACCATGCGCCCCGCACCTACTCGCCCACCGGAACACCCGTCTCCGGCGCGCCCGACGGCGCCCGCGCGGTGTCACTGGCACCCGGTGACTACCTGGACCGGATGGCGGACAAAGAGGTCAAGTACTACGCCGTGGACGTGCCCCTGGGCCACACCGTATACGTGTCGGGGACGACCGTCAGCACGGTGAAGGGCCTGGAGGCGCTCGATCTCAAGCAGATCGACGACCGCAGCGGCTCGTGCCGGACGGAAACCGGACTCTCCCAGTCGTTGTCGAAGGTCGTCACGGCGTCGTTGAACTGGGGGGCGACCTCCACCGGCCGCAACAACAGTTGTGCCCGGCCCGGACGGCAGGTGTTCTCGGTGACCCGCCGGGGCACCGGTCCGCCGGTCCCGCTGGAACTGCGGATCTTCCTGGAGCCGGCCGTGCTCGACAAGGGCCCGGCCGAATCCGTGATCGCGCGCTACACCGAACCGGGCGGTGCGCCCGTACCGGTGGTCGGCGGCGGCTCGTTCGCCGATGCCGCCGCGCTCCCCGGCTCCGGCCACTTCACCGACGACGTCGCGTTCGGCGAATGGGCCTTCTACCGCGTCCGCCTGGACTGGGGCCAGAGCCTGGCCCTCCAGGTCCGGGTCGGTGGCGGGCGGGGGTACGCCCCGACCGAGGTGCGCCTGTACAACCCCGTACGCGAGGAACTCGCCCAGGAGTCGGCGGCCGTGTTCGACACCGAGCACATCTTCGCCGGCCGTTCGGACCCGTTCGCGACCCGACCCGTGCGCTACCTCAACCGCAGCGAACGGCAGCAGGAGGTCGCCGACATGCTGCCCGGCTGGTACTACCTCGCGGTCGCGGTACAGGGCGAGGGCGAGCAACGCTCGCTCGCCGTCGACGTGTCCGTCGGCGGTACCAAGGAGCCCGGTCCCGGGTACGCGCCGGACTCGGGGACGTCCGCCACGCCTCCGGGGTGGACGCCCACGAACGGCGCGGCCACTCCGGGCGGGGCCCCGGCCCCGGCCGGCGGGCAACCGACCGGCGCCGAGAAGTCCGCGGGCGCGAGTGCGGCGTTCGGCGGCCCCGCCGTGTGGCTCGGCCTGCCGCTCGCGCTGCTCCTGGGCGCCGGACTGGCGACCTGGCTGATCCGCCGACGCGTTTTCGCGACCCGCCCCGGCTGAGCCGGGTCCGGCGCGCGCGCCACGCCCTCGGCTCCGTGCCCGCGGCGACCCGCCGCGACGTCGGCCGGTCGGGTCACCCGGACAGGCCGGCCCGCAGGGAGCGCATGCGATCGCGAACGGCCGCCTGCCCCGGGTCGGTCGGGACCGCCGAGTAGGCCCGCAACAGAACCCGGCCGAGATCGTACGCGGACTCCATGTCGTCGATCCGCAACCAGCAGTAGTGCGCGTTCGAGGTCATCCGGGCGGCCTCCTTGGGGTGCGTCCCCCGGGCCAGGGCGGCGTCCGCGTACAACTCCAGGGCCAGCTCCGGTCGACCGGTCAGCACCGCGACGTACGCGTGCACCTCGCGCGCCGCGGGCATCGCCCCCTCGTCGCCGCCCGCGCTGGTGGCCGCGTCCAGGGACGCGGCGAGGGCCAGCGCCCGCTCGTCGTCGCCGGCACGGATGAACCGCGCGATCTCGGCCACCTTGAGGGCTTGTTCCTTGCTGGGCTCGGCCAGGACACGCGTCGGGGCGGGGGCCGACGCAGACGCCGGCTTCGGGGCCGGCGTCGGAGCCGGAGCCTCGACCCGAGCCGAAGTCGGGGCCGGTACGGGCGGATCGGCCGGCGCCGAGGCGGCGGGGAAGGCGGCGGGTTCCTCGTCGATCGGTACCTGCGCGACCTGGCGCTGCGGGGCATGCCACGAGGGCGTGGGCGGTTCGACCGGATCGACGGGTGCGACGGGTGGCACCACCGTCACGCGCGGCGCGAAGAGGGTCTGGGCGGGAGCCGGTTCGACGGCGGCCGGTTCGGGCGCGGGCGTCGAGCGCTCACCGGCCGGGGCGGCGGCCGGTGGCGGGTCCACCGCCTCGACCGCCGGCGGAACGGGGACGGCTTCCACCGGCGCGACGGATGCCGCCGGCGCGGCCGGCCCGGTCACGCTCGTCGGCGTCGGCGTCGGCGTCGGCGTCTGAGCCTGCGTCGGCGCCTGCGTCATCGGCGTCGAGGAGTGCGCGGACTCGACGGAGGGTTCCGGCGCGGACGCGGCGGGCGGCTCGTACGTCGGTGTCCGCCCGGGCTCGTTGCGGGGCGCGAACGGCGCCTCCACGTAGTCGTCCTCGGCCTGGGGCGCCCGCCCCGAGGCACGCGGTCGGTCCCGATCCGGCTCCCGGGGGACCTCCGGGGCCGGTTGTGCGTACCCCTCCGGTCCTGCGGGCGACGCCTCGTACGGCGCTTCCCGGCCCACCTCGGGCTGCGGCGCGACCGGCGGGGCCGGTGTCGCCGCACCGGTCGGGAGCGTCCGCCGACCGCGCTTCGATCCGTCACCGGACCGGGTATCCGTCGGGTCCCCGGCATCACGACCCGGCTCGAACACCGGACGCGGCGTGCTCTTGCGCCGGCCCAGCAACGAGCGTCGCTTCGTGTTCGGGCTGATCGGATCGTCCGCCGCGGTCACCCCGCCGTCCTGCGCGACGATCAGTGGGAAGACCGTACCGTCCGGCTCCACCGCCTCCGCGCGCACCGGCCGGCCCAGGACGCGCGCGGTCACGGCCGCGGCCTCCAGCGCGGCGGCACGCGGATGTACACCGGACGGCACCGGAATCGACACGCCGTCCACCCGGACCGTGTCGTCGATCAACAGCTCGATGGTGACGACGGGCCACGCCGGCACTGCGGAGTTGTCGGGCACGAGGGCTCCTTCGGTCGAGCGGAATGCGGTCGGACGAGGCGGCGGGGTGGTCCCGCCGCGGCGCTACCCACGCGGCGTCGATGCCGGCTTGGCGGGCGGCGGGCGCGAGCCGGACGCCCCGGAGGGGGGTGTCCCGGTCGCCGGCGGTCCGCACACCGGCCCGCCGGGAGCAATCTTCATCGTGGGCGCTCCGCGGATCAAGGTCACCACGACCACGCACGAATCGGCGCTCACCGGTGCTCCGGCGAAGACGACACCCATCTCGCCCGGGCGCGGGAGTTCGGTTTTTTGGAACACGCCGGCCGGACTCTGCGCGACGGCCATGTATCCCGCGACTCCGTCGGTGTGCGTCGGCGGCAGCCAGGACACCTCGACCCGTCCGTCCACGACGCGTCGACTCACCTGTTGCGGCTGATACTCGGCGAGCAGCTCGGGAGCGACCTGACTCGCGGTGCCCGGAGCCCCGGCGGACGACGCGACCGGGGGCGGCGGCAGCGTCGGGGGCGGCGGCGCGGCGGTCGAGGCGGCGGGTTCGTCGCCCCCGGTCAACAGGACCGCCGCGACGGTGATCCCCGTGACCAGCAGCAGCCCCGCGAGCACCAGCCGGGTCCGGGAACGGTCTCCGCGCCCCTCGAAGCCCCCTCCCCGATGGCCCCGTTCGTCCGATTCGAAGTCCCATCCGTAACCGGCCGGCGAACCGGACCACGCGGGCACCGCCGACACCGCGGGGACGCCGTGGAGTTGCTCGTCGTCCCCGGGCGCCATACCGGGCGCGAGCGGGATCGGAGGAGGCCCGGCCACCCGTCGCGGCGTTCCCCGGGCGGGCATCGGCGGTCCGGCCGCCGATCGTTCCTCGACGGTGTCGCGTACCGGGGTCACGCGGTTCACCGGGGCGCTCGGCGTCGTGGGTGGCACCGGGCCATTCGCGGTCACCGGACTCGGCACGGCCGCGGACGCGGTGATGGGGGTCGGCGCGGGGGTGGGAACGGGCGCGGACGCGGCGACAGGGGTGGGCGCCGGCGCGGGGCTGGGAACGGGCGCGGACGCGGGGGTTGGGGCGGGCAACCCGGGCGCATCGAGATCGAGCTCCGCCGGCCACCAGGCCGGCCGGGTCAACCCGGGTCGGGTGTAGGTCACGCCGCTTTCCTCGCTCCATACCCCGGGCCCCGGATCGGGCGAACCCACCCGGAGCTTCGCGACCGGCGTCCATCGCCCTCGTCCCGGGCTCTTGTTCGGTTCCGCAGGAAGGCCCCACCGCCGCCGGGGCGGGTCGGCGGCGATCGGGCACGATCCATCGCCCGTGACCGCAGCGGATCGGGCAACGGAACCCATGGGAAGTGTAGAAACCGTCCGACTCGATCGATAGGCCGGATTGCGCGACACCGACCACGCGAATCGGCTGACCCGGACACCGCGACCAACAGGGGTCCGTGCTGGCAGACGGTGTGCCGCGCACGTACGTGCACCTGTACGTGATGCGGCACCTGAGCGGGGGCCTGGTCGAGGAGTTGCTCGCGGATCTGCGACGACCCGGTGCCTTCGCCGCCGCGCCCGCCGACCCGCCCCGCCTGCCCCGGCAACGACTCGGCACCTGAGCACGGGCGGGTGCGCCGTGCACGGGCCGCGCGACCGGGTCGGGCGGACCCGGCCGGCGCGGCGCGTGTCGGTCGTCGCGTGTCGGTCGTCGCGGATCACGGATCGGTCGTCGGATCCCCGCCGCCGGCGCGGCTCAGCAGCAGCGGGTCTGCGGGTTCTCCTCGCGCCGCCCGGCCCGCCAGGACTCGTAGGCCCGCCGGGACGGCACCGGCCGATCCGGATGCTCGCGCAGGTGCCGCCGACAGTGCCGGTCGTACTCCGCGTCGCCGGAGATCTCCCGCAGGTACCACCGGATCCAGCGGAACAGCCGCTTCGGGCCCGACCCGCCCCCCACGTCGGGGTCCGGGTTCACCTCGGGGTCGGTGCGCGTCACAACCGAGCCGCCTCGTCGCCGGAACCCGGAGCCGCGCCCGTGCCCGCGCCCGTACTCGCTCCCGCTCCCGCGAATTCCCGCACGCGCGGTGCGTCGACGGGTTCGTCCGTCAGCTTCGACTCGACGTAGGCGGTCTCCGTGGTGGGCAGCGACCCCCCGGCCCGGATCGCCCGCACGCACACGATCGCCGCGTTGCCCATCACCAGCGCGATCAGTACCAGGAACACCGAGATCAGCACGCCGTCCACGGTGGAGTTGAGCACCACGGTGTGCATGTCGTCCATGTTCTTCGCCGGGCCCAGCACCTTGCCCGCGTCGATCGCGTCGGCGTAGCGGTCCCGTTGCGCGAAGAAGCCGACCCGGGGGTCGTCGGAGAAGATCTTCTGCATCCCGGCGGTGTAGGTCACCGCCACGTCCCAGGCCAGCGGGATGCCGGTGACCCAGGCCCAGCGCAGCTTGCCCGACTTGATCAGCACGGTGGTGGCCACGGTCAGCGCGACGGCGGCGAGCAGTTGGTTCGCGATGCCGAACAGCGGGAAGAGCTGGTTGATCCCGCCCAGCGGGTCGGTGGCCCCGGCGTACAGGAAGTAGCCCCACAGGCCCACCACCACGGCGCTGGTGATCCAGATGCCGGGCTTCCAGTTGACCCGGCCGATCGGCTTCCAGACGTTGCCCAGCATGTCCTGGAGCATGAACCGGCCCACCCGGGTGCCGGCATCCACCGTGGTCAGGATGAACAGCGCCTCGAACATGATCGCGAAGTGGTACCAGAACGCCTTCATCCCGGCGCCGCCGAAGACTTCGGCGAATATCTCCGACATGCCCACGGCCAGCGTGGGCGCTCCGCCGGACCGGGCGATCAGGGTCTTCTCCTCGACCGCGGTCGCCGCCGAGCGCAGGTCCTCGGGACTGATCGTGAAGCCGAGACCGGCCACCGCCTGCGAGGCGCTCTCGGCGGTGGCACCGAGAACTCCGGCGGGGGCGTTCATCGCGTAGTACAGACCCGGATCGATCACACACGCCGCGATCAGCGCCATCACCGCCACGAACGACTCCATCAACATGGCGCCGTAGCCGATCATCCGGACCTGCGACTCCTTCCTGATCAGCTTCGGCGTGGTGCCGGAGGCGACCAGGGCGTGGAAGCCGGACAACGCCCCGCACGCGATGGTGATGAACAGGAACGGGAACATCGACCCGGCGAACACCGGCCCGGAGCCCGAGCTCGCGAACGAACTGACCGCGTCGGTCTTCAGGTTCGGCGCGGCCACGAGCACCCCGATCGCCAGGAGCACGATCGTGCCGACCTTCATGAAGGTGGACAGGTAGTCGCGCGGGGCCAGCAGCAGCCACACCGGCAACACCGAGGCGACGAAGCCGTATCCGACCAGGCAGAACACCAGCGTGGTCGGGCTCCAGGTGAACGCGTCGCCCAGCGCGGTGTCCTCGATCTGCCCGCCGCCGATGATCGCGGCCAGCAACAGCACGACGCCGATCACGCTGGTCTCCAGCACCCGACCCGGGCGCAGGAAGCGCAGGTAGACGCCCATGAACAAGGCGATCGGGATGGTCAGCGTGACCGAGAAGGTCCCCCACGGCGAGTTCGCCAGCGCGTTGACCACGACCAGGGCGAGCACCGCGAGCAGGATGATCATGATCACGAACACCGCGATCAGCGCCGCGACGCCGCCGACCCGGCCGATCTCCTCGCGGGCCATCTGCCCCAGGCTCTTGCCGTCCCGGCGCATGGAGAGGAAGAGGATCACCATGTCCTGCACGGCCCCGGCGAAGATCACCCCCACCACGATCCAGATCGTGCCCGGCAGGTAGCCCATCTGCGCGGCCAGCACCGGGCCCACCAGCGGCCCGGCACCGGCGATCGCGGCGAAGTGGTGCCCGAACAGCACCCGGCGGTCCGTCGGCTGGTAGTCGACGCCGTCGTCCAGGCGCTCGGCCGGGGTGGCCCGGGTGTCGTCCGGCTCCAGGACGCGTACGGCGATGAATCGGGAGTAGAAGCGATAGGCGATCGCGTACGAGGCGACTGCCGCGAAGATCAACCAGACGGCCGAGATCTCCTCGCCGCGGGCCAGGGCGACCACGCCCCAGCCGGCCGCGCCGATCAGCGCGACGACGGTCCAGATCAGGATCGACCTCGGGTTGTACGAACGCGGGCTGCGGGTGCCGGTGCTGGTGCTGGTACTGGTGTTGGTGGGGGGCACGCGTACTCCTCATCGGGCAGGGGACGGAAGAGCGACGGACGGGTACGACGGGAGCGGCCGGGGGCGGCGGCCGATCCGGATCGGTCAGGCCTCGCGCCGGTCGGGGCGGCGCAGCAGCAGGTAGGCGACGAGCATGGCGGCGGCGCACCCCGGCACCCAGGCGAGCTGGTACCAGTAGAAGAACGGGACGCCGGCCGTTTCCGGCCCTCGGCGGGCGTACGAGGGCACCCACAGCAGCGCCGCGACCGGCGCGGCAAGGCAGACCCCGGCCGCGATCCGGCGGCGCGCGCGGGCGCGTCCGGCGGCGGTCGGGGGTCGGTTCCCGGTCATCACGCCTCCTGCTGTCGGTGGTCACGGGGCCGACCGTGCGCCGGCCCTGTGGAAGAGTTGCGCGTGCGCGCTTTTTGGTTGACAGCCGATGTCCGGCGGATTTCCGCGAGGCGGCCCGGGCCGGGTCGGGTACGCTCGCGCAACCCGTGGGCGAGCGCGCTCACACGTCGATCCGGACGGTGACGGATGACCGACGGGGCCATGATCGCGGCCCTCCTGATCGTCGTCGGCGGTGCCTCGCTACTGGCGGTGACCGCGCCGCGCCTGCGCCGCACCGACGACCTGCCGTCGCTGGGGAACTGGTCGCTGGCCGACCGCGGTCTCGGCCCGGTGTGGACCTGGTTCCTGCTCGGCGGCACGATCTTCACCGCGTACACCTTCACCGCCGTACCGGGCCAGGTGTACGGCCGGGGCGCGTCCGCGTTCTTCGCGCTGCCGTACACGGTGATCGTGTGCCCGATGGCCTTCGTCCTGCTGCCCCGGCTGTGGGCCGTGGCCCGCCGGCACGGCTACCTGACCGTCGGCGACTTCGTCCGGGGCCGCTACGGCTCGCCGGCGCTGGCGCTGGTGGTCGCGCTGACCGGGATCCTGGCCACGATGCCGTACCTGGCGCTCCAGGTGTTGGGCATCCGCGCCGTGCTCGCCGCCGCGGGGCTGCATCCGCGCGGCGCGGCCGGCGACCTGACCATGGTCGCGCTCTTCGCCGGCCTGGCGATCGCCACGTATCGGCACGGGCTGCGCGCTCCCACGGTGATCTCGGCGCTCAAGGGTGTGGTGATCTTCGGCTCGGCCGCGGTGGCGGTGGCCTTTGTGCTGCGCCGGTTCGGCGGGCCGGGGCCGATGTTCGAGGCCGCGGACCGGCGGCTGGCCGCGCGCGGACCGATGGACGCCTCGCTGGTCCTGGGGCCGCATCAGCAGGCCGGGTTCGCCACGCTGGCGTTCGGGTCGGCGCTGGCGCTGTTGATGTACCCGCACGTGCTGACCGCCGGGTTCGCCGCGTCCGGTCCCGACACGCTGCGCCGGGTCTGCGTCGCGTTGCCCGCCTGGACCTCGGTGCTGGCGATGTTCGGCGTGCTGGGCATCGCGGCGGTGGCGATGGACGTCGACGCGCCCTCGGGTACGGCCGAGGCGGCCGTACCGATGCTGGTCGACCGGCTGCTGCCGGCCTTTCCGGCCGGTCTGGTGTTCGGCGCGATCATCGTCGGCGCGTTGGTGCCGGCTGCGGTGATGTCGATCGCCGCCGCGACCTCCTTCGTGCGCAACGTCTACGTCGCGTACTTCCAGCCGACGGCCACGCCCAAGCGGCAGATGCGCGTCGCGCAGTGGGTGTCGCTGACCGCGAAGGTGGGCGCGGTGGCGTTCGTCTTCGGGCTGCGCGACCAGGCCGCGATCAATCTGCAACTGCTCGGCGGGGTGTGGATCCTGCAGATCTTCCCGGCCGTGGTGATCGGGCTGTTCACCCGGCGTCTGCACCACCGGGCACTGCTGGCGGGCTGGGCGGTGGGCATGCTGACCGGTACCGTCGCGGTCGTGCGGGAGGGCTTCGTCTCGCTGATCCGGGTCGAGCTGGGAGGTTGGGGAGTGCAGATGTACGCGGGGCTCGCCGCGCTGCTGCTCAACCTCGCGGTCACCCTGGTCCTCACCGAGGTGTTCGACCGGATGGGCAGCGCGCGGGGTGCGGACACCACGGCGCTGCCGGCGCGCCTGGCCGGCCGGCGTGGCCCGGGGAAGGAGGCGAACGGTTCGTGAAACGCCTGCGCCGGGACACCGAGCCCGCACCGGCACCCGCTGCCGCGCCGTCGCGCGGCGCGGCGGTCCCGCAGGGGCCGATCGTGGAGTCGCGGGTTGCCGAGGCATCGCTCCCCGAGGCACTGGTGCCCGAGGCGCTGCTCCCCGAGACCCTCGTCCCCGAGACCCCGCGCCCGGGCGGGACGCAGCCGTCGCCGGTCGCGGACGAATCGGATCGCGAGGTGCAGGTCGCACGCCTGTTCGACCTGCACTACCCCTCGATGCTCCGACTCGCGACCCTCCTGGGCGCCGACGACCCGGAGAACATCGTGGCCGAGGCGTACTACGAGATCTACCGCAAATTCCGCAAACTGCGCACGCCCGACGCCGCCGCCGCCTATCTGCGTTCGGTCGTGTGCAACCAGACCCGGATGCGAATACGCCATCTCCAGGTCGCCCGCCGACACGTCGAGGAATCCGTCGACACGGTGGCCTCCGCCGAGACCTCGGCCCTGCTGCGCGACGACCAGCAGGCGCTGATCCGCGCGCTGCGCGAGTTGCCCGCACGCCAGCGCGAGGCACTCGTCCTGCGCCACTGGCTCGGGCTCAAGGAGAAGGAGATCGCGTCGACCATGGGCATCTCGGTCGGCTCCGTCAAAACGCACACCGCTCGTGGGATCGCCGCTCTCACGCACGCGCTGGAGGTACGGCGATGAACAACCCTCCCACCCCTCCCGACACCGAGCGACACCTGCGCGAGGCCCTGGAAACCCTCGCCGCCGGCGTACACCCGGCCCCCGACGCCTACCGCACCGCCCACCAGGACTGGCAACGCCGCGAACGCCGCCGCCGGCTGATCCTGGCCGGCCTGATCCTCGTCGTCTTCACCCTGGCCACCGTCATCGGCGTCCTGGTCCTCAACCACGCCCCCGCCACCCCCACCTTCGACCACCCCGGCTCCCCCTGATCCACCGCCGCATCCGAGTCCCTCGAGTCGTCGGGGTGCTCGGCGCGTGGGGGCGCAAGGGGTGGTCGGTGGCTTCTTGTCGTCGGGTTCGGGCGGGGGGCGTGGACTGCGCGGGTCTTGTTAGTAAAGTTTCCTAACAAGTCTTGACGGGGTGCGCGGCGGCTTGGGATCGTCGGGCCAACAGTCGGGCCGGAGGCTCCTGTTGGGGTACTGCGGACTGTTGTTTCGCGGTGTCGCCAGGTCCCGCGAGCGCACTTCTCCGGCCCGATCGAGCGCACCATCCCGCCCGGCTCAGGCACGACGATCGGCTCCTCAACGCTGGAGGACGACGTGCACCTGTCCCTGCCCACGCGCCCGCATCGCGGAAGATCCCCGGCCCGGTTCGGCCGGCGCGCCCTGTCCCGAATTCCCCGACTGCCCGCGGTGATCGCCGTCGTCGCGATGTTGGCAACCGTGCTGACCTTCGGGGAAACCGCCTCCGCCGCCGAGGTGTTGCTCTCCCGCGGCAAACCCGCCGCCGCCTCGTCCACCGAGAGTTCGACCTACGGCGCCGCCAAGGCCGTGGACGGCAAGACCACCACCCGGTGGGCGAGCAAGGAGGGCGCCGGCGCCCAATGGCTCAGCGTCGACCTCGGCTCCGACGTCTCGATCTCCCGGGTGCGGCTGACCTGGGAGGCCGCCTACGCCACGGCCTACCGGATCGAGGTCTCGCCCGACGGCGCGTCCTGGACCAAGGTCTACAACACCTCCGCCGGCGACGGCGGCACCGACGATCTCGGCGCGTTGTCCACGCACGGTCGCCACGTGCGGGTGTACGCGACCACGCGGGCCACCGAATACGGCTATTCCCTCTGGGAGTTCGAGGTCTTCGGCGCGGGCGGCCCGGACACCACCGCACCGAGCACGCCGACCGCGCTGCGGGTGACCGGCACCACGTCCACCGGCGTCTCGCTGGGCTGGACCGCCTCCACCGACAACGTCGGCGTGACCGGCTACGACGTGCTGCGCGACGGCGTCACGGTCGGCACCAGCGCCGGCACCTCCTACGCCGACACCGGCCTGACCACCGGGGTCGGCTACACCTACACCGTCCGCGCCCGCGACGCGGCGGGCAACCTGTCCGCGCCCAGTGCCTCGGTGGTCGGCACCCCGCAGGCCGGCGGCTCCTCGTTCACCGTGGTCGCGGCCGGCGACATCTCCGACCCGGGCTGCACGTCGTCGCAGGACTGCGGGGCCGAGCAGACCGCGAAGCGGGTCGAGGCGATCAACCCGGACGAGGTGATCACGCTCGGGGACAACCAGTACGACACGGGCAGCCTCGCCGACTTCCGCAAGTACTACGACACCACGTGGGGCCGGTTCAAGGCCAAGACCCATCCCTCCCCGGGCAATCACGAGTACGACGACAGTCCTCCCGAGTCCGGCTACAAGGCCTACTTCGGCGACCGGGCGACTCCGAACGGCACCACCTGGTACAGCTGGGACCGGGGCGGCTGGCACTTCATCGCGCTCGACTCCGAGCAGTCGATGTCGGCGAACTCGGCGCAGATCCAATGGCTGAAGGCGGACCTGGCGAACAACTCGCAAGGATGCGTGGCCGCTTACTGGCACAAGCCCCTGTACAGCTCGGGACCGCAGGCCGACAAGGTCAGTCAGACCGCGTGGCAGGTGCTCTACGACGCGCGCACCGATCTGATCCTCAACGGGCACGACCACCTCTACGAGCGCTACGCGCCGCAGAACCCCAAGGCCAAGGCGGATCCCGCCGGCATCCGCGAGTTGCTCGTGGGCACCGGCGGCGCGGACCCGTACGACTTCGAGAGTCCGCAGCCCAACAGCGAGAAGCGGGTGACCGGTTCGCCGGCCGTGCTCAAGCTGACCCTCTCCGCCGGCACCTACTCCGGACAGCTCGTGCGCTACGACGGCAAGCAGCTCGACTCCTTCGGACCGGTCGGCTGCCACTGAGTCCACCGATCGTGCGGGCCGCCCGGCGACCTCCTTCCCGGCCGGCCCGCACCGGGCTCGTTCCAACCCGTTCCAACCCGCCCCGTCCCCGTCCCGCCCCCGTCCCCGCCCGCTCCATCTCGCTCCGACCCGACCCGAGTCCACCGTCCCCGGACGGATCGAGGGAGGACCGCCCGTGTACATCGCCGCCACCCGGCGCGCGGACCAGGCCGGTGGGATCGCCTCGGCCCGGACGCCGCGCAGGTTCGCGCGCAACGTCCCGGCCAACGTGCTCGCGCTCGGCGCCGTCAGCCTGGTCACCGACGTCTCCTCGGAGATGGTCACCGCCGTACTGCCCACCTACTTCGTGCTCACCCTGGGTCTGAGCCCGCTGCAATACGGCCTCCTGGACGGCACCTACTTCGGCGTCACCGCGTTCGTGCGCCTGCTCGGCGGCCAGGTGGCCGACCGCACCCGCCGGCGCAAGCTGGTCGCGGGCACCGGGTACGGCCTGTCCGCCGTGTGCAAACTCGGCCTGCCACTGGCCGGTTCGTCGGTCACCGGCCTCGGCCTGGTGCTCGCGGCGGACCGCACCGGCAAGGGCCTGCGTACCGCGCCGCGCGACGCGCTGATCACACTCAGCACCCCGGCGCCCGACCTGGGTCGGGCGTTCGGCGTGCACCGCGCGATGGACACGATCGGCGCCTTCCTCGGCCCGCTCGCCGCGTTCGCCGTGTTGTGGGCCACCCACGACGCGTACGACGCCGTGTTCGTGGTGAGCTTCTGCGTGGCCGTCTTCGCGGTGCTGCTGATGGCGCTGTACGTGCGCGACCACCGCGAACCGGCCGCGCCCCGGCGCGAGTCGTCGCTGCGGGCCGCGTTCGCGCTGCTGCGCCTGGGTCCGTTCCGGCGCGCCTGCGTGGCCGCCACCGTGCTGGGACTGCTCACCGTCGGCGACACGTTCGTGTACCTGGTCCTGCAACAGGGCTTCGACATCCCGCTCCGATACTTCCCGTTGTTGCCGCTGGGCACCGCCGGGGCCTACCTGCTGCTCGCCGTGCCGCTCGGTCGGCTCGCCGACCGGGTCGGCCGATTCCGCGTCTTCCTCGGCGGGCACCTCGCCCTGCTCGCGGCCTACGCGGTGGCCGCCGCGCCCACCGGCGACCGCACCCCGGGCACCCCGCTGCTGTGGACCGTGCTGCTGAGCGTGCTGGTACTCCAAGGCCTGTTCTACGCCGCCACCGACGGCGTGCTGATGGCCGCCGCCGGACCGCTGCTCCCGGTGCACCTGCGCACCAGCGGCCTGGCCCTGCTCCAGACCGGTCAGGCCGGCGCCCGGATGGTGTCCTCGGTGCTCTTCGGCGCGGCGTGGACGTTGTGGGGTTCGCGCCCCGCACTGCTCGCCATGGGAGTCGGGATGGCCGGCTGCCTCGTCCTGGCCCGGCGGTTGTTGCCGTCGCGGTCCCCGCTCCCGGAGGTGACCGGATGAGGCGCGCCCTGGCGTTGCTGCTCGGCCTGTTGGTATTGGCCGGAGTGGGGGTCGGGTACTCGACCTTCGCGGCCGGCCGCGAGGAGGAAGCGACGGTCGAACGCCGACCGCTGGACCTGGCCGCGGGCGGGCAGTTGGTGTTCGTGGACACCGACCGCGGCGGCGGCCGGCGCACCGTGGCCGCGACCGGGATCGACCCGGCCGGCAACACCGGCCCGTCCCGGATCGACAGCGGGCTGCGCTGCGAACGCTTCGCGGTCGGCGCGGGCACCGGAGTCTGCCTGCAGACCCGAGGCGGCCCGCTGCCCGGCACCGACGCGCTGATCGTGGACGGTTCGATGAACGTGCGACGCCGGATCGAACTCGCGGGCACGCCCAGTCGCGCCCGGGTCTCGGCGAGCGGACGCATGGTGTCCTGGACCGTCTTCGTCACCGGCGAGTCCTACAACAAGACCGGGTTCTCCACCTGGACCGGCATCCTGGACACCCGCACCGACTACACGCTGATCAACATCGAGGCCATCCCGCTGACCATCGACGGCAAGCGCTACCGATCCGCCGACGTCAACTACTGGGGCGTCACCTTCGCCGCCGACGACAACCGCTTCTACGCGACGGTGTCCACCAAGGGACGCACCTACCTGGTCGAGGGCGACTACGCGAACTGGGAGGCGCACACCGTACGGGAGAACCTGGAATGCCCGTCGTTGTCCCCGGACGGCACCCGGATCGCGTTCAAGAAGCGTTCCGGCAGCACCACATGGCGACTGCACGTGCTCGACCTGGCGACGATGCGCGAGACCCCGTTGGCCGAGCGCGCGAATGTCGACGACCAAGCGGCCTGGCTGGACGACCACACCGTGATGTACGGGCGGGACAAGAACGTCTACGCGGTGCCCTCCGACGGAACCGGCGCCCCACGCCTGCTCGCCGCGAAGGCGGCCTCACCGACCGTCCTACGCTGACCGGCGGCCACCCGACCGCACCCGACGCGGCATCCACCGCGCCGGCCCCTCGCCCGATACCCCGCACGGATTCGCGCCATCGACCGAACTCCCTTCACCTCGGCGGCACCCGCGTGACCAGCCAAACCACCGCGCCGGAGGGCGTCAACGGCTCCGGGCGTCGCCGAAGGGTCGGCCCGATCGCGGCGCTCAGCCGGTGTGCCGGCCGATCAACAGGGTTCCCACGGCCGTGCGTTCGTGTCGGACGGAACGACCGGCGCGGGTGGTCGTGATCAGTCCGGCACCGCGAAGGGCGGCGGTGTGCGCGGACACCGTCGCGTTGCTCACCCGCAGCCGACGGGCCAGGTCACCGGTGGTGTACCCGGTCTCCAACGCCTGCAGGATGTCCAGCCGGGTACGGCCGAGCACCGCGGCCAACGAGTCCTCGGTGTCCCCGGATCCGGCGAGGGCGAGCGGCAGACCCGGGCCCGCCGGGTAGGTGACGACCACGGGCCGGTCGGGCAGGTCCGACACGAGCGCGTGCGCGCTCCAGTGGAAGGTGGGCAGGAGCAGCAGGCCGCGCCCGCGCAGTTCGACGTCCCCCGCGAACCGGCCCGCGAACTCCCAGACATCCTCGTGCAGCCGACTGCCCGGCACGAGTCCGACGAGTCCGGCGCCGAGACCGTGCTCGGCCGTGGTCAGCGCGTGTCGGGTGAACTCGGTTCGATGCAGGTCCTGCACCAGGGACCAGACCGGACGCAGGACCGTCTCGAAGGCCGCGCGTTGGGCGTGCCGCACGATCTGCCACGCGTCCGCGTCGCCCCGGTGCAGGTCCCGGATCCAGCGCGGCGCGGGCGCGGGGTGCCCGGCGTACACCCGCTCGATCTCCGCGCGCACCACCTCCGGTCGGGTCGCCCGGACCGTGTCCAGGCCGTCGGTCAGCGAATCCTCGAACACGTCGATGAAGGTGGGCGGGCGCCCGCCGGGAACCAGATCCGCCAGCGGATCGACCGCCTGCGGCAGCGAGCGCAGCAGCCGTTGTCGCCGGCCGCCGAAGAGCAGCGCGTCGCCGGGGGTGACCATCCGGGTCAGCGCCGCGTTCAACTCCTGGAGCGGGGCCGGTCGAGGGGCGAACCGAACCCGGCCGAAGTCGGCGGTGGTGAAACGGATCCGGATCACTACTCCCCCTGTCCGCGCGGCGCCATCCTTTCGGCCCGAGCCTCAACCCTCGCGTGGGGTCCCGGCCGGCCGGCAGCCTTCGGGACATGCCCCGGGCATTCACCCAGGAGCCGGCGAACGGCACAAGGGCGCAGGTCACAGCGCTGCCGTGCCCGACACTCCACACCGCACGACCCGACCCGACGCCATCCGACGCCGGCGCACGACACCCGGCACCCGGCACCCGGCACCCGGCACGACACCGCACCACAGCACACCGCACGACACCGCACGACACAGCTCGCCACGAGGAGAACCCATGGTCCGCGAAGCAGCCGGCGACGGCGCCGGAATCGACCGACGGCGCGTCATCACCTCCGCGATACCGGCCGCCGCACTGCTCGTCACGGGCGGCATCGCCCGCGCCCGACCCGCGTCCGCCCGACCGGCCGACCCGCGGCGCGCCGACCCGCGACCGGCCGACCCGCGACCGACCACCGGGCGCACGCTGCGGCTCGCGCCCCCGACCGGGCCCCACCCGATCGGTACCACCACGTTGTACCTGGTCGATCGTTCCCGGCCGGACCCGTGGGAGCCGATCCCGGTGCGGGAGTTGATGATCACCGTGTTCTACCCGGCCCGCACCGTGCGCGGCTACCCGGTCGCGCCACACCTGCCCGCCGAAGCCGCGCGGGAGTTCGCGTCCGCCGCTCCGCTGACCCATCCGCAGTTGCCCGCGGCCGGGGTGGACTGGGCGGCCACCGCCACCCACGCGCACTCGAACGCGCCCGCGCTCACCGATCGGCGCCCCGTACTGCTGTACAGCCCCGGCGGCGGCGACCCGCGCGGGACGGGCACCGGCCTCGCCGAGGAG
Organism: Embleya sp. NPDC001921; assembly: GCF_053594475.1. NCBI lineage: Bacteria > Bacillati > Actinomycetota > Actinomycetes > Kitasatosporales > Streptomycetaceae > Embleya > Embleya sp. NPDC001921. The sequence goes on from NZ_JBSFEO010000030.1 coordinate 101,345, forward strand.
CTGGCGAGCCGAGGCTACGTGGTGGTGAGCGTCGACCACCCGGGAGACGCCGCCGTGGTGGAGTTCCCGGTCGACATGGCGGGTCGGGACGACCGGGTGCGTTGGACCGTCTTCCGCTTCGACCCGCGGACCGACCCGGGCATGTTCCGCACCGCGATCGCCACCCGGATCGCGGACACCCGCTTCGTCCTGGACCGACTGGCGGTCCTGGCCGCCGGCGGGAACCCGGACCCGACCGGGGCGCCGCTGCCCGACGGCCTGCACCGGGCCCTCGACCTGCGTCGGGTGGGCGTCTACGGTCACTCGGCGGGCGGAACGACCGCCGCCGGGACGATGTACGAGGACCGCCGCGTCGCCGCCGCGGTCAACCTGGAGGGCTATCTGGATCACCCGTCGCCGGCGCCCGGCCGGGAGGGCGAGCTGTACCCGATCGCCCGCGACGGCACCGACCGACCGCTGCTCCTGGTCGGCACCGACGGCTTCACCGACCAGCGGAACCTGGACCGCTCGTGGTCCGCGCTGCTCGCCAATTCCCGCCGCCCCGTGCCTCGGCGCCGGATCACGCACGCCGCGCACCAGGTGTTCACCGACCACGCGGTGATCGCACCCCGACTGCAAGCCTGGGGACTGATGCCCGTCGCCGATCGCATCTCGCTGATCGGCGCGATCGAACCGGCCGACTCGGTGCCCACCGTGCGCCGATACGTGCACTCGTTCTTCGACCGGCATCTGCCCACACGCTGAGCGGCCCGGCCCGGCGCGACGTAACGCGGTCCGAGGGCTCGACAACTCGACAGCCCATCGGCCCGACAGCCCGACAGCCCGACGGCTCCCCGGCGAGGCCGCGCTCGGCCCGGGGGCGCCGGCCGGCCGACGGCGGGGTCAGAACCGGCAGCTCACGCCGGAGAAATCGCACGTGGCGTTGGTGACCGGATCCTTGAGCTCGAAGTAGACCGTGAGTTCCTCGTGCGGCTGCAGGGGTCGCGTCGACGTGGCGGTCGCCACCGTGGTGCCGTACTGCGCGGTGAGGCCGCCGTTCCCGTCCGCGCGGAAGACGGTGAACCGTGAACCCGACACGGTGACCGTCAGCTTCCATGACTTGAGCGGGCGGTCGGTCGGGTTGACCACGTCGATGTATCCGCTGGTGGCGAACCGGTCGACCATCACCACGATCTCGCCGGGCTTCGCCTCGCTCGCCTGCGGCGTGTCCACGGGTGTCGCGCCGGGCGCGGTCGCGGGCGGCGGCACGCCGGGCGGCTGCGCGGGGGCGCCCGGGGGCTGCGCCGGCCCGGATGACGCGCCGGGCTGTCCCGGCGCGGGTGCGGACGACGACGCGGAGGGCGTCGGCGTCCCGGACGCGGTGCCGGTCACCGTGCCACCGGCCCGCGGCGTGGCGTCCGTCGGCTGGGGGCTGCCGGACCCCGTGACGCCCCCGCCGCCGACGGGAGTGCCCTCCGCCACCGAGGTGGCGTCCGGGCCCGTCGACCGCGCGCCGCGCTTGTCGTCACCCGCGAACAGCCAGGCCCACGACGTGATCAGGAAGCACACGATCACCACGGCGATCAACGGGATCGCCACACCGCCGGCGGTTCCGTCGCGTCGCTGCCGGCGCCCACCATCGGCTGCCGCTTCGTCGTCCCCACGCCGACCCACGTCCCACCCATTTTCTCGTCGCTGCCGTGCCCGGCGCGGGAAGTCGGAAAGCACTCGGCGCGCGGAGGCACTCCCGTACCCCTGTGACTGCGGACGAGCGCGATGCTGCCCGACACGTCGATCACCTCACAAGCCGAAGCACGCGGAAGCGGCATCGCGTTCCGAACAGTGCGGGTCTCCCGCGGCGTGCGTCGTCGGGAGGTCATCTGACTCATCGAGACTCATCGGGACTCATCGGGACTCATCGGGACTCATCGGGACTCATCGGGACTTCATCGGGAGGAGTGGCGGCTCGCTTCGGACGTGCCCGACTAGCGTCCGGGTTCCTCGTCCTTCAACTCCTTGCGAATCTCCTCGCGCAGCTCGGGTGAGTCGGTGTGCCCGTGCACGGTCTCGGCGTGCTGCGCGGCGGCCAGGACGACCTCGTCCTCGGTCCCGGCGATGGTGAGGGTGCATCCGGACTCACTGGGAAAGTCCCGGCAATCGACGACCTTGCGCATGGCGTCCTCCCGGACTGGGATGTGGTCCCCGAGGGCATGGCCTCGGGTCGGACGGCGCGAGGCCATGGTCATAGTTTAGAGCGTTTTGTGGCGATTTCGAGCCGGTTCGGCGGTCGGCGCGGGCCACCGAGCGGGGTTGATCGACCCCGCTCGGCGCACCCGTCGCGCCGCGCCGGGTCGGCGTCAGCCGTTGGCGAACTCGTGGACGCCCCACCAGCCGCTCTCGTCGCGGTGGAAGCCGATGCCCGCCTCGGTGTGGCCGGGGTCGGTCTGGTTGCGGTAGTGGCCGGGGCTGTGCCGCCACATGTCCTGGAACTTCTCGGCGGCCTGCCGGGCCGTCATGGCCGGATCGCCCCACCAGACGATGTTCTCGGCCACACCCGTGCGGGCGCCGGTGACCAGCGCGTCGGCCTCGGCGCCGGAGTGGGCGAAGCCGGTGCGGCGCGTGTGTTCGGCCCACGTGCGGGCGAAGTCGCTCAGGTCGGTGCTCGCTCGGAGCGGACACAGCCCGACCTTCGCGCGTTCGGCCTTGAGCAGTTCCAGCGACATCGCCTCGGCGTCGGCGATCGACTGCGAGGCGGGACGGTCGCCGCGCACGGTCGGGTTGGCGCCGGGCGGCCCGCCCGGCGCGGCGGGGCCGGTGGGCCGGGCGTTCTTCCCGGGTTGGGCCTTGCCGTCCGTACCGCCGGCGCGGCTCGCGGAGGTGGACGGGGTCGGCTTGCGCGTCGCGGGCGCGGTGCCGGCGGTCGGGCTCGTCGCACCCGCGGAGGCCGGCGGCGCGGCAGTGGTCGGCGCGGTCGTCGTGGCCGGCGCCGAGGCGGTGTCGGCCGTCGTGGTCGTGGCTCGGCCCGCCCCTTCGTGCCGCTCGGCGGGCGAGCCGCAGCCGGTCACCACGAGGGCGGCCGGCGCGGCGGCGAGGGTGGTCGACAGGACCCGGTGGTGTCGGTACTGCCGGTACCGCACGATGCGCAACTCCTCGAAACGTACGGCTCGTCGACCGGCACGGACGCCGGGGACACCTGGGAGAGCCGAGGAGCGCGGGTGGATAACGGAAACGGCGCGGGTTTCTTCGGTCGGGAATCGTCGGTCGGCAGTCGCCTCGACCACGGCCTGCCCGTCGCCCCGGCCGGCGCGCAGGCAGGCGAGCCGAACGGCGGGCAGGCAGGCCATGAGCGGGCGTGCGGGTCACGCCGGTGCGGCGAAGATCTGGGTCCACCACGTGTTTCCGCCCGGACCCAGCGTGACGCCGACACCGATGTCGGCGAAGCCGCAATCGAGGATGTTGCCCCGGTGGACCGGACTGGCCAGCCACTGCGCGACCACGCGCGGGGCGTCCTGGCGGCCCCGGTCGAGATTCTCGCCCCAGGATCGCCAGCGGTAGCTGGCGGCGGTGATCCGGCCGTCGGCCCGCACCCCGTCCGGGTTGACGTGGTCGTAGAAGCGCCGGGCGAGCATGTCGTCGGAGTGTTTGCGGGCGACGGTGCGCAGTCGGTCGTCGACGCGGACCGGGGCGCAACCGTGCTCGGCCCGGGCGGCGTTGACCAGGTCCACGACGGCTCGTTCGAGCCGGGCCCGGGTGTCGACGGCGGCGGTCGTCCGGGTGGCCGGCGGTTCCGTCGAGGCCGGTGGCGGGCCGGCCGGCCCGGTGGTCGGTGGCGGATCGGTGGCCGGTGCCGTGGTCGGGACCCGGGCCGCGTCGACCGCGGGCGGGCTCGGGGCGGGGGCGGGCGCGCCTTGCCGCGGTGCGGCGGGCTGGGGACGGTCGACGAGCAGGACCACGGCGAGTACGACGAGGCCGATCGCGGCGGCGACCCCGGACGCGAGCCGGCGGGGTCGGCGAGCCGGACGCGGTGCGGCGTGGCCGTGAGGGGTCGGCCCGACATGGGCGGGTCCGGCCGCCGGATCGGGGGCGATCGCCGGGTTCGGCCCGGCGACCGGACTCGGGCCCGCGAGGAGACCCGGGTCGGCGAGGAGACCCGGGTCGGCGGTCGGACCCGAGTCGACGAGCGAGCCGGGGCCGTCGAGCGCGCCCGGGCCGGCGAGCGAGTGCGAAAAGGCCACCGCGCTCGGCCCCGCCGCCCCGGCCGCCGCCCCCCACGGCGCCTGCGCGATCAGCCGCAGCAGTACCGCCGTGGGCGGCAGCAGCGCCAACCCGGCGAGCAGGCCCTCCACCGGGGCCAGGCCGTGGCGATGCGCGCCGCACGTACCGCACGCGCGTGCGTGTCGGGAGATGCGCTTGCGCCACAGCGGTGTCGGCCGCCCGTCCCAGGGCGCGATCAGCGCGGCCGCCTCCGCGCAGCGCGGGTCCGCGGCGAGCGCGCGGACCACCACGCGGGCCGCCTCCAACTGCTCCTTCATCCGCTGGACCCGGACCGCCACATGCGTCGCGGGCAGGTCGAGGGCCGCGGCGAGTTCGGCCCGGGTCAGCGTGCCGGCCGCCTCCAACCACCACAGGGCGAGCAGTTCGCGGGTGTCCGGGTCCAGCCAGCGGGTCGCCTCGGCGACGTCCCGGCGCTGCCCGGACAGGCCCAGGCGCAGGATGGTCAGGTCGGCGAAGTCGCCCGCGGGGTCCGGGTACTCGGCGATCTCGTCGAGCGCGGTGGTGGTCGTGCGTCGGGCGTACCGACGGCGCACCTGGTTGATCGCGATGGCCACCAGCCAGGACCGGAAGCGCTCGGGATCACGCAGGCCGCCGAGGCCGGACACCGCGCGGAGCATGGTCTCCTGCACGACGTCGTCCACGTCCGCGTGCCCGTCCAGCGCCCGGCCGACGATGTTGTACACCAACGGCAGCCACGCGGCCACCAGTCGATCGCGGGCACACAGATCACCGCTCTGGGCCGCGACGACCAGGGCGGTGTTGTGCTCGTTGTCCACGTACGTCCACTTTCCTCGACCGGCGTGACGGGCCCGATCCCGTCCATCCGCCACTCGGGAGAGCCCCCGGGTCGGCGCGGATAACGGAAATCGCCGGACGAGTTCCGAACGTACCGACCCGGCTACGACGGCCGGTCCGCGCCCCGGACCGACCGCCCCAAAAGCGACCGGTCGCGACGTCGGCCCCGGGGCGAACGCCCGCCCGCGGGTCAGTGCGGCTTGGCCGCCAGCAGGTCCTCGACCCGTGCGCGCACCTCGGCGTTGTCCAGACCGCGGATGGTCACCGTGGTGCGCCGGCGCAGCACGTCGTCCACGGTCATCGCCCACTCGTGGTCCCGGGCGTAGGCAACCTGGGCCCAGATGTCCGGGCCGTCCGGGTGGATGCGCTCGCCGAGTGCGCGGTCGGCGCGGACCAGCGCGGCCAGGTCGTACGCGAGGTTGCCGTAGTGCGACGCCAGGTGGCGGGCCACCACCGGGTCCACGCCGTCCTCGGCCGTGGCCTCGCCGAGCAGCCGGTGCGCCACCGCCTCGGGATTGGCCGAGCCGGGCAGCGCCACCCGGCGCAGCGGGGTCGCCATGTCCTGCTCCAGGGCCACCACACCGGCCTTGGCCAGCTTGTCCAGCACGGTGCGGCCGATGTGCCGGTAGGTGGTCCACTTGCCGCCGGCCACCGACAACATGCCGCCGCGCCCCTCGGTGACCACGGTCTCCCGCTTGGCCTCGCTGGTGGCGCCGGCGCCGCCGGGCAGGACCCGCAGACCGGCGAACGCGTAGGTGATGTCCTCGCGGCGCAACTGCGCCGGGTCGACCGCGCTGCCCGCCTCGTCCAGGATCTGCGCGATGTCGGCCTCGGTCGGGGAGACCTTGCCCGGGTCGCCCTCGTAGGCCTCGTCGGTGGTGCCGAGCAGCAGGTGCTCCTCCCACGGAATCGCGAAGGACACCCGGTACTTGTCGATCGGGATGGTCAACGCCGCGCGCCACGGCTGTTGTTGGCGCAGCACCAGGTGCACGCCCTTGGACAGTCGGATGCTCGGCTCGGCCGTCGGGTCCTCCATCCGGCGCAGGTGGTCCACCCACGGGCCGGTCGCGTTCAGCACGACGCGCGCGTTGACGCCGAATTCGGCGCCGTCCAGCCGGTCGCGCAGTTCGGCGCCGATGACCCGGCCGCCGGCGTCCTTGCGCAGGCCGACCACCTCGGCGTGGTTGAGCACGACCGCGCCGGCCTCGACCGCGGCCCGCACGGTGGTCACCGCGACCCGGCTGTCGTTCATCTGGTGGTCGCCGTACACGGCCGCGCGGCGCAGGCCCTCCGAGCGCAGCGCCGGCACGAGTTCGAGTGCGTTCTCGGGGCCGATCACCTTGCCCATGCCGTCGCCGAACGCGGACAGGGCCGAGTACAGGAACACGCCGGCGCCGAGCTTGGCCGCGCCGTGCGGGCCGTCCTTGTAGACCGGGACCAGGAAGGACAGCGGGCGGACCAGGTGCGGGGCCACGTCGCGGGCCAGCGTGCGGCGCTCGCGGTGGTTCTCCGCGACCAGCTTGAGGTTGCCGGTCTGCAGGTAGCGCAGGCCGCCGTGGACGAGCTTGGAGGACGCGGACGAGGTGGCGCCGGCGAAGTCGCCGGCGTCGACCATGGCCACCCGCAGGCCGGTCTGGGCCGCGGTCCAGGCGACCGCCGTGCCCAGGATGCCGCCGCCGATGACGAGCAGGTCGTGGGTGCCGCGCGAGAGTTCGGCGCGGCTGTGGGCACGAGCGGGAACGGTCGGATCCGTGGCGGTGCTCATCACACGTCTTCTTTCCACTGGGCCGGCTGTGGTGCGGGGGGACGGGGTCCCGGTCCGAATCTACGTGGTCGGCATTGTCGAACGACGAACGACAGTTTTCATCGTCGGTCGGGCGGTGGTCAAGTGCGCCGGTCAAGTGCGCCGGTCGAACACACCGGACCGGCGCGAGAGGAGGCGAGGGGTCGAGTCGCGCCTCAGTACGGAAACGTCGCGCCCAGGTCGCGCGAAATGGCGCGGGCCGCGTCCCGGACCGAGGCCACCAGCGTGGGTCGGGGCGCCCCGTCCGCGACGATCCGCTCGACCGCGCCGCTGATGCCCACCGCGCCCAGCGGTGTGCCGCGCCGGTCGCGGATCGGTGCGGCGATGCCCGCCAGGCCCAGGACCGACTCCTCGATGTCGCACGCCCACCCGCGTTCGCGCACCGTCACGCTCTCCGCGTCCACCGCGACCGGGTCGACCACGGTGCGCGAGGTGAACGCGACCGGATCGCTCTCGTCCAACTCGGCGCGCGCGGCCGGGTCCAGCGCGAGCAGCACCTTGCCCCACGCGGTGGAGTGCAGCGGCAACATCGCGCCGATCTCCAGCACCTGGCGGCTGTCGTCCGGCCGGAAGACGTGGTGGATGACCAGGACGCCGCCCTTGTGCAGCACCCCGATGCGTACGCTCTCGCCGCTCGCGCGGGCCAGGTCGTCCGCCCAGACCAGGGCGCGGGCGCGCAACTCGTGCACGTCCAGGTAGGAACTGCTGAGCCGGAGCAGCTCGGCGCCGAGCTGGTACTTGCCGCTCTTGGGGTCCTGTTCGACGAACCCCTCCTGGTGGAGCGTGCGCAGGATGCCGTGCGCGGTGCCCTTCGCCAGACCCAGAGTGGTGGCCACCTCGCTCAGACCGAAGCGCCGTTCGCCGCCGGCGAGCAGCCGCAGGATCGCCGCTGCGCGTTCGAGCGACTGGATGGGACCGGGCATACCAACTCCTCCATCGAAGATCAGGTTGGCAATCAAGATCGGGTTGGCAATGTAGAACAGCGGTCGCACACACGCCGGCCACGTCCACCACCCTCCCGCCGGGCCCGGCGCTCGCGGGGAGGTTCGGAAACGAGATGTTCACGGACTCTTGACGGCGGCGCAACCCGCAGAGAACACTGCCGGACAGCGGTCGTCAATGTCGAATGCCAGTCAGAGTCATCGAATGGACGGGCCCGGACGATTCCGGGCCGAGCGTGGTCGGGCCCGCCCCGCCGCGCGCACCCCACGCGGCACCGCATTCGCCGGGCTCCCCCGGCACCGCCTCATGTGGTCCGGATTCCCGCATCCCCGCACGGCGCGCCGACCCGGCGCGCCGTGTGCCGTCCGGCGCCCGGTTTCGGCGTCGATCCATCAGCGCGGTAGGCATCAGCGCAGTCAGAAGGGGCCGTGTTGTGACAAGCGACAAGATCTTCATCGGTGAGACCTTGGGTACGGCCATCCTGCTGCTCATGGGCGTCGGTGTCTGCGCCGCGGTCACCCTGAACCGGTCCAAGGCGCAGAACGCGGGTTGGCTGGCGATCGCCTTCGGCTGGGGCTTCGCGGTCCTGGCCGGGGCATACGCGAGCGTGTCCCTGTCCGGAGCGCATCTCAATCCCGCCGTCACCCTCGGGATAGCCGTCAAGACGGGAGAATGGGACAAGGTGCCGGTCTACCTCGCCGGGCAGTTCGTCGGGGCGGTGATCGGCGCCGTGCTGGCCTGGGCCACCTACCTGGGACAGTTCAAGGAGCACGGCGAACCGGTACTCGGGGTGTTCGCCACCTCGCCGGAGATCCGCAACCCGATCCAGAACGTGATCACCGAGACGATCGCCACGACCGTGCTGGTCATCGTGATCCTGACCCAGGGCCTGACCGACGGTCTCGCCCTCTCCGGCACCGGCATCCTGATGACCGCGCTCCTGGTGGTGGGCATCGGCCTGTCCCTGGGCGGTCCGACGGGCTACGCCATCAACCCGGTCCGCGACCTGGGCCCGCGCCTGGCACACTCCCTGCTGCCCATTCCCGCGAAGGGCGGCTCGGACTGGTCGTACGCGTGGATCCCGGTGGTCGGCCCCACCCTCGGCGGGCTGGCGGCCGGCGGCCTGTACCGGCTCGCGTTCTGAGCCCGCACATCCGTACCGACCCCGACCATTCCCTCGGATCCTTCGGAAGAGGAGCCATGTCCGACACCTACATCGCCGCGATCGACCAGGGCACCACGTCCAGCCGATGCATCATCTTCGGCGCGGACGGGCGCATCGTCGCCGTCGACCAGCGCGAGCACCGGCAGATCTTCCCGCGCCCGGGGTGGGTCGAGCACGACGCCGCCGAGATCTGGAGCGTGGTGCAGGCGGTGGTCGCCGGCGCGCTCGCCCAGGCCGGCATCCGCCGCGAGCAGATCCGCGCGCTGGGCATCACCAACCAGCGCGAGACCACCGTGTTGTGGGACCGCCATACCGGCGTGCCGGTACACAACGCGATCGTGTGGCAGGACACCCGCACCGACGCGCTGTGTCGCGAGCTGGGCGGCAACGTCGGCCAGGACCGCTTCCGGGTGGAGACCGGGCTGCCGCTCGCCAGCTACTTCGCCGGACCCAAGATCCGCTGGCTGCTCGACAACGTCGAGGGGCTGCGCGAGCGGGCCGACCGGGGCGACATCCTGTTCGGCACGATGGAGTCCTGGGTGGTGTGGAACCTCACCGGCGGCCCGGACGGCGGTGTGCACGTCACCGATGTCACCAACGCCTCGCGCACGATGTTGATGAACCTGGAGACGCTGGACTGGGACGACCGGATCCTGCGCGCGATGGACGTGCCGCGTTCGTTGCTGGCCGAGATCCGCTCCTCCTCCGAGGTGTACGGCACCGCCCGGGGCATCCTGGAGGGCGTCCCGGTCGCCTCCGCGCTGGGCGACCAGCAGGCCGCGCTGTTCGGGCAGACCTGCTTCGAGGAGGGCGAGGCCAAGAGCACCTACGGCACCGGCAGCTTCCTGCTGATCAACACCGGATCGCGGATCGTGCAGTCGCACCACGGCCTGCTCAGCACGGTCGGCTACCGGCTCGGCAAGGAGGCGCCGGTCTACGCGCTGGAGGGCTCGATCGCGGTCACCGGTTCGCTGGTGCAGTGGATGCGCGACCAGATGGGGCTGATCTCCACCGCGGCCGAGATCGAGACCCTGGCGCTCACCGTGGAGGACAACGGCGGGGCCTACTTCGTCCCGGCCTTCTCCGGCCTGTTCGCGCCGTACTGGCGCTCGGACGCGCGCGGCGTGATCGCGGGTCTGACCGCGTACGTGAACAAGGGACACATCGCGCGGGCCGTGCTGGAGGCCACCGCGTGGCAGACCCGCGAGGTGGTGGACGCGATGGAGCGCGACTCCGGGGTCAAGCTCGCGACGCTCAAGGTGGACGGCGGCATGACCGCCAACAACCTGCTCATGCAGACCATCGCCGACGTGCTGGACGCCCCGGTGGCCCGCCCGTTCGTGGCCGAGACCACCGCGCTGGGCGCCGCGTACGCCGCCGGCCTCGCGGTCGGCTACTGGCCGGACCTGGACTCGCTGCGGGCGAACTGGCACCGCGCGGCCGAGTGGACCTCGCGGATGGACGACGCCACCCGCGACCTGGGCTACCGCAACTGGCGCAAGGCGGTGGAGCGCACCATGGACTGGGTCGAGGAGGGCGACGCCCAGCCCGGACCCGCCTGACCCGCGCCGCCCGCGACACACGGGGGTGCCGAGGATTTCCCTCGGCGCCCCCGTACGCGCGTCGTCGACCGTCCACCCATCGCGCCCACCCGGCCGGATCCGTCCCGGGTCCCGACGGGGCCGCCGGGTCGCGGACACGGGGCGCGGACACGGATCGCGGGGCACAGTGCGCCGGTCGCGGGGCACAGTGCGTGATCCCTTCCGCCGACCCCGTCCGCCGCCGGATCGCCCGCCCGGTTTACCGCCGTCGCGCGCGGCCACAGTCCTCCCATGGCTCCACGACGCACCGACGCCGCCCCGCCCCCGCCCGCCGCCGACCCGGTGGCCGCGCTGGATCGCATCGCCTTTCTGCTCGAACGCGACCAGGCGCCCACCTACCGGGTCAAGGCCTTCCGCACCGCGTCCGCCGTGGTCGCCGGGCTCGACCCGGACGACCTGCGCCTGCGGGTCGAGCGGCACGCGCTCGGCGACCTCAAGGGCATCGGGCCCAAGACGGCGGACGTGATCGAGCAGGCACACGCCGGCGGCGTACCGGGCTACCTCGCCGACCTCGAGGCCCGCCCGTCGCCCGTACCCACGGACGGCGCGACGCTGCTCGCCGCCCAACGCGGCGACTGCCACATGCACTCCGACTGGTCCGACGGCGGCAGCCCGATCGAGTCGATGGCCCGCACCGCGCGGGATCTGGGCCACGAGTGGGTGGTGCTCACCGACCACTCGCCCCGGCTGACCGTGGCCCGCGGTCTGACCGCCGAGCGGCTCCGCGCGCAACTGGACGTGGTGGCCGAGATCGCCGCCGAACTGGCCCCGTTCCGCCTGCTGACCGGCATCGAGTGCGACATCCTCGACGACGGTTCCCTCGATCAGGAGCCGGAACTGCTCGACCGCCTGGACGTCGTGGTCGCGTCGGTGCACTCCAAGCTGCGGATGGACGAGCCGGCGATGACCCGCCGACTGCTGGCCGCCGTGCGCAACCCGCGCGTGAACGTGCTGGGTCACTGCACCGGACGGCTGATCCAGGGCAAACAGCGCCCGGAGTCCGCCTTCGACGCCGACGCGGTGTTCGCCGCGTGTGCCGAGTCGGACACCGCCGTGGAGATCAACTGCCGCCCCGAGCGCAGCGATCCGCCGTCCCGGCTGCTCCGCCGAGCGCTCGCCGCGGGTGTGTTCCTCTCGATCGACACCGACGCGCACGCGCCGGGCCAACTCGACTGGCAGGGCTACGGGTGTGCCCGGGCCCAGGCGTGCGACGTGCCGGCCGACCGGGTGATCACCACGTGGCCGGTGGAACGTCTGCTCGCCTGGACCGGCGCGTCCGCCTGACGCCCCCGCCCCGCCCGCGCCCGGCGCCCCTCACCCCGCCGACGCTCAGGCCGAGTCCGCCGCGGCGTCCGCCTCCGCGGCGGCCACCGCCCGACGCCGCCCGATCACCGCGGCCGCCGCCGCGGCGCTGCCGGTGAACGCGAGGCCGACCACCCACGGGCGGTCGAGCACGTGGCAGGTCAGATGGTCCACCGAGAACCGCCCGGGACCCGCGACGCCGAGCCCGGCCGCGACGAAGCCGAGGAACGCCGGGTACTCGAAGCCACCCGATTGGGCGAAGAAGCCGGCCGGCGCGTGTACCGCGACCGCGCCCGCCATCGCACCGGCCGCCGCCGCACCCGCGGCGGGCGTGGCCAGACCGAGCGCGAGCAGCACGCCGCCGCCCGCCTCGCCCAGCCCGGCGGCGATCGCACTGTGCCGCCCGGGCCGAAAGCCCATGTGCTCCATCGCCGAGCCGGTGCCGGCCAGGCCGTGCCCGCCGAACCAGCCGAACAACTTCTGCGCGCCGTGCGCGAACAGCACTCCGCCGGTGCCGACGCGCAACGCGAGCAGACCCACGTCCTTGCGGACGGACCGGCGCGCGCGGCTCGACAGGGGATTGTGAATCGACACGGGGCTGTGCACGGACAGCGGCACACGGAACGACACACACATGAGGGGCTCTCTCCTGTTTCGGATGCGGTGCTCGCGAACGCGGGCTCCGATGCGGTGCTCGCGAACGCGGCTCGGATTCAGTGCTCGCGGGCGCGGCTCGGCTGCACCCGGGGTGGCTCGCCGGGCATCTTGGGGTGGTCCGGCGGGTACGGCATGTCACCCACGCCGTGGTCGCGGGCCTGTCGGTCGGCCAATTCGAGCGCCGGGCGCAGATCGAAGGCGTGCTCGGGCATGTCCGCGTGCACGTCGCCCACCCGGGCGTAGCGCTCGGGCATGCTGCCCAGATCGAAGTCGTCGGGGTGCGCGTCGTCGACCTCGTCCCAGGTCAGCGGCGCCGAGACGGTCGCGCGGGCGGTGGGGCGCGGCGAGTAGGCGGCGGCGATGGTGCGGTCGCGGGCCATCTGGTTGTAGTCCACGAAGATGCGTTCGCCGCGCTCCTCCTTCCACCACGCGGTGGTCACCCGATCGGGCATCCGCGCCTCGAGTTCGCGGCCCAGCGCGATCACCGCGCGCCGCACGTCGGTGAACTCCCACTCGGGGCGCACCGGCACGTACAGATGCAGGCCGCGCCCGCCGGAGGTCTTCGGCCACGCGGTCAGCTCGTACGCGGCGAGCACCTCGCGCATCGCGTGTGCGGCGCGGACCGCGTCGGCGAAGTCGGTGCCCGGCTGCGGGTCGAGGTCGATCCGCAGTTCGTCGGGATGCTCGGTGGCGCTGCGCCGCACCGGCCAGGGGTGGAAGGTCAGGGTGCCCAGGTTGGCCGCCCAGACCAGCGCGGCCACGTTGTCCGGGGCCATCTCGTCGGCGTATCGGCCGCTGGGGAAGGTGATCCGGGCGGTGGGGATCCACTCCGGCAGGTACTTGGGCACCCGCTTCTGGAAGAACGACTCGCCGTCCACGCCGTCCGGAAAGCGCTGGAGCGTGGTGGGTCGATCCCGCAGGCCGCGCAGCAGTCCGGCGCCGACGGAGATCACGTAGCGCACCACGTCCCCCTTGGTGAAGCCGCGTGCGGGGTAGTAGACCTTGTCGATATTGCTCACCCGGACGGACCTGCCGTCGACCTCGAACTCCTCGGCAGCGCTCATTCCTCAGGGTAGGCAGATTTGCCCTGATTCGTCCCGACGGCATACCGCCGGTCGGCCGCTGCGGAGGCGACCCGCACAGGGCCCGCGCACACTGAGGCGCATGCGCCTTCCCGTGATGCCCCCGGTCAAGCCGATGCTCGCCAAGGCGGCCGCGCGGATTCCCGCCGGTCTGCACTACGAGGCCAAATGGGACGGGTTCCGGGCGATCGTCTTCCGCGACGGCGACGAGGTGCTGATCGGCAGCCGCAACACCAAGCCGCTGGACCGCTACTTCCCGGACGTGGTCGACGCGGTGCTGCGGCTGCTCCCGCCGCGCTGCGTGCTGGACGGCGAACTGGTCGTCGCCCGGGACGGGCGGCTCGACTTCGATCGGCTCCAGGACCGGATCCACCCGGCGGCCTCGCGGGTGCGACACCTGGCCGAGACCACCCCCGCGTCGTTCGTGGCGTTCGACCTGCTCGCGCTGGGTGACGACGACTTTCTGCCCCGGCCGCTGACCGAGCGCCGGGCCGCGCTGGAGCGGGCGCTGGCGGACGTGCCGCCGCCGATCCACCTCGCGCCGGCCACCACCGATTCGGCCCAGGCGCGGGACTGGTTCGACCGGTTCGAGGGCGCGGGCCTGGACGGCATCGTGGCCAAGGACCCGGCCGGGCCGTATCTGCCGGACGTACGGGCGATGGTCAAGGTCAAGCACGAGCGCACCGCGGACTGCGTGGTGGCGGGCTATCGCGAACACAAGTCGGGCCCGGTGGTGGGTTCGCTGCTGCTGGGCCTGTACGACGACCGGGGTCGGTTGCAGCACGTGGGCGTCAGCGCGGCCTTCACCGCCGCGCGGCGGGCCGAGCTGGTCGAGGAGTTGGCACCCCTTCGCATGGCGGACCCGACCGGGCACCCGTGGGCGCACTGGGCCGAGGCCGAGGCGCACGAGGCCGACCGGCTGCCCGGCGCGGTGACCCGCTGGTCGGGCGGCCGGCTCTCGGACTGGGTGCCGCTGCGACCGGAATCGGTCTGTGAGGTGGCCTACGACCACGTCCAGGGCGACCGCTTCCGGCACACGACCCGGTTCCGCCGGTGGCGCACCGACAAGGACCCCGCCGACTGCACCTACGAACAGCTCGCCGAACCGGCCCGCTACGACCTGGCCGACGTGCTCGGCACCCGCTGAGGCGCCCGGGCCCGCCCGCCGTCACCGCGTCCGGCGGCGACGGTGGGCGGTGCGCTCAGCTTCGGGCCAGGTCCACGAACAGCGCGCTGGACCAGCCGAATCCGGTCGTCGCGCGCCCGGCCCGGCCCCCGGTCAGCGGGTTCCAGTACTCGTAGAGCCCGCCGCCCTCGGCCACCATCCGCACCGTGCGCTCGGTCAACTCGTCGGCCACGTCCGGGTATCCGGAGCGGCGCAGGCCCTCGATCAGCAGGTAGTTGACGTTGAGCCAGACCGGTCCGCGCCACATCGCCTCCGGGTCGAACGCCGGATCGTCGAACGCCACGGTCGGTACCGGCCGTTCGCCCCAGAAGCTCGGCGAGCGCAGGTCCGCCACCAGCCGGTCGGCGATCTCGCGCGGGAGTCGTCCGGTGAGCAGCGGCAGCAGTTCCAGCGGTGTGCGGACCTCGACCACGCGTCCTGCCGACACGGTGGTGAAGTGCTCGCCGTCCCATCGCCGGGAGACCAGGAGTTCGGTGTGCGCGGCCGCTCGCTCCCGCCACGTCGCGGCCTCCTCGGCCCGGCCCAACTCCTGTGCGATGTCGCCCAGTACGTCGAACTGGAGCGCCAGGTAGGCGTTCAGGTCCGGCGGTTCGGCCCGCGGGCCGTAGTCCCAGACGGGGCTGTCGTCCAGCCCGCTGGAGTACGGGTGCAGGTATTCGGCCAGGCCGTCGCCGTCGGGGTCGGAGTGGGTCAGCCACCATTCCTGCGAGCGGGCGATCGGCTCGTACACCTCGGCCAGGAAGGCGAGGTCGGGCGCGGCTCGGTGGATCTTCCAGACCGCCCACGCGGTCAGCGGCGGCTTGGTCACCGGGACCACCTCGCCGGCCGCGGCGGGCGGCGCCGCCTGCCCGCCGAGCGCCTGGCCGACGTGCTCGGCCAGCCGGTCCCGGTCCGAGCGCGGCAGGTCGGCGGTCTCCGCCAACACGCCCTCGTCGTGCACGACATCGGGGATCAGGCCGTCGGCGCGCTGGTGCGCGAGCAGGATCCGGATCTGGTCCCGGGCCAGTTCGGGGTCGCCGTGTCGCAGTGCGATGGCGTGGAAGTAGGAGTCCCAGTTCCACACGCCGACGTAGCCGAACCGGGACGGCACCAGGCCCTCCCGGCCGCCCGCGAAGCGGATCGGCAGCAGGTTCACGCCGAGCGTCCACCACGCCATCGCGGCCCGTTCGCGCAGGTCCGCGCGCACCGCCGGCATGCGCTCGAACCAGGCCCGCCAACGCGCGCCGGCCGCGGCCAGGACGGCGGGCCCCTCGACGCGCGTGCCCTCGCCCACCAGCACCCGGCAGCCCTCGATCACGGCCTCGTGCGCGGCGCCGTCCGGCGTCCGCCAGCGCGCCCGGGCGCCCGTACCGATCGCCACGAGCGTGTCCGGATCGGCGAAGGCGAGGTGCACGCCGCCCGCGAAGGAGATCCGGTCCGGGTGCGCGGCCCGGATCGGCAGCGGGTCGCCGGCCGCCGACTCGATCCGCAGCCCGGTGAGCACGGTCGTCTCGGCGAGTCGACTCTCGTACTCGGACCGGGCGATGCACAGGTCGCCGTCCTCCTGCGCCAACACCAGGAGCCGCGAGCCCCGGTCGGTGAAAGGGCGTTCGCGCAGGTCCAGCGCGACCCGGTCGAGCAGGTCGCGGTCGTGCGCCGTCATCTCAGCGGCCTCCCATGCCGGATGCCGCCATGCTGCTGATGATCCTTCGCTGCCCGATCACGAACGCGATCAGCATCGGCACCACGGAGATCGTCGAAGCGGCCAGGAGCATGCCGTAGTCCAGTCCGCCGTGCTGGCCCTTGAACGAGGCGAGCAACATCGGAACGGTGAATTTGTCCTCGGAGTTGAGGAAGATCAGCGGGTAGATGAAGCTGTTCCAACTGCTCAGGAAGACGATGATGCCCAGCGCGGCCATGCCGGGCCGGATGTTGGGCAGCACGATCCGGGTGAAGATCGTCCACCGGTTCGCGCCGTCCAGCCGGGCGGCCTCCTCCAGTTCGATCGGCACCGCGCGGATGAACTGGCGCATCATGAACACCGCGAACGGGTTGGCGATGGCGGGCAGGATCAGCGCCAGGTGGGTGTCGATCCAGCCGAGGTTCGACAACATCACGTACAGCGGCACCAGGGTGACCTGGGTCGGCACCATCTGGGTGAGCAGGAAGATCACGAACAGCGTGCGGGAGAACGGGAATTCGATCCGGGTGAAGGCGTACGCCGCCATCGACGCGGTGAGCAGCGTCACCACGACGGTGATCATCGCGATGTAGAAGCTGTTCCAGTAGGCGCGGCCGAACGGCATCGCGTCGAAGGCGTCGGGGAAGTTGCTCGCGCGCCAGGGCTCCGGCAGCCAGGCCAGCGGATCCTGGATCATCTGCCCCTCGCTCTTGAACGCGGTGAGCAGCATCCACACGAACGGGAACGTCATCAGCAGCCCGCCCACGATGAGCAGGGTGTGCAGTGCGACGGTGCCGAAACGTCGGCGGATGGCAGTGACCATCACGACCATCCTCTCTTACGACTCGTAGTGGACGAAGCGCTTCTGCATGCCGAACTGGGCCACGGTGACCACGATCGTCATCAGCGTCAGGAGCAGGGCGGCGGCGCTGCTGGCGCCGAACTCGAACTTCTTGAAGCCCAGGTCGTAGACCTGGTACACGATCGTGCGGGCCCCTTCGTTGTGGGTCGGATCGACCAGCACGTAGATCTGGTCGAAGGCCTGGAAGGAGCTGATCACCGCGACCACGAAGGAGAAGAAGATGGTCGGGGACAGCAGCGGCAGCGTCACGTGCCGGAAGATCCGCACCGGTCCCGCGCCGTCGAGCCGGGCCACCTCGGTCAGGTGGGCCGGGATGGACTGGAGGCCGGCCAGGAAGATCACCACGTTCAGGCCCAGCGAGGACCAGATGGTCACCGCCGCGATCGCGACCATCACCCAGTCCGGATCGTTGAGCCAGTCGGGCAGCGTGATGCCGAACCAGTCGTGCACGGTGTTGTTGAGCATCCCCAGGTCACCGCTGGCCAGCAACATCTGCCAGATCACCGCGACGGCCACCGAACTGGTGACCACGGGCAGGAAGTAGATCACCCGGTAGATGGTCTTGCCGCGCACGTTGTTCAGCGCCATCGCGATGAGCAGCGCCAGGACCAGGCCCACCGGCACCGTGATCAGGCCCAGGGTCAGCGTGTTCAGCACCGCGTCGCGGAAGGTGGGATCGGAGAGCTGGGTCTGGAAGTTGTCGAAGCCGACCCAGGACTTGTCGCCCAGGCCGTCCCACTTCATGAAGGCCAGGACGACCGCGAAGCCCAGCGGCCCCAGGGTGAACGCCAGCAGGGCGGCCAGTTGCGGCCCGAGGAAGAGGGCGGCCCACCACCGCTCCCGGCGCCGCCGGCCCCGAAGGGACCGGCGGCGCTCGGGGGTTTCGGTGGCCGGGCGCCGTGCGTCGGTGGTGCGGCTGAGCGTGGACGTGGTCACGGCGGGCCCCCGGTCAGCGCAGTTTGCCGGAGACGAGCGAGCCGAGGTCGTTCATCGCCTGGTCGAAGCCGATCTTGCCGGTCCACAGCTTCATCAGCAGTTCGTTGATGCTCGCCGTCAGCTCCGGGACACCGGCCTCCTCCGGGTAGTTGGCGAAGCCGCCGTCACGGGTGTCGATGAAGGTCTGCGCGTGCGCGGGGTAGCCCTCCATCACCACGCTGTCCGCGCCCTTGACCGAGGGCACCGCGTTGCCGCCGCCCTTCAGGCGGGTGGCCTGGCCGTCCTTGGAGACGAACTCGGACAGGAACGTCCAGGCCGCCTGCGCGTTCTTGGCGTCCTTGTTCAGCGCCAGGAAGGAGGTGCCCACCGTCTGCGGCATCAGCACGCCGGTCTGGGACGGGAACGGCACGATGTCGTAGTTGTCCTGCTGTCCCTTCTTGACGGTGTCGATCATCCATCGGCCGCCTGCGGAGAAGCCCGCCTTGTGCTTGATGAACTGCACGTCCGGGCCGTTGCCCTCGGGCAGGTTGTCGGCGACCAGGAAGGTCCCGTTCTGGTAGCCGTCGGCCAGGGTCTTCAATGCCTCGCGCGACTTGGGGTCGGTGTTGCCGACGAACTTGCCGCCGTCGTACACCTTGCCGCCGAAGCCGTTGATCATGCTGTAGGTCGAGCCGTACCAGTTGTAGAAGATCGAGCCGGCCTTGTCCGCCGCCTTGAGCTTGCGGTTCATCTCCAGGTAGGTGGCCATCGTCCACTTGCCCTGGGCGTTCAGCGCGGCCGGGTCCTCGGTGATGCCGGCGTCCTTGAGCGCCTGCTTGTCGTACCAGAGCACCTCGGGGTTGGCGTCGTTGGGTATGCCGTAGATCTGCCCGTCCTTCTTGGCGCCGCCGTACAGGCCGTCGAAGAAGTCCTCCGGCTTGGCCTTGCTGTCGGGGGCCGCCATCTTCTCGTTGAGCGGCGAGACCACCCCGGCGGAGACGAACTTCCCGATGAAGTCGTCGCCGACGTAGAACACGTCGGGCGCGGTCTTGGAGGAGAGCTGGGTGAGCAGCTTGGAGTGGTAGTCGCTGTAGGAGGGGACCGCCTGGAGCTTCAGCTTGATGTCGGGGTGGCGCTTGCCGAAGTCCTTCTCGAAGTCCTTGAACCGGGCGAGTTCCTCCGGGTTGCCCCAGGTCGACCAGGTGACGGTGGTCTTGCCGGAGCCGGAGCCGGAGCCGCTGCTCCCGCCACAACCGGTGGTTGCGGCGAGTGCGGCGCCGGCGGCCAGCACGGCGACGGTCTTCGCTGCGCGGGAAAATGACACGATGTGCCTCCGGGGGGATGGGTGCGGGACGTGCGCGTGCTGGGAACTGGCCCGCGCCCGACGCCGATGGCGACGGGGGCGCGGGTGGGACTAGGCGAGGCCGCCGCCGTCGACGACCAGGGCGGTGCCGGTGATGTAGCCGGCCGCGTCGGAGGCGAGGAACAGCACGGCGCGGGCGATCTCGTCCGGGGTGCCGGACCGGCCCATCGGGCGGTCCGCCGCCTCGGCCGCGAACGCCGTCCAGTCCTCGGCCAGTTGCCGCGCCTCCTCGCGCAGCATCGGGGTGTCCGTGTCGCCGGGGTTGACCGAGTTGACCCGGATCCCGGCCGCCGCGTGGTCGATCGCCAGGGCCCGGGTCATGTTGACCACGGCGGCCTTGGACGCGCAGTAGGAGATCGCGTTGCCGCCGCCCTTGAGGCCCCAGCCGGAGCCGGTGTTGACGATCGAGCCGCCGTCGGTCATCGCGGGGATCGCGTGCTTGCACATCAGGAAGACCGAGCGCACGTTGACCGCCATCACCCGGTCCCACTCGTCGACGGTGGTGCCGATCGCGTCCGCGCGCCGGATGATGCCCGCGTTGTTGAAGAGCACGTGCAGCCCGCCGAAGCTCTGCACCGCCGTGGACACCACCGACGCGCAGTCCGCCTCGGCGGAGACGTCCGCCTTGACGCCGACCGCGCGCGAACCCCGCGCGGTGATCTCCTCGGCGGTACGGGTCGCGGCCGCCGCGTCGATGTCGGCGATCACCACGTCCGCGCCCTCCGCGGCGAACATCAGCGCGGTGGCCCGGCCGATACCCGAGCCGCCACCGGTGACGATGGCGACCTTTCCGTGCAAGGAACCAGTCATGCCGTTCATCCGGAGCTCTCCTCGCTGGCAGGAACAATTCGATAGGGGACGGTCTCGCGGTAGCCGGTGACCACCTGGACGTAGCCGCTCAGCCTCTCGTCCGTGGCCGGGTCGCCGGTGTCCGCCAGCAGCGGCCGGCCGCCGAGCGCGGCGAGCTTGGTGCGGGTGGCGAGCACCGTCAGGCCGTGCACGCGGGCCAACACCCGGGGGCTGATCTGCTGGTTGCCGCGACCGAGCACGAAGCCCTGGCCGCCGATCACCGACACGACGGCGTCCGCCTCGTGTCCGTCCACCAGGTCGAGCAGCGCGCGCTCGCTCACGTCGACCCCGATCGGCGCGCCGTCGAGGACCACGTCCACGCCGAGCAGGGTGGACGGTGCGCCCAGCGCCCGGCCCACCGCGCGCGTGGTGCTGCCCGGGCCCAGGATGTAGCGCACGCCCGGTCGCATCCGGGCGACCACCTCGCGGGCGATCCCCTCGACGGTCTCCGGCGCGGCCCCCGAGGAGCCGGTCTTGCGCCCGGACAGCCGTACCCGGGCGGCCGGCACGGTCAGCGTGCCGTAGAGCCGGGGGCTGACCCGGCCCTCGCGGTAGGCCTGTTCGTCCAGGTCCACCACCTCGGCCTCGGCGGTGTTCCCGGTGAACTCGGCGGCGGCGTGTCCGGCCGCCGCCGGGCCGACCGCGAAGCAGCCGGAGTAGACCTTGACGCCCGCCGGGATGCCGAGCACCGGCGCGGTCGGCCCGGCGTCGAGCACGTCCCGCGCGGTGCCGTCGCCGCCCGCGAACAGCAGCAGGTCCACCGCCGCCAACGCCCGGACGCCCGCCCGGGTGTCGGCGGAGGAGGACGGCTCCCCCGGTGCGCACGCCACCAGCTCGGGCACCGCGCCGGCGGCGCGCACGGAGTTCTCGCCCATCGCGCCGGCCACGGTGACCACGACGGTGTCCGGGCGGGCGCTCAGGAGCGCGCGCACGGCCACCGCCGCGCGCTCCTCCGCCCGGGCGGTCGCGCCGCGGGCCAGCGCCTCGCGCTGCACGTCGGCGCCGTCGCTGCCCTTGAGCCCGGCCGTCCCGCCGAGGCCGGCCACCGGGTTGACGATCAGGCCGATTCTCATGACAGGTGCTTACGGACGTAGGCCCGCCAGGTCATGGCCCACTGCTCCGGGTCGTCCAGGCAGGTCGGGTCGATCTTGTGCACGGTCTGGTTGTAGGGCGCGCCCTTGACGAACTCCGGTTCGCTGCGGGCCTCGTCCGCGACGTGCGCCAGGATCGCGGCGTACTCGTCCAGATCCTCCTTGGAGTACGACTCGGTCGGCTCCAGGGTGAACGGCTCGGGCACCAGGTACGGGTGGTGGCTGGTCCAGTAGTGCACCCCGAAGTCGGCCGCGCGCACGCCGATCTCCTCCGAGTGCACGCCGGTGTCCTCGTACAGGCCCTGCCACGAGTAGCGGACCTGCTCCAGCCGGCGCTTGTCCCAGTGGGCGGAGGCGCCCGGGATCTGCAACACCTTGTGCATCAGGTAGTTGTTGTTCAGCACCGCCGTCTCGGCCACCTGCCGCAGGCCCTCGGCCCCCAGCGCCATGATCCATGCGTAGGCGCGCACCACGTTCTGGGTGACCCCCAGGTAGGGCCGGTTCTTGCCGATCGACTGCGGCCGGTCGGAGTCCAGGAAGTAGCGCTCGCCGTCGAACTCGATGGTGGGGCCGGGCATGAACGGCACCAGCTTCTCCGCGACGCCGCAGGCACCCGCGGCCGGACCGCCGGACGCGTGCGGTGTGGAGAAGGTCTTGTGCAGGTTGAAGTGGCACAGGTCGAACCCGGCGTCGGCGGCCCGGGTGATGCCCAGGATGCCGTTCGCGTTGGCCTGGTCGTAGCAGGCCAACCCGCCGACCCCGTGCACGAGTTCGACGAACTCGGCGATCCGGGGGTTGTAGATCCCGGTGTCCTCCGGGTTGGTGATCATCAGCGCGGCGGTGCGCGGGCCCACGGCCGCACGCAGCGCCTCGATGTCCGGGTAGCCGTCGGCGTCCGGCATCAAAGTGATCACCTCGTACCCGGCGGTCTTGGGGGAGGCCGCGTTCGTGGGGTGCGAGAACATCGTGGTGATGACCTGGTCGCGCTGCTCGCCTTCGCCCCGGGAGGCGTGGTAGGCGCGGATCATCGCGATGTTGGCGTAGATCGCCGCCGAACCGGAGCCCGGTTGCAGGCTGACCCGGTCCAGGCCGGAGATCTCCTTGAGCATCTGCTCCAGTTGCCAGTAGATCGCGAGCACGCCCTGCACGCTGTCCTCGGGCTGTGCCGGGTGCAGTTCGGCGATCTTCGGGTCGCTGACGAACCGGTCGTTGATCTTGGGGCTGTACTTCATCGTGCAGGTGCCCTGGCCGACGGCGATGCCGAGGTCGACGCCCACGGTCTCCTGGGACAGGCGCATGTAGTGCCGGAGCACGTGCAGCTGGGACATCTGCGGCAGCGCGGGCGGCGTCTCGCGCCGTATCCCGGCGGGCAGTTCGACGGCGGGCACGCCCGCCTCGGGCACCCCGATGCCGCGCCGGCCCGGGCTGGAGTGGTCGAAGATGATCGGCTCGTCCCAGCGCGCCTGGTGGAACCGGCGCAGCGGCGGCTTGGCCTCGATCGGCAATTTCGCGAAGGATTCTCCGACGGTACCCATCAGCCCTGCACCTCTCGTACCGCTCGCACCAGCGTGTCGATGTCGTCCTTGGTGTGCCGCTCGGTCACACAGACCAGCAGCGTTGTGGCATCCAGCGCGATGCCGGCGTAGATGCCGTGTGCGCGCAGCGCGGTGAGCAGCGCGTCGGTGTCGGCCACCTCGATCGCGAACTCGCGGAAGTGCACGGCGGCGGCGTGCCGCACCCGTACCCCGGGGACCGCGGCGAGTTCGTCCATCGCGTAGCGGGTCCGGGCCAGGATCGTCTCGCCCAGTTCGCGCATGCCCTCCGGGCCCATCAGCGCGAGGTAGACGCCGGCCGTGATGCCCCACAGCGAGGCGGCGGTGCCCACCCATTCCTTGCCCTCCTCGCGCAGCGCGAAGGAGGTGCGGTCGTAGAAGACGTCGCCGAAGCCGTATTCGCCCGGCACCGCGGTCGGCGCGATGCCGAACAGACGCGAGGGGAACTCGGCGACCAGGCGCGGTTCGTCGCGGGTGGCGATGTAACCGGCGTGACCGCCGCCGTAGTTCTGGTGCATGCCCAGCGACTGGATGTCGCCGCAGACGATGTCCGCGCCGAGCGTGGCGGGCGGGGCGAGCACGCCGAGCGAGATCGGGTCCGCGCTGACCACGAGCAACGCGCCTTCGGCGTGCGCGAGTTCGGCGATCTCGGCGGTCCGGGCCTCGACCACGCCGTAGAGGTTGGGGCTCTCCAGGTAGACCGCGGCGACGGTGTCGTCGACGGTGAAGGCGCCGGCCTCGCCGTTCTCGGCGACCGGGATCATGACGATCTCGATGTCGGGCGCGAGGAAGTCGTGCAGCTTGCTCAGCTTGTCCGCGCCGATCGCGGCGGTGACCAGCACCTTGGACCGGCCGGTGTAGCGCGCGGCCATCCGCAGCGCGGTGCCGGAGGCCTGGAAGCCGTCGTAGGTCGGGACGTTGACGACGTCCAGCTCCAGGAGTTCACCCATCATGCTGACGTACTCGAAGAGCGCCTGGAAGCGGCCGTGGTCCTCGTACGGTTCGCCCGCGTAGGCGGTGAGGAACTCGCCGCGCGAGTTGATCTCGTCGCACACGGCGGGCACGTGGTGCGGGTAGCAGCCGCCGCCGAGGAAGCTGAGCACCTCGGTGGTGTCGGTGTTGCGTCCGAGCAACCCGCGCATGTGCCGGACCAGTTCGGTTTCCGAGCTCATCGGCGCGGGCAGGTCGAGCGGCCGGTTCAGGCGCAGCGCGGCGGGGATGTCGGCGTAGAAGTCCTCGACGGACTCGACCCCGATCGCGGCCAGCATCTCGGCCCGCACGGCCGGCTCGGCATTGGGTATGTAGGGGTGGGTCACTTCTCTCCCTCGTGAGCGGTGCGCAGCACCACGGCGTCCCTGGGCCCGATCGCGATCGGGCCGTGCAGGTCGCGCCCGGTCAGCAGGTCCGTGCCGGGGGCGCGCAGGGTCAGTGCCGCGGTGGTCGTGCCGTGGTTGAGCAGGAACAGGTAGTCGGCGTCGGGGCCGGTCCGGCGGCAGGCCTCGACCGCCGGAGGCACGTCCGCGACGGAGCGGACTCCGGCCCGGGTGAGTACGTCGGTCAGGATCGGGGTGACGTCGTCGAGGTCGCAGCCCACGTAGGTGGCCCGGCCGAGCCGGGTGATCGCGGGCTGCCCGGCCAGGTCGCCGCCCTCGTAGTCGGCCAGCGGCGCGGCCCCTTCCGGTCGCAGCCACTCGGCCCACCGGGTCGCCGTCCCCGCGGTGCCGTCGGCGTACCGGACGCCCTGCGTGGCTCCGTCGGCCAACGGCCAGAACTCGTCGACGCTCAGGCCGAGCAGGTCGCGCAGCGGGCCGGGTGCGCCGCCGGGGTGCACCCGGTCGGCCGCGTCCACCACGCCGCTGAACGGGCCGACGATCAGCTCACCGTCGAACGCCCGCAGGTTCGCGGCCTGTTCGTCGGTGCACAGGTAGAGGTTGGGCGCGATCACCAGGCGGTACGCGGACAGGTCGCGGTCCGGCGGGGCCAGGTCCACGGTGATCCCGCGGGCGTGCAGCGGTGCGTACCACGCGTTCAGCAGCCGCTTGAGCTCCAGCCGCTTGGACGGCATCGACTCGGGGGCCTCCAGGCCCCACCACGAGGACCAGTCCAGGAGCAGCGCGACGTCCGCGCGGGAGGTGCTGCCGGCGATCTCGGCGAGCTTTTCCAGGTCGTCGCCCAGGCGTAGCGTGTCCTGCCATCCGCGGGTGTGCACACCGCCGTGCGGCAGGAGGGCGGAGTGGAACTTCTCGGGTCCGTAGCGGGCCTGGCGCCACTGGAAGAACATCACTCCGTCGGCGCCGTGGGCGAGTGCCTGGAGGCTGTCCAGGCGCATCTTGCCCGCCGGCTTGGGCACGTTGACCTCGCGCCAGCTCACCGCGCTCGGGGCCTGCTCCAGGAGCAGCCAGGGGCGCTGCTTGAGCGAGCGCATCAGGTCGTAGCTGAGCGCGATGTCCACGTGCGAGGTGGGGTCGGCGGGGTCGGGGTAGGCGTCGTCGCTGACGAAGTCCTCGGCGGCGGCCCACTTCCAATAGTCCAGGCCGGGCAGGATGCTCATGAAGTTCGTGGTCACCGGGACGTCCGGGGTGACCTCGCGCAGCACCCGCTTCTCCGCCTCCAGGCACTCCAGGAGCGCGTCGGAGCAGAACCGGCGCCAGTCCAGCACCTGGGTCGGGTTGATCGGGCCCGGTGCCTTGCGCGGCGGGGCGATCTGCTCGAAGTCGGTGTAGTGCTGGCCCCAGCAGGAGGTGCCCCAGGCGGCGTTGAGGGCGTCGATGTCCTGGTACCGCTCGCCCAGCCAACGCCGGAAGTGCCGGGCGGACTCGTCGCAGAAGCATTCGAGCGTGTGGTCCGCGTACTCGTTGCCGATGTGCCACATGGCCAGGGCGGGGTGCTCGGCGTAACGCTCCGCCATCGCCCGGGCCAGCCGGACGGTGGCCGCGCGGAAGATCGGCGAGCTGGGACAGTAGCCCTGGCGGGAGCCGAACTCCAGCCGGGTGCCGTTCGCGTCGACCGGCAGCAGCTCCGGGTGCTCGCGAACCAACCACGGCGGCGGGGTCGCGGTCGCGGTGGCCAGGTCGGCGGCGACGCCGTGCTCGTGCAGCAGGTCGAGCACCCGGTCCAGCCAGCCGAAGTCGTACTCCCCGGGCCGCGGTTCCAGCCGTGACCAGGAGAAGACCGCGACGGTCGCGATGTTCACGCCCGCCTCGACCATCAGCTTGGCGTCCTCGGCCCAGACCGCCTCCGGCCACTGTTCGGGGTTGTAGTCACCCCCGAACAGCAATCCCGGCACTCGCGTCAACCGCACGTCGACCTCCCGTTCATGTATTCTGTATTCATAATTCAAGGTGTGTGCGGTGCGTCATGTCAAGCACCAGATATCGGCGCCGATCAACACGAGGAGTAACCGACACATGGCCATCCAGCGGCGACCTCTGCGGGAGCAGATCCGGGAGGAGTTGCTTCTGCGCCTCGACAGAGGCGACTTCGCGGCAGGCAAGGACATCAACGAGGTGGTGCTCGCGGCCGAGTTGGGCGTGAGTCGCACCCCCCTGCGCGAAGCCCTGATCACCCTGGCCGGCGAAGGCGTCCTGGAGAGCAATCAGGGGCGCGGTTTCCGGTTCGCACCGGTCAGCAGCAAGGAGTTCCGCGAGCTGTGCGAGATCGTCGCGGGCCTGGAGTCGCTCGCGCTCGAACTCTCCGATCCGGCTGAACTCCGGGAAATGGCACCGGAGTTGCTGCGACTGGCCCGGGGCTTCCCGGATCCGGTGGCGGAGCAGTCGGAGATCGAGTGGCACGACGACGAGTGGCACGACCTGCTGCTCGGGAAGTGCCCCAACGAGCGCCTGTTGGACCTGGTGACCAGCGTGAAGGCGGGCATGCGCCGCTATACCCACCTGATCGCGGGCGAGGACACGTTGTTGGAGCGCGAGGCCGAGGAGCACTGCCGGATCGCCGAGCACCTGAGCGCCGGCGACGTGCCGGCCGCCACGGCCGCGCTGCGCGACAACTGGATCAGCGGCATGGAGCGGATGACCGGCCGGATTCCGGTGTCCCCGGAGCCGGCCTGATCGTCCGCGCACCGCTTCGGCGGGCCGCCTTCGTCCATGCGACGAAGCCGACCCGCCCTGTGGCGTGCCCGGAGCCGGGCGGCCGAGCCGGGCCGCCGGGGTGCGCCCGGATCGAGGCGCCCGGGGGCCGGCGGCCCGGCGGTAATCAAGTCGAGGCCCCCGGAGCGAGCCGCCCGGCGGTGATCAGATCGAGGCCCCGGAGCGAGCGGCCCGGCGGTGATCAGATCGAGGCCCCGGGACGAGCGGCCCGGCGGTGATCAGGTCGAGGCGCCCGGAGCGAGCAGCGCGGCGGTGATCAGGTCGACGACGGCCGGCCGGTGGTCGTTGAGGTAGAAGTGTCCGCCCGGGAAGACGGACATGTCCGTACCGCTCACCGTGGTGTGCTCGCGCCAGGCCCGGGCCTCGTCCAGGGTGACTTTCGGGTCGGCGTCGCCCACCAGGACCGTGATCGGGCAGTCCACCCGGGCCCCGGGGCGCACCACGTGGCGCTCGATCGCCCGGTAGTCGGCACGCAGCGACGGCAGCACCATCCGCAGCACGTCGTCGTCCAGCAGTACGCCCGGCTCGGTGCCGTTGAGCAGCAACAATTCGTCGATCAGCCCCGCGTCGTCGCGCAGGTGCACGGTCTCGGTCCGGTGCCGCCCGGGCGCCCGCCGGCCCGAGGCGAACAGCCGGCTCGGGCCGACCGCGCCCGGCCGCTCGCCGAGCCGCAGCGCCACCTCGAAGGCCAGCGTCGCACCCATGCTGTGCCCGAAGAAGGCCGGCGGTCGCTCGGCCCACGCGGGCATGATCTCGGCGATCTCGTCGGCGAGCCGCGCCAGGTCGTCGACACAGGGCTCGTGCCGGCGATCCTGGCGCCCCGGATACTGCACCGCGAGCACCTCGACCGAGGGGGCCAGGGCCTTGGCGAAGGCGAAGA
This sequence comes from Embleya sp. NPDC001921, assembly GCF_053594475.1. NCBI lineage: Bacteria > Bacillati > Actinomycetota > Actinomycetes > Kitasatosporales > Streptomycetaceae > Embleya > Embleya sp. NPDC001921. The sequence goes on from NZ_JBSFEO010000030.1 coordinate 129,409, forward strand.
AGGAGCTCGCCGAACCGCCCGCGTGCGGGAAGCAGACCAGCCGGGGACGTCCCTCGGGGGTCGGGTGGTAGCTCCGCAGCCAGGTGCCCTGCGCGGAGGTGGTGACGTTCATCGGATGCCCTCGTCCTTGCGTAACGTACAAAGGCCGACCGGCGCCCCGCCCCGACCGGCCGCGTTCGGCGACGGGCGGGGCGGGGCGGGCGGGGCCGGATGGTCGGGTCAGGCCCAGGTCACGTCCAGCGGCAGCTTCAGCGGCGCGAACGACGAGCGCGCGTCGTGCGGAACGGCGCCCGCGCCGGCGAACTCGGTGAAGCGGCCGAACAGCACCTCCAGCACGGTCTTGCACTCCAACCGGGCCAGCGGTGCGCCGATGCAGTGGTGGATGCCGCGCCCGAAGCTCAGGTGCGCGTTGGGCGTGCGCCGGATGTCGAACCGGTCCGCGTCGGGGAACTGGCCCGCGTCCCGGTTGGCCCCGGACAGCCACAACACCAGCGAGGCGCCGGCCGGCACCAGGCCGCCGCCGACGGTCGCCTCGCGCAGCGCCAGCCGCTCCTGGCGGACCGACGGGGTGCGGAAGCGCAGCACCTCCTCGATCGCGCCGGGCAGCGCGTCCGGTTCGCGGCGGATCTCGGTGATCGCGTCGCGGTGGTCGTCCAGGCAGGACAGCGTCGCGCTGATCATCAGCGTGGTCATGATGTGCCCGGCCAGGAGCAGCATGCCGACGAAGCCGACGATCTCCTCGTCCTCGAGGTGCTCGCCGTCGATCTCGGCGGCGATCAGATTGCTGGTGAGGTCGCCGTTCGGGTTGGCCCGGCGGCTGCGGATGTGGTCGAGCAGGTAGGCGTTCATCTCCCGCAGGGTCAGCGTCAGGCTGCTCAGCACCTCGCCGTCGGGCGCCGCGGTCACCTCGCCGCCGATGCCCAGGAGCGCGTCGGCCCACCGCTGGAAGGTGGCCCGGTCGCTGGTCGGGACGCCGATCAGCTCGGCGATCACGATCACCGGCAGCGGGTAGGCCAGGTCGCCGACCAACTCGATCCGGTCCCGGTCCTGCACCGCGTCCAGCATCTCGTGCGCGATCTCGGCCACCCGCGGCGCCAGCTTCCCGACCACCTTGGGGGTGAACGCCTGACTGACCAGCCCGCGCAGCTTGCGGTGCTGGGGCTCGTCCATGCTGATGAACAGGCCCTTCTTGAACACGTCGAACTCGGCGTGCCGGGGCGAGAGGTCGCGCAGGTCCGAGGAGAAGGTGGTGTGGTCGTTCAGTACGTCGAGCACGTCGCGGTAGCGAAAGACGTGCCAGTTGCCCTTTTCGTCCTGCCACGGTCCGTCCTTCGCGCGCCGCTCGGCGAGCCAGTCCAGCATCTCGGCGTGCCCGGAGGGCGGTTCGGTCCAGGCGGTGGTGGTTTCGAAGGTGGTCAACGTCGTGCCCTGCTTTCTTGCTCGTCTGTGTCGATCCGCACGGGGTTCTCGGGGTTCTCGGCGATCTCGGGGATCTCCGGGTGCTCGCGGATCTCGGGGTTCTCGGGGTTTCCGGGTGTCTCCGGGTCCTCTGCGGTCGCCGGTGCCTCCTCGTCGGGGTTCTTGGTCTGCTCGCCCTGCGGCCCGGCGTTGATCAGCACGCCCGCGAGGACCGCGCACAGGAGCAGGATCGCGGTGGCCCACCCGCAGGCGACCGCGTAGCCGTGCACGGTCGCCCGGGCCCGGTCCGCGGCCTGGACCGGGTCGCCCCGGCCGCCGGCGTAGGAGGCGGTGGCGCTGGTGGCGATCGTGTTCAGCAGCGCCGTGCCGATCGAGCCGCCCAGTTGTTGGGACGTGGTGGTGAACGCCGAGACGGTGCCGGTGTACCGGGGTTCGACGGCGTTCATCGTGCTCGCCACCGACGGCATCAAGGTGATGCCGGAGCCGATGCCGAGCAGGAGCAGCGCGGGCAGCACGCCGGTGGCGTAGGTGCTGTCCGGGGTCAGCCGGGTCAGCACCAGCAGGCCCGCCGCGGACAGCACCAGGCCGGGCACGATCAGCACCCGCGCGGGCAGCCGGGGCAGCAGTCGGGCCGCGATCAGCATCGCCGACAGCACCACCGCGACCGCCATCGGCAACATCGCCACCCCGGTGCGCAGCGGCGAGTAGCGCATGATGCCCTGGAGTTGGTAGGTCAGCACCAGGAACATGCCGAACATGCCGATCGCGGTCAGCCCGATGGTGACGAACGCCGCGGCCCGATTGCGGTCGGCGAGCACCGCCATCGGCAGCAGCGGGTCCGCCGATCGGCGCTGGCGCAGCACGAAGGCGGCCAGGAGCACGATCGAGACGGGGATGAGCGCGAGCACCCGGGTGGATCCCCAGCCGTGTGCGCCCGCCTCGGTCAGCAGGTACACCAGCGCGACCATCGAGCCGCTGCCCAGTGCCACGTCGAACAGGCCCAATCGGCCGGTACTCGCGCGCTCCGCGCCGGCGGAGTCCTCGCGCGGCAGCACCGCCAGGCCCGCGATCAGCGCGCCCACCGCGATCGGCGAGTTCAGGTACAGGCACCAGCGCCAGTCCAGGTACTGCGTGCACAACCCGCCGACCACCAGCCCGAGCGCGCCGCCCGCGGCCAGCACCGCGCCGTACACGCCGAACGCGCGGGCGCGTTCCCTGGTCCCGGTGAACGTCGTGGTCAGCAGGGCCAGCGCGGACGGTGCCAGCAGCGCGGAGAACAGCCCCTGCGCGGCGCGCGCGGCGATCAGCGTGCCGGCGTTCGCGGCGGCACCGCCGGCGGCGGAGGCGATGGCGAACCCGGTCAGCCCCACCAGCAGGCCCCGAGTACGCCCGATCCGGTCGGAGATCCGGCCGCCCGCGAGCAGGAAGCCGCCGAAGGCCAGCGTGTAGGCGGTGATCACCCACTGCCGGCCCGCGTCCGACAGCCCCAACTCGCGCTGCGTGGAGGGCAGCGCGATGTTCACCACGGTGACGTCCAGCACCACCATCAGTTGCGCCGTGGCGACCACCGCGAGGATCGCGCCCCGGCTGCCGCCCGCTCGGGGCGCCCGCCGGATCACGACCGGGTGGCCGGGGTGGCGGCGGCGACGTCGGGCAGGTCCTCGGCCGGCGGCGGGTCGTCCAGGGTCTGTCGGGTGGCCTTGGCGTTGATCAGTACGGCGGCGACCACGGCCGCGAACACCATCAGCCCGGCGGACCACATGGTGGCCACCCGGAAGCCGTGTCCGTCGGCCAGGACGGTGGCCTGGTCGTGGTGTTGCAGGACGTAGGAGGCGGTCGCGGTGGTGGCGATGGTGTTGAACAGCGCGGTGCCCATCGCGCCGCCCAGTTGTTGCGCGGCGAAGGTGAACGCGGACACCGAGCCCGCGTCGCGCGGGTGCAGTCCGCTCAGCGCGGCGTTGGTGGCCGGGATGTGCACGATGCCCAGGGTGAAGCCGAGCAATACCAGCGCGGGCAGGATCAGCAGCGGGTACGAACTGTTCTCGTCCATCTGCGCGAACATCACCATCGCCACCGCGCCGGCGATCAGTCCGGGCACGATCATCGTGCGCGGCGCGACCACCGGTTGGAGCTTGCTGATCACCCCGGCGGAGATCACCGTCGCCACGGTCAGCGGCACACAGGCCAACCCCGCCTCCACCGGCGAGTAGTCCATGATCACCTGGAGCTGGTAGGTCAGGAACAGGTACAGCCCGAACGGGCCCAGCGCGCCGAGCGCGATCACGATCAGCGCGCCCGCCCGGCTGCGGTCGGCCAACAACCGCAGCGGCAGCAGCGGTTGGGTCGCCTTGGACTGGCGGATCGCGAAGCCCGCGAGCAGTACCACCGAGCCGACCAGCAGGGTGACCGCCTCGGTGGAACCCCACCCGTTGGCGCCGGCCGTGCTGATCCCGTACATCAGCGCCACCATGCCGCCGCCGCCGAGCACCGCGCCGGGCAGGTCGAGCGCGGTCTCCCGGTGGCCCCGGGTGTCCGGCAGCACGATCAGCGCGCCGACCACCGCGATCACCGCGATCGGCACGTTCAGGTACAGGCACCAGCGCCAGCTCAGGTACTCGGTGAGGCCGCCGCCGGCCACCATGCCCAGGCCGCTGCCCGCCGCGACGATCGCGGTGTACAGGCCGAACGCCCGTCCACGTTCCTTGGGTTCGGTGAACGTGGTGGTCAGGATGGCCAGCGTGGACGGGGCCAGGATCGCGCCGAACACGCCTTGCACGGTGCGCGCGGTGACCAGGAACTCGGTGTTCTGCGCGAGGCCGGCCACCAGCGAGGACGCGGCGAAGCCGACCAGGCCCACCAGCAGGGTGCGGCGGTAGCCGACCCGGTCCGCGATCCGTCCGCCCAGCGGCAACAGGCTGCCGTAGGCGACCATGTAGGCCGCCGCGAGCAGGTGCCGGCTGGAGTCGGACATGCCCAGATCGCGCTGTGCCCAGGGCAGGATGAGGTTCACCAGGGAGGTGTCCAGGGCCACCATCAACTGGGCGAGGCCGATCACCACCAGGATCAGGGCCTTGCTGCGCTCCGCCGGCGGGGCGGCGGGTTTCGCTGCGCTCGTGGTCATTGTGTGTGTTGCCTCTCTCCGGCCTGGACCGGATCCGACCGGGTTCGACTCGGTGGGTGATGTGCGCGGACGGTCGGGATCAGAGCGGGATGTTGCCGTGCCGGCCTCGGTCGGCGGGTGCTCCGGCCAGCGCCTGGGCCAGCCGGAACCGGGTCTCGTCGGGTTCGATCACCTCGTCCACCACCCCGATGTCCAGCGCCCGGCTCACCCCGCCGGAGGCCTGTTCGTGTTCGGTGACCAGGCGGGCCAGCAGCGCGGGACGGTCCGGCTCGGCCGTGGCCGCGATCTTCTTGCGGTGCAGGACGCCGACGGCCGCCTCCGCGCCCATCACCGCGACCTCGGCCTCCGGCCACGCGTACACCGCGGTCGCGCCCAGCGAACGGGAGTTCATCGCGATGTAGGCGCCGCCGTACGACTTGCGGGTCACCAGCGTCACGCGCGGCACCACGGCGGCGGCGAACGCGTGCAGCAGCTTGGCGCCGCGCCGGATCACCCCGCCCCACTCCTGGCCGACCCCGGGCAGGTAGCCGGGCACGTCCACCAGGACCACCAGCGGTATGCCGAGCGCGTCGCACATCCGGACGAACCGCGAGGACTTCTCCGCGGACAGCGAGTCCAGGCAACCGCCCTTGCGCAGAGGGTTGTTGGCGATCACCCCGACGGTGCCGCCGGCGAGGCGGCCGAAGCCGATCACGATGTTCGCGGCCCAGCGCGCCTGCAGTTCCAAAAACGCCCGGTCGTCCAGGAGTTCGCGAACCAGCGGGTGCACGTCGTAGGCGCGCCGGGGTCGGTCGGGCAACAGTCGCCGGGGGTTCTCCGCCGCCTCCCCGGTGACCGCCGCCGGGTCGGGTCGGCCCGGCCTGCACAGCAACTCCACCAGCGTGCGCGCCTGTTCGATCGCCTCGGCCTCGGATGCCGTGGTCACGTGCGCCACCCCGGACTGGCGGCCGTGTGCCTCGGTGCCGCCGAGTCCGGCCATGTCGATCTGCTCGCCGGTGACGCTGCGCACCACGTCCGGGCCGGTGACGAACATCCGGCCGGTCTCCGCCATCACCACGATGTCGGTGAGCGCGGGACCGTACGCGGCGGCGCCCGCAGCCGGGCCGAGCACCACGGAGATCTGCGGCACCAGGCCCGAGGCGCGGGTCATCGCGGCGAACATCCGGCCCACGCCGTCCATCGAGGCCACGCCGTCGGCGAGTTTGGCCCCGCCGGAGTGCCACAGCCCGATCACCGGCAGTCCCCGGTCCACCGCGTCGTCGATCGCGGCGATGATCCGGTCCGCGCCGGGCGAGCCCAGCGCGCCGCCCATCCGGGTGGCGTCGGTGCAGTAGGCGAGCACCGGCAGGCCGTGCACGCGGCCCTCGGCGGTGAGTACGCCGCTGTCGTCACGCGGTTCGCGCGGGAGCAGGGTGTCCGGGTCCAACAGTGCGGCCAGGCGTAGTTCGGGGTCGCGCGGATCCGGGGCCTCGGGCGTCCCGGTTCGGGTCGGATCGGTCGCGGTGGTCATCGGTGGCCTTCCTGGGTGAGGTCCGGCACGGCGTCGTCGGCCGAGGCGGCGGAGCGGGCCAACTCGTCGGCGATGAAGCCGGCCACCAGCGCCGAGTTGTTGTAGTCGTAGATCAGCGTCGGGTTCAGCTCCAGGCCGGTCGCCTCGGCCAGCCGCTTGGTCAGTTCGACCGCGGTCAGCGACGCGAAGCCCAGGTCGAGGAACTCGCTGTCCGGCTCGATCGCGTCGGGATCGGGGTGGCCGAGCACGGCGGCCACGTGTTCGCGCACCACCTCGCCCAGCGCCCGCACCCGCTCGTCCGGCGAGAGCACGGCCAGCCGCGCGGGCAGCGCCTGCGAGCGCGCGTCGGCCTCGTTCCGCTCGGGCAGGTCGTCGGGCAGCCCCGGGGCCGTTCCCCGGTCCTCCATCCGCCGCCGGTACCAGTCGGCCAGCAGCGGCAGTGCCGATTCCAGCAGCGCCTGTTCGTCCTCGGCGTCCAGCTCCCGGGCCAGGGCCGCCGCGTCCTCGCGCTCGACGGCGTGCCACAGCGGCGAATCGGCCGCCATGGGACCGAATCCGGGCCGGTCCTCCAGCCAGTAGCGGCGGCGCTGGAACGGATAGGTCGGCAACTCCACCCGGCGTCCCCGCCGCGGCGCGAACACCCGCGACCAGTCCACCGCGACCCCGCGCACGTGCACGTGGGCCAGCGCCTCGGCGACCGCGCGGGGCTCGGGCCGGTCCTTGCGCAGCAGCGGCACCACCACCGCGTCCGGGACGTCGGTCAGGCACTGTCCGGCCATCGCGCTGAGCACGCCGTCGGGGCCCAGTTCGACGAAGGTGCCCACCCCCTGCCCGACCAGCGCGCGCACCCCGTCGTGGAAGCGCACCGCCTCGCGGACGTGCCGCACCCAGTAGTCCGGTGAACCCAACTCGTCGGCGGTCGCGGGCCGCCCGGTCAGGTTGGAGATCACCGGGATCTCCGGTTCGCGGGCCTCCAGCGCCGCCGCGACCCGGCGGAACTCGGCCGCCATCGGGTCCATGTGCGGCGAGTGGAAGGCGTGGCTCACCCGCAGCCGGGTGGCCTTGCGACCGCGCTCGGCCCACTCCCGGGCAACCGCCGCCACCGCGTCCACGTCGCCGGAGAGCACCACCGAGTGCGGTCCGTTCACCGCCGCCACGGCCAACCCGCCCGGGTGGTCCGCGATCGCGGCGTCCGCCTCCTCCTCCGTCGCCTGGATCGCCAGCATCGCGCCGCCCTCCGGCAGCGCCTGCATCAGCCGGCCGCGCGCGGCCACCAGTGCCGCCGCGTCCGGCAACGACCAGACACCGGCCACGTGCGCGGCGGCGAGTTCGCCGATCGAGTGGCCGAGCAGGTGGTCCGGCCGCAGCCCCCAGCTCCGCGCGAGCCGGAACAGCCCGACCTCCAGCGCGAACAGCCCGGCCTGGGTGTACACCGTGCGGTCCAGCAGCGCCGCCGTCGGCGTACCCTCCCCGGCCGCGAGCACCTCCGTCAGCGGCACCTCGACGTGCCCGGCCAGCCGCAGCTCCAGTTCGGCGCACGCGGCGTCGAACGCCTCGGCGAACACCGGCTCCGTCTCGCGCAACCACCGGCCCATCCGCGGTCGCTGGCTGCCCTGCCCGCTGAACAGGAAGCCCAGGCCGGTCGGGCGAACCGCGTTCGCGCCGGTGCGCCCGGTGACCACCGCGGCGCCGCTCTGCCCGCGCGCGAGCGTCTTGAGCGCGCCGGCCAACTCCTCCTGATCGGCGGCCACCAGCACCGCCCGGTGGCCGAACACCGCCCGGGTGTGCGCCTGCGACCAGGCGATGTCGGCGATCCGCTCTTCGGGCCGAAGTCGGATGTGCAGGCCCAGGCGCAGCGCCTGGTCGCGCAGCGCGTCGGCGGAGCGCGCCGACAGCAGCACCGGCACCGGCACGCCGTCCGGGACCGGGTCGCGCTCGTCCTCGGCGGGGGCGGGCGGCTGTTCCAGGATCGCGTGCGCGTTGGTGCCGCTGATCCCGAACGAGGACACGCCCGCGCGGCGCGGCCGACCGGTGTCCGGCCAGGCCGTCGACTCGGTGAGCAGGCGTACCGCGCCCGAGGACCAGTCCACGTGCTCCGACGGCTCGTCCACGTGCAACGTGCGCGGCAGTACGCCGTGCCGCATCGCCTGCACCATCTTGATCACCCCGGCCACCCCCGCGGCGGCCTGGGTGTGGCCCAGGTTGGACTTCAGCGAGCCCAGCCACAGGGGTTGGTCGGCGGGCCGGTCGCGGCCGTAGGTGGCCAGCAGCGCGTGCGCCTCGATCGGGTCGCCCAACGTGGTGCCGGTGCCGTGCGCCTCGACCGCGTCCACCTGCTCCGGAGTCAACCGGGCCGCCTCCAGCGCCTGCCGGATCACCCGCTGCTGGGCTGCGCCGTTGGGCACGGTCAGGCCGGTGCCGCCGCCGTCGGAGTTGACCGCGGTACCCCGGACCAGGGCGAGCACGGGATGCCCGTGCCGCCGCGCGTCGGACAACTTCTCCAGCAGCAACATGCCCGCGCCCTCGGACCAGCCGGTGCCGTCCGCCGCGTTCGCGAACGACTTGCACCGCCCGTTCGGGGCCAGCCCGCGCTGCCGGCTGAACTCGAGGAACACCCCCGGGGTGAACATCACCGTGACCCCGCCGGCCAGGGCCAGCGAGCAGTCGCCCCGGCGCAGCGCCTGGGCCGCCCAGTGCAGCGCGACCAGCGAGGACGAGCAGGCCGTGTCCAGGGTGACGGCCGGCCCCTCCAGGCCGAGCGCATAGGCCACCCGACCCGACGCGATGCTGCCCGCGTTGCCGTGCCCCAACTGGCCTTCCATGCCCTCGGGCACGGACCGCAGCCGGGTCGCGTAGTCGTGGTACATCAGCCCGGTGAACACGCCGGTCGAGCGCGCGTCGGGCGAGCCCGGGTCGATGCCGGCCCGCTCGAACGCCTCCCACGCGGTCTCCAGCAGCAGGCGCTGCTGCGGATCGGTGGCCAGCGCCTCGCGCGGCGAGATGCCGAAGAAGCCGGCGTCGAACTCGGCCGCGTCGTACAGGAAGCCGCCCTCGCGGGTGTACGTCTTGCCCGGCCGGTCCGGGTCCGGGTCGTACAGGTCGGCCACGTCCCAGCCCCGGTCGCTGGGGAACTCGCTGATCGCGTCACCGCCGGCGTGCACCAGTTGCCACAGGTCCTCGGGCGAGTTCACCCCGCCCGGGTAGCGGCAGCTCATCCCGACGATCGCGATCGGTTCGGCGTCCCGCTCCTCCAGGGCGCGGATGCGCTGGTGCGCGCGGCGCAGGTCGCCGGTGACCCGCTTGAGGTAGTCCAGCAGTTTCTGTTCTTCGGTTTCCGACATTTCCTCAACCCCCGTGGCTGGCCGAATCGGCGTCCAGGGCGCCGAATTCGTCGTCGATGAGCGCGAACATCTCCGCCGCCGAGGCGGTGGTCAGTTCCGGACCGGTGCGGGCGTCGCCGTCCTCGTCGGCGCCGTCGTGCGGCGCGTCGCTCCACGTCCACAACAACTTCCGCAGGCGTTCGGCGATCAGCGCGCGTTCGTCGCCGGCGGGCCCCGCCGCCGCGGTGCCGGCCAGTGCCGCCTCCAGGCGGTCCAGCTCGGCCAGGACCGGCAGCACCGGCCGGTCGGTGTCCGGCACCAGTTCGGCGCGCAGCCAGTCGGCCAGCGCCGCGGGCGTCGGATGATCGAAGATCAGCGTGGCCCGCAACCGCAGCCCCGCCGCCGCGCCGAGCCGATTGCGCAGTTCGACTCCGAGTAGGGAGTCGAAGCCCAGCTCCTTGAACGAGCGGGCCGGGTCGACCGCGTCCGCCGACGCGTGGCCCAGCACCGCCGCCACGTGCTTGCGCACCAGGTCCGACACGGTCTGCGCCCGCTGCCCGACCGGCAGTTCGGCCAGCAATTCGCGCAGCGGTCGGGCCGCGTCGCCCTCCCGCGCCGTCCGCTTGGCCGGGGTTCGGACCAGGCCGCGCAGGATCGGCTGGAGCACCCCGTCCAGGGCCGCGGTCTGTAGCGCGGTGTGGTCCAGGCGCGCGGCCAGGACCGTGGCGTCGTCGTGGAGCGCCGCGTCGAACAGGGCCAGGCCCTCGTCGTCGGACAGGCCGGCCACGCCCGCGCGGCCCAGCCGGGCCAGTTCGTTCGCGTCCAGTCCGCCGGTCAGCTCGCTGGTCGTCTCCCAGCGGCCCCACGCGATCGACGTGCCGGGCAGGCCCTCGGCCCGACGCCGGGCGGCGAGCGCGTCCAGGAACGCGTTGGCCGCCGCGTAGTTCGCCTGTCCCGGGCTGCCCAGCAGACCGGCCGCCGACGAGAAGAGCACGAACGCGGTCGGGCCGTCGCCGTGCTCGCGGGTCAGCGCGTCCAGATGCGCCGCCGCGTCCGCCTTGGGCCCGAGGACGCCGGCGATTCGCTCGGGCGTGAGCGACTCGACCAGGCCGTCGTCCAACACGCCGGCCGCGTGCACCACCGCGTCGAACCGAGGCCCGGCGAGCAGCCCGGCCACCGCGTCGCGGTCCGCGACGTCACAGGCCACGACGGCGACCCGGGCACCCGACTCGGCCAGCTCGTCGACCAGTTCGCGGGCACCGGGTGCGTCCGGGCCGCGCCGTCCGGTGAGGACCAGGTCCCGCACACCGTGCCGGCGCACCAGGTGCCGGGCGACCAGCGCGCCGAGCGTGCCGGTGCCACCGGTGATCAGGACCCGGCTGTCCGGACCCCACGCCGGCGCCGGATCGTGCGTGGTGTCGGCTGCCGGCTCGTCCCGGGTGAGTCGGGGTACCCGCGGCGCGCCGTCGACGAGCGCGACGTACGGCTCGCCGGTGGCCACCGCCGCCGCGAGTTGCGCGTCGGTCGGGCCTGGTTCGGCGCCCGCAGCCGGCTTCTGCGGCTCGACGTCGACCAGGACGAAGCGGTCCGGGTGTTCGGCCTGCGCCGACCGCACCAGCCCGAAGGCCGCCGCGAGTTCCGGGTCGGTGCGCACTCCCCGGCCGACCAGGACCAGCCGGGAGCCGCCGAAGCGCTCGTCGGCCACCCACGACTGCGCCAACGCCAGTGCGCGGAGCGTGGGTTCGTGGCCTCCCGGGCCGAACGACCCCGAACCCGTCGCCGATGCGAGTTCGTACACGACCAGGTCCGGGGCCGCCGTGTCGAGAGTGTTGGGCAGTTCGCCGGACGGGCCCAGTCGGAGCACGGTGGGCGCCGGGCCCTGCGCCGGGTCATCGGCCGCGTCGTCGGCCGGGATCCACCGCACGCGGTACAGCCCGTCCGCTCCGGCCGTGCCGGCGGACCGCAGCAGTTCCTCGGCCACCGGCCGGAACACCAGCGATCCGGCCGAGGCGATCGGGCGACCGCTCTCGTCGGCGACGTCGAGGGACACCGCGTCCGGCCCGGCCGACGCCAGGCGTACGCGCAGCGCCGAGGCGCCCGAGCCGTGCAGCGTGACACCGGACCACATGAACGGCAGTCGAATGCCCGTCTCGGGCGGCGTCCGCTCACCCTCCCCGCGCAGAAACACCGTGTGCAGCGCGGCGTCCAGCAGCGCCGGATGCACGCCGAAGCCGGTCGCCGGCGTCTCCTCCGGCAGCGCCACCTCGGCGAACACCTCGTCGCCGCGCCGCCAGACCCGACGCAGCCCCTGGAACACCGGGCCGTAGCCGTAGCCGCCGCGCAGCAGCCGGTCGTAGAACCCGTCCACATCCACCGGGACGGCACCCGTCGGCGGCCACACGGCCGCGTCGGTGTCGGCGGATCGCACCCTGTCGTCCTTGGCTTCGCGGGCGAGGACACCGGTGGCGTGCCGACGCCACTCGTCCTCGCCTGCTTCCGTGCCTCCCGCCTCCCCCGGCTCCTCCGCGCGGGAGTAGATCCCCAGTTGCCGATAGCCGGCCTCGTCGGGAGCCAAGACGGATACGTGCAGCCGCACCGCGCCGTCCTCGGTCAGCACGATCGGGGCCTCGACCACCAGTTCCTCGACCGACGCGCAACCGACCTGGTCGGCCGCCCGAACGGCCAGATCCACGAACGCCGTTCCGGGCACCAGGATCGCGCCGAGCACCGCGTGGTCGGCCAACCACGGATGGGTGTGCACCGAGAGTCGACCGGTGAACGCGAACCCGCCCGAGTCGGGCAGCGCGACCGCCGCGCCCAGGAGCGCGTGTCCCGCGTCGCCGAGCCCGAGTCCGGCGACATCCGTACTCGTCGCCTCGACCGACTTCAGCCAGTAGTGCTCGTGCTGGAAGGCGTAGGTGGGCAGTTCGACGACGCGAGTGCCGGTACCCGCGAAGGCCGGCGACCAGTCGACGTCCACGCCGTGCGCGAACGCCTCGCCGAGCGAAGTCAGGAACCGGTCGAGGCCGCCCTCGTTGCGTCGCAGCGATCCGAGCGTGACCGCGTCGGAGTCGGCGTCGTCGAGCGTGCCCTGCACACCGACCGTCAGCACCGGATGGGCACTGGACTCGACGAACGCCCCGATCCCGTCCGCGAGCAGCGCCCGCGTCACCAGATCGAACCGCACCGGCTCCCGCAGATTGCGGAACCAGTACCCCGCGTCCAACCCCGCCGTGTCCAACCGCTCACCCGTCACCGCCGAATAGAACGGAACCACCGACGAACGCGGCACGACCGGACCCAGAACCTCCAGCAATTCCTCCCGCAGATCCTCCACATGCGTCGAATGCGACGCGTAGTCCACCGGAATCCGCCGGGCCTCGACGCCGACTTCCGCGGCCAGCGCGGCGATCAGCTCCTCCAGCGCGTCCGGGTCACCCGAAACGACCGTGGACGTCGGTCCGTTCACCGTCGCCACACCGACCCGGCCGGCCCACCGACTCAGCCGCTCCTCGACCTCGGCGAGCGGCAGCGGCACCGACACCATGCCGCCCCGACCGGCCAACGACCGCCCGATCGCCTGACTGCGCAAGGCCACCACGCGCGCCGCGTCCGACAACGTCAGACCGCCCGCGACACACGCCGCCGCGATCTCACCCTGCGAGTGGCCGACGACCGCCGCCGGCACCACGCCGTACGACCGCCACAGCTCCGCCAGCGACACCATCACCGCGAACAACACCGGCTGGACCACATCCACCCGGTCCAACGACGGCGCACCCGCACCACCCCGCAACACCCCGACCAGCGACCAGTCGACGAACTCCGCCAACGCCGCCTCGCACTCCGCGACCCGCGCCGCGAACACCGGGGAAGCGTCAAGAAGTTCCGCGGCCATGCCGACCCACTGCGAACCCTGACCCGGGAACACCAGGGCCACGGCTCGGCCCACCGCCGGGCCCGCGCCGACCGCGAGGTCGGAGAGACCGGCGAGCAGCGTGTCCCGGTCGGTGCCCACGACCACCGCGCGGTGGTCGAACACGGATCGGGTCCGTGCCAGCGACCAGCCGATGTCGATCGGTGTGGTGTCCGGGTGGGCGCTCACGAACTCGCGCAGGCGCGCGGCCTGGTCGCGCAGTCCGGTCGCGCTGCGCGCGGACAGCGGCCACGGAATGGCGGGTGTCGAGCCGGTCGGTTCCGCTTCGGACTTCTCCGCCGCGGGTTCCGGTGCGGCCTGTTCGAGAATCGCGTGCGCGTTCGTGCCGCTGATCCCGAACGAGGAGACGCCCGCGCGGCGCGGTGCGTCGCGCTCCGGCCACTCCCGCGCCTCGGTGAGCAGCGACACCGCGCCCGAGGACCAGTCGATGTGCGGAGAGGGCTCGTCCGCGTGCAGCGTCCTGGGCAGTGCGCCTCGACGCAGCGCCTCGACCATCTTGATCACACCCGCCACCCCGGCGGCGGCCTGCGCATGTCCGATGTTCGACTTCAACGACCCCAGCCACAGCGGGCGTTCGACGTCGCGGTCGCGCCCGTACGTGGCCGACAACGCCTGCGCCTCGATCGGATCGCCCAGCGCCGTCCCGGTACCGTGCGCCTCCACCGCGTCCACATCACCCGCCGACAACCGGGCATCCGCCAACGCCGCCTCGATCACCCGCTGCTGCGAGGGACCGTTCGGCGCGGTCAACCCGTTGCTCGCACCGTCCTGGTTGACCGCCGTACCGCGCACCACGGCCAGCACGCGGTGCCCGTTGCGCCGGGCGTCGGACAGTCGCTCCAGGACCAGGATGCCGACACCCTCGGCCGAGCCGAAGCCGTCCGCGCCGGCGCCGAACGCCTTGCACCGGCCGTCCACCGCCAGTCCGCGCTGCTTGCTGAACGCGACGAACATGCCGGGGGCCGACATCACCGTCACCCCGCCGGCGAGTGCCATCGCGCACTCGTCGTGGCGCAGTGCCTGTACGGCCAGGTGCAGCGCGACCAGCGACGACGAGCACGCGGTGTCGACCGTGATGGCCGGCCCCTCCAGACCGAAGGTGTAGGAGATCCGGCCGCTGATCACGGAGGCCGCGTTGCCGGTGAGCAGGTGTCCCTCCAGGCCGGTCGCGCCGTCGCCCGGCCGCCCCGCGTAGTCCTGCGCGATGGCGCCGACGAAGACGCCGGTCCGGCTGCCCCGAATCGTGTCCGGATCGATCCCGGCCCGCTCGAACGCCTCCCACGACGTCTCCAGGAGCAGCCGCTGCTGCGGATCCATCGCGAGCGCCTCGCGCGGCGAGATGCCGAAGAACGCCGCGTCGAACTCGCCCGCGTCGTGCAGGAATCCGCCCTGCCGGGTGTAGCTCGTGCCGGGATGCTCCGGGTCCGGGTCGTACAGCCCCTCCAGGTCCCAGCCCCGGTCCTGCGGAAAGCCGGTGATCGCGTCGCCGCCGCGCGACACCAGACGCCACAGGTCGTCCGGCGACGCCACGTCGCCGGGGAACCGGCAGCCCATCCCGACGATCGCGATCGGCTCGTGGTCCGAACCGGGTTCGGCGGCCGGCCGGGGCGGAGTCGGGTCCGCCGTGGTGTCGAAGAGCCGGTCGTGCAGGTACTGCGCCAGTACGGCCGGCGTGGGGTAGTCGAAGACCAGCGTGGCGGGCAGCCGCAGTCCGGTCGCGGCGTTGAGCCGGTTGCGCAACTCGACCGCGGTCAGCGAGTCGAAACCCAACTCCTTGAACGCTCGGTCCTTGTCCACCGCGGCCGCCGACCCGTGCCCGAGCACGGTGGCGACCTGGACGCGGACGAGTTCGCGCAGCGCGTCGGCGCGTTCGGCGGCGGTGTTCCCGGCCAGTCGTTGTGCCAGTGCGGTGCCGCCGGCCGCGGGCCCCGCCGCGACGGTGCGGCGCGTCCGGGTGCGGACCAGGCCGCGCAGCAGGTGTGGAATCGCGGCGGTGGCGGCCTCGCGCGGCGTCGACAGGTCCAGCCGGGTCGGCACGAGCGCGGGCTCGTCCAGCCCGAGCGCGGCATCGAACAGGGCCAGGCCCTGCTCGGTGGACAGCGGGATCAGCCCGCCGCGCGCCATCCGGCGCAGATCGCCCTCGCTCAGGTGCCCGGTCATCCCGCCGGCCTGGGCCCACAGGCCCCACGCCAACGACACGCCGGGCAGTCCGCGGGCGTGTCGGCGCCCGGCAAGCGCGTCCAGGAAGGCGTTCGCCGCGGCGTAGTTGGCCTGCCCCGGGCCGCCGAACGTGCCGGCCGCGGAGGAGAACAGCACGAACATCGCCAGGTCCGCGTCGGCCGTCAACTCGTCCAGATGCACCGCCGCGTCGACCTTGGCACGGAACACCGCGTCGATGCGCTCGGGCGTCAGCGACTCGATCAGGCCGTCGTCCAGGACACCCGCCGCGTGCACCACGCCGGTCAGCGGATGCTCCGCCGAAACCGTGGCCAACACCTCGGCGAGCGCCGCCCGGTCGCCGACGTCGGCCGCCGCGAAGGCCACCTCCGCTCCCGACTCGCGCAGTTCCGCCGCCAGTTCGGCGGCGCCCGGTGCGTCCGCGCCGCGCCGGGAGAGCAGCAGGAGGTGCCGTGCGCCGTGTTCGGTCACCAGGTGCCGGGCCAGCAGTGCGCCGAGCGCACCGCTCGCGCCGGTGATCAGCACCGTGCCGGCCGGGTCCGGGGTGCGTGGCACCCGCACGACCAACTTGCCCACGTGGCGGGCCTCGCGCAGGTGCCGCATCGCGTCGGGCGCGCGGCGCAGGTCCCACGCGCTCGTCGGCAGCGGGTGCAGGGCGCCGCTCTCGCACAGCGCCAGGATCTCGGTGAGGATCTCGTGGATGCGGTCCGGCCCGGCGTCGGCGACGAGGTCGAACGCGCGGTAGGTCTCCCCGGGCCGCTCGGCGGCCACCGCGTCCGCGTCCCGGATGTCGGTCTTGCCCATCTCCACGAACCGACCGCCGGCCGCCAGCAATCCGAGCGACTCGTCGACGAACTCCCCCGCCAGCGAGTTCAACACGACATCGAAGCCGCGCCCGCCGCCCGCCGCCGCGAACCGCTCCCCGAAGCCGACCGAGCGGGACGACGCCAACCGTTCGTCGGCCAACCCGGTCGCGGCCCACTTCGCCGGGCTCGCCGTACCCCAGATCTCGGCGCCGAGGTGGCGGGCCACCTGCACCGCGGCCATCCCGACGCCACCGGCCGCCGCGTGCACCAACAACGACTCGCCCCGCCGCAGTCCGGCCAGATCCACCAGCCCGTAGAACGCCGTCGCGAACACCACCGGCACCGACGCGGCCTGCTCGAACGACCAACCCGTCGGTACCCGCACCACCATCCGGGCGTCGGCCACCGCGAGCGGCCCGAAGGCCCCCGCGAACAGGCCCATCACCCGGTCGCCCGGGGTCAGGTCGTGCACCCCGGGCCCGATCTCGACGACGACCCCGGCGCCTTCGCTGCCCAGCGACGCCTCACCCGGATACATCCCGAGGGCGATCAGCACGTCCCGGAAGTTCAACCCGGCGGCCCGGACCGCGACCCGAACCTGACCGGGCGCCAACGGCTCCTCGCCGTCCCGGTCGGGAACCAGGGCCAACTCGGCCAGCGATCCGTCGGCCGACGCGGCCAGCCGCCATCCGGCGACGCCGGTCGGCGGAACCAGGGCGGTCGTCTCGGCCGCCCGGACCAGCCGGGGGGCGTAGACGGTGCCGGCCCGGACCGCGAGTTGCGGTTCGTCCCCCGCGAGGGCGCCGTTCAGCAGGTCGGGCGAGATCGCCTCGCCGTCCAGGTCGAGCAGGACGATCCGCCCGGGATGCTCCGCCTGTGCGGACCGCACCAGCCCCCGCGCCGCGGCGACCGCGGGATCGGCGACCGTCGTGGCGCCGCCCCGGGTGACCAGGACCAGCCGCGCGTCGGCGAACCGCTCGTCGGCCACCCACCGCTGTACCTGGGCCAGCGCCCGGCCCGCCGCCGCCCGCGCGGCCGCCGCCGGCTCGACGCCGGCGTCGTCCGTACCGAGGTCCAGGAAAACCAGCTCCGGCACGGCCGCACCGTCGGCGAGCGCGGCGTCCGCGTCGGCCGCCGGCTCGAGACCGTCGAGACCGAGACCGTCGAGACCGAGGCCCGTCTCGGACACGCCGAGGTGGACCCGACGACCGGCGGGGGTCGCGTCCGCGGCCGGCTCCAGCGGGATCCAGTCGGTACGGAACAACGCGTCCCGGGTGTTCACCGTGGGCCGGAGCCCGTCGGCGGCGACCGGACGGGCGACCATCGAGGCGATCGAGGCCACCGGGTTGCCCGTCGCGTCGGCCACCAGTACGGAGACCGTGTCCGGTCCGGCCGCGGTCACCCGGACCCGAAGCGCGTCGGCCCCGGTGGCGTGCAACACGACACCGGACCACGCGAACGGCAACCGCACCTCGGCCGGCGCGCCGCCCGCCGCGCCGAGGAGCACGGCGTGCAGCGCCGCGTCCAGGAGCGCGGGGTGCAGCCCGAAGTCGGCCGGCGAGACGCCCTCCGGCAAGGCGACCTCGGCGAACACGTCCTCGCCCGCCCGCCAGGCCCGACGCAGGCCCCGGAACACCGGCCCGTAGCCCAAGCCCGCGTCCGCGAGGCCGGGGTACAGCCCGGACGTGTCCAGTTCCTCGGCACCGGCCGGCGGCCACGTCGTCAGTCCCGGCGCCGCTTCCGTTGCCGCCGCGCCGAGTACGCCCGACGCGTGCCGCGTCCACGGCTCCTCGGTCCCGTCGGCGTCCTCGGGACGCGAGTACACGTCGAAGGCGCGCCGCCCGGTCTCGTCCGCCGCCGAGGTGGCCAGGTGCACCTGCACCGCGCCGTGTTCGGGCAGCAGGAGTGGTGCCTCCAGGGTCAGTTCCTCCACGGTCGGGCAGCCGACCCGGTCACCGGCCTGGATCGCCAGCTCGACGAAGGCGGTTCCCGGCAGCAGCACCGTGCCGTGCACCGCGTGGTCGGCGAGCCACGGCTGGGTGCGCACCGACAGCCGGCCCGTGAGCAGGACCCCGCCGGACTCCGGCATCGAGATCGCCGCACCGAGCAGCGGGTGGCGGGACGCGCCGATCCCCAACTGCCGTGCGTCGGCCGGCCCTTCGACGTTCGGCAGCCAGTAGTGCTCGTGCTGGAAGGCGTAGGTGGGCAGTTCGACCGCGCGCACGGCCGTGGCGGCGAACGCGGGCGACCAGTCGACGTCCACACCGTTCACGAACGCCTCGCCCAGCGAGGTCAGGAACCGCTCCGGACCACCCTCGTCGCGTCGCAGCGATCCGAGCGCGACCGCGTCGGAGTCGGCGTCGTCGAGCGTGCCCTGCACACCGACCGTCAGCACCGGATGGGCACTGGACTCGACGAACGCCCCGATCCCGTCCGCGAGCAGCGCCCGCGTCGCCAGATCGAACCGCACCGGCTCCCGCAGATTGCGGAACCAGTACCCCGCGTCCAACCCCGCCGTGTCCAACCGCTCACCCGTCACCGCCGAATAGAACGGAACCACCGACGAACGCGGCACGACCGGACCCAGAACCTCCAGCAATTCCTCCCGCAGATCCTCCACATGCGTCGAATGCGACGCGTAGTCCACCGGAATCCGCCGGGCGCGCACGTCCTCGGCCTCGTACCCGGCGACCAGTTCGTCCAGCGCGCCGGGGTCGCCGGAAACCACCGTCGAGGCGGGCCCGTTCACGGCCGCGATCCCGATCCGGCCGTCCCACCCGGTCAGCCGCTCCTCGACCTCCGCGAGCGGCAGCGGCACCGACACCATCCCGCCCCGACCGGCCAACGACCGCCCGATCGCCTGGCTCCGCAACGCGACCACCCGGGCCGCGTCCGACAACGTCAGCCCCCCGGCCACACACGCCGCCGCGATCTCACCCTGCGAATGACCCACCACCGCAGCCGGCACCACCCCGAACGAGCGCCACAGCTCCGCCAGCGACACCATCACCGCGAACAACACCGGCTGGACCACATCCACCCGGTCCAACGACGGCGCACCCGCACCACCCCGCAACACCCCGACCAGCGACCAGTCGACGAACTCCGCCAACGCCGCCTCGCACTCCGCGACCCGCGCCGCGAACACCGGGGAAGCGTCAAGAAGTTCCGCGGCCATGCCGACCCACTGCGAACCCTGACCCGGGAACACCAGCGCGACCGGGCGGCCGATACCGCCACCGCCGCTCAGCACGCGGTCGTCGGTCGTCATGTCGGCGACCGACAGGGACTTCAGCCCGGCGACGAACTCGTCACGCTCGGCGCCGAGGATCACCGCCCGATGCTCGAATGCCGACCGCGACCGGGCGAGCGCGTGGCCCACCTCGGCGACCGATCGCTGCGATCCACCCGCGACGAACTCGGCCAGTCGCGCCGCCTGATCGGTCAGCGCCTGCTCCGTGCGGCCCGACACCACCCACGGAATCGTCGTGCCGAAGGCACCGGCCGGGGCGTCGACCGCGTCCGGCGCCGGCTCCGCTTCGGGCTCCTCCTCCCAAGTCGGGGCCTGCTGGAGGATGGTGTGCGCGTTGGTGCCGCTCATGCCGAACGAGGACACGGCGGCCCGCCGGGGCCGGCCCGTCTCCGGCCAGTTCACCTGCTCCGCGAGCAGCGACACCGCGCCCGTCGACCAGTCGACCCGGTCGGTGGGCCGGTCCACGTGCAGCGTCCTGGGCAACACGCCGTGTCGGAGGGCCTCGACCATCTTGATCACGCCGCCGACCCCGGCCGCCGCCTGGGTGTGACCGACGTTCGACTTCAACGAGCCGAGCCACAAGGGGTGTTCCGTGTCGCGGTCGCGACCGTATGTGGCCAGCAGCGCCTGCGCCTCGATCGGATCGCCCAGCGCCGTCCCGGTACCGTGCGCCTCCACCGCGTCCACATCACCCGCCGACAACCGGGCATCCGCCAACGCCGCCTCGATCACCCGCTGCTGCGAGGGACCGTTCGGCGCGGTCAACCCGTTGCTCGCACCGTCCTGGTTGATCGCGGAGCCTCGGACCACGGCGAGCACCGTGCGGCCGTTGCGCCGGGCGTCGGACAGTCGCTCCAGGACCAGGATGCCCACGCCCTCGGCCGAGCCGAAGCCGTCCGCGTCGGCCGCGAACGCCTTGCACCGGCCGTCCGCGGACAGCCCGCGCTGCCGGCTGAATCCGACGAAGGTGCTGGGCGTGGCCATCACGGTCGCGCCGCCGGCCAGGGCGAGCGCGCACTCGCCCTGCCGCAGCGCGCGCACCGCGAGGTGCAGTGCGACCAGCGACGACGAGCAGGCCGTGTCCACGGTGACCGCCGGGCCCTCCAGGCCCAGTGTGTACGACAGCCGGCCCGAGGCGACGCTGGTGGCCCGGCCGGTGACCAGGAACCCCTCCAGGTTCGCCGCCGTGGCCTCGTCCATCCGTACCGCGTAGTCCTGGAACATCGCGCCGATGTAGGCGCCGGTGCCGCTCCCGCGGATCGACTCGGGGCGGATGCCGGCCCGCTCCAGGGCCTCCCAGGACGTCTCCAGGAGCAGTCGCTGCTGCGGATCCATCGCGAGCGCCTCGCGCGGCGAGATGCCGAAGAACGCCGCGTCGAACTCGCCCGCGTCGTGCAGGAATCCGCCCGTGCGGGCGTACGAGGTGCCCACGTGGTCCGGGTCGTCGTCGAACAGCGTGTCCAGGTCCCACCCGCGGTTGTCCGGGAAGCCGGTGATGCCGTCGCCGCCCTCGGCGACCAACCGCCACAGGTCCTCGGGCGAGGACACCCCACCGGGGAACCGGCAGCCCATGCCGACGATCGCGATCGGCTCGTGGTCGCTCTCCTCCGCGGCGGCCAGCCGCCGGCGGGTCTCGCGCAGGTCGTTGGTGACCCGCTTGAGGTAGTCCCGCAGCTTCTCTTCGTTCGCGTTCGCCACCGTGCCGTCAACTCCCCTTCAGAACACGCGATTCGTACGTACGGGACCCGGTCAGGACACGCCGAGCTCGTTGTCGATCAGGTCGAACATCTCGTCGTCGCTGGCCGTGTCGACCTCGTCCCGGGCGACCGGGTCGTCCTCGGTCGCCGAGTCGGCGCCCTCGTTCCACTTCCACAGCAGCGCGCGCAGCCGCGCGGTGATCCTGGTGCGGTCCTGATCCGGTACCTCCACCTCGCCCAGGGCCGCGTCCACGCGGTCCAGTTCGGCCAGCAGCGTGGCCGCCGAGGTGGGTCCCGCCGCCGGTGCCAGTTCGGCGCCCAGGTGCGCGGCGAGCAGGGCCGGGGTGGGGTAGTCGAAGACCAGCGTCGCGGGCAGCCGCAGTCCGGTCGCGGCGTTGAGCCGGTTGCGCAACTCGACCGCGGTCAGCGAGTCGAAACCCAACTCCTTGAACGCCCGGTCCTTGTCCACCGCGGCCGCCGACCCGTAGCCGAGCACGGCCGCGGCGTGGGTGCGGGCCAACTCGACCAGCACCCGCTCCCGTTCGGCGGCGGGCAGGCCCGCGAGGCGATCCGTCGCCGAGGACCGGCCGCCGCCGCTCGATCCGGCCCGCGCGGTACGCCGTGCCGACCCGGTGCCCAGCGCGCGGAGCAGGTGCGGAACGGCCTCCGGTGCCACGTCGCGCAGCGCGGCCGGTTCCAGCCGGGTGGGTATCAGGACCGGCTCGTCGACGAGCAGCGCGGCGTCGAACAGGGCCAGTCCCAGCTCGGTGGACAGCGGGATGAGTCCGCCGCGCGCCATCCGGCGCAGGTCGCCCTCGCTCAGGTGCCCGGTCATCGCGCTCGCCTGGGCCCACAGGCCCCAGGCCAGCGACACACCGGGCAACCCGCGCGCCCGCCGACCGGCCGCCACCGCGTCCAGGAAGGCGTTCGCCGCGGCGTAGTTGCCCTGTCCCGGACCGCCGAACGTGCCGGCCGCGGAGGAGAACAGCACGAACATCGCCAGGTCCGCGTCCGCGGTCAGCTCGTCCAGATGCACCGCCGCGTCCGCCTTGACCCGGAAGACCGTGTCCACCCGGTCGGGCGTCAGCGAACCGATCACCCCGTCGTCCAGGACACCGGCCGCGTGCACCACGCCGGTCAGCGGATGCTCCGGGGGAATCCCGGCCAACACCTGGGCGAGCGCGTCCCGGTCGGTGACGTCGGCCGCCGCGAACCGCACCGTCGCGCCCGATTCGGTCAGTTCGGCGGCCAGTTCCCCGGCGCCCGCCGCGTCCGCGCCGCGCCGGGAGAGCAACAGCAGGTGTCGCACGCCGCGTTCGGCCACCAGATGCCGGGCCAGCAGTGCGCCCAGCACGCCGCTCGCGCCGGTGATCAGCACCGTCCCGTCCGGGTTCACGGCGCGGGGCATGGTGAGTACGACCTTGCCCACGTTCTTGGCCTCGCGCAGGTAGCGGAAGGCGGTCGGGGCGCGGCGGATGTCCCACTCGACGATCGGCAGCGGAGTCAGCACGCCCTGTTCGAACAGTGCGACGAGTTCACCGAGGATCTCGCCGACCCGGACCGGTCCGGCATCGCCCACGAGGTCGAACGCGCGGTAGGTCACCCCGGGCCGCTCGGCGGCCACCGCGTCGGCATCGCGGATGTCGGTCTTGCCCATCTCCACGAACCGACCGCCGGCCGCCAGCAATCCGAGCGACTCGTCGACGAACTCCCCCGCCAGCGAATTCAGCACCACGTCGAAGCCGCGGCCGTTGCCCGCGCCCTCGAACCGCTGGCCGAAGCCCAGTGACCGCGACGACGCGAGGCGTTCCTCGGGCAGTCCGGTCGCCGCCCACTTCGCCGGGCTCGCCGTACCCCAGACCTCGACCCCGAAGTGTCGGGCCAACTGCACCGCGGCCATCCCGACGCCACCGGCCGCCGCGTGCACCAACAACGACTCGCCCCGCCGCAGCCCGGCCAGATCCACCAGCCCGTAGAACGCCGTCGCGTAGACCACCGGGATCGACGCCGCCCGGGCGAACGACCAGTCGGCGGGCACCCGCACGACCATCCGCCCGTCGGCCACCACGATCGGGCCGAAGCCGCCGGAGAACACGCCCATCACCCGGTCGCCCGGCGCGACGTGGCTCACCTCGGTGCCGATCTCGGTGATCACACCCGCGCCCTCGGCGCCCAGCAGCGCGTCGTCCCCGGGATACATGCCGAGTGCGACGAGCACGTCGCGGAAGTTCAGTCCGGCCGCGCGGACCTCGATCCGCACCTCGTGCGGAGCCAGCGGCTCCCGTGCGCGCGGCGCGGGCAGCAGCGCCAGGTCCTCCAGGGTGCCCTTGACCGGGATGTCCAGGCGCCAGGCACCGTCCGAGCTCGGCGGGGTCAGCGCCTCCTCGGCCACCGCGCGGGCCAGCCGGGCCACCCGCACCCGCCCGCCGCGCACCGCGAGCTGCGGTTCGTCGCTCGCCCGCAGGACCGGCAGGACGCGTACCGCGTCGGCGGCTTCCGCCAGGTCCACCAGCACGAATCGGCCGGGCTGTTCGGTCTGGGCGGTGCGGATCAGGCCGCGCACCGCCGCGCCCACCGGATCGGCGACCTCGCCCGCGCCGACCGGGACGGCACCTCGGGTGACCACGACGAGTCGGGACCGCGCGAAGCGTTCGTCGGCCAGCCACTCCTGGGCGACGCCGAGCGCGCGGTGGGTGGCGAGCCGGGCGGCGTCCGCGACGCTCACGCCCGACTCGCCGGCATCGGGCGTCCCGCTCTCGCCGAACGCGGCGAACCACACGAGGGCCGGCCGCTCCCGCTCCGCCGGGGCCGGCAGTTCGGCGACCGACCCGATCGAGGTCGTGTCGACCCCCGCCGCCCGCAGCGCCGCGCTCAGCGGTCCCTCGGCGCTCTCCCCGAGAACCGACCAGGTCCCGTCCGCCGCACCCTCGTCCACCACCGGCTCCGCCTCCGGCCAGGCCGGTCGGAACAGGGCGTCCTGGGTGGCCCGCCCCGCGTCGCGCACCTGCTCGGCGGCAAGGGGTCGCAACACCAGCGACCCGACCGAGACGACCGGCGCACCGCCCGCGTCCACGGCCTCGACCGAGACCGCGTCCGCATCCGTGCCCCGCGGCGCCACCCGAACCCGCAGCGCGTCCGCGCCCGTCGCGTGCAGCACGACCCCGGACCAGGAGAACGGCAACCGCACCTCGGCCCGCTCCCCCGCGCCCAGCGCCACCGCGTGCAGCGCCGCGTCCAGCAGCGCCGGATGGATCCCGAAGTCGGCCGGCGAGACGCCCTCCGGCAGGGACACCTCGGCGAACACCTCATCGCCCACCCGCCAGGCCCGACGCAACCCGCGAAACACCGGCCCGTAGCCCAGGCCCGCGTCCGCCAGGCTCGGGTACAGGTCCTCGACCGGCACCTCCGCCGCGCCCGCCGGCGGCCACTGCGCCGGATCGCCGACGGTCGGCGCCGACCGCGCGCCGCCGAGCACCCCGGAGGCGTGCCGTGTCCACGGCTGCTCCGCCGGCGCCCGCTCGTCCGAGGCGTGCACGGTGAACGCGCGGCGACCCTCCTCGTCCGGTCCGCCCACGGTGAGCTGGAGCCGTACACCGCCCTCCACCGGGATCACCAGCGGCGTGTGCAGGGTCAGTTCCTCGACCACACCGCAGCCGACCCGGTCGCCGGCCGCGATCGCCAGCTCGACGAACGCCGTACCGGGCAGGATCACCACGTCGTGCACGGCGTGGTCGAGCAGCCACGGTCGGGTCCGCGTGGACAACCTGCCGGTGCACAGCAGCCCGCCGGTCTCGGGCAGCGGTACGACCGCGCCCAGCAGCGGGTGCTCCGCCGACGCCAGTCCCAGCCCCGAGGCGTCCGAGGGGCCCGCGTCGCCGGCTTCCAGCCAGAAGTGTTGCCGCTGGAACGCGTACGTGGGCAGGTCGATCGCATGCCCGGCGGCCTCGGGGAAGGCCGCGGTCCAGTCCACCCGGGCGCCGTGCACGTGCGCCTCGGCGACCGAGTGCAGGAAGCGGCCCAGGCCGCCCTCGTCGCGCCGCAGCGAACCCAGCGCGATCGCCGAGCTCTCACCGGCCTCCAGCGTCTCGCGCGCGCCGACGGTCAGCACGGGGTGCGGGCTCGCCTCGACGAAGATGTCGATGCCCTGCCGGGACAGCGTGTCCACGGCCTGCTCGAAGCGCACCGTCTCGCGCAGGTTCCGATACCAGTACTCGGCGTCCAGGCCCCCGGTGTGCAGCCAGTCGTCGAGAACCGTCGAGTAGAACGGGATCTCCGACTCGCGAGGCTCGATCGGGCCCAGTACGTCGAGCAGTTCCGCGCGCAGGTCCTCGACGTGCGCCGAGTGCGACGCGTAGTCCACCGGGATCCGCCGGACCCGGACCTCGGCCGCCTCGAAGTGCGCCATCAACTCGTCCAACGCGTCCGCGTCGCCCGAGACGACTGTGGACGCCGGGCCGTTCACGGCGGCGACACCGATCCGGCCGTCCCACCGGGTCAGTTCCTCCTCGACCTCGGCGAGCGGCAGCGGCACGGACACCATGCCGCCGCGCCCGGCCAGCGACCGCCCGATCGCCCGACTGCGCAAGGCCACCACGCGCGCCGCGTCCGACAAGGTGAGCCCGCCCGCAACACACGCCGCCGCGATCTCACCCTGCGAATGACCCACCACCGCCGCCGGCACCACCCCGAACGAACGCCACACCCGCGCCAACGACACCATCACCGCGAACAACACCGGCTGGACCACATCCACCCGGTCCAACGACGGCGCACCCGCACCACCCCGCAACACCCCGACCAGCGACCAGTCGACGAACTCCGCCAACGCCGCCTCGCACTCCGCGATCCGCGCCGCGAACACAGGCGAGGTGTCGAGCAACTCCCGTGCCATGCCTTCCCATTGCGAGCCCTGGCCGGGAAACACCAGCGCCACGCCGACGTCCGCCGCCTCGCCCAGGGCCGTGCCCAGGACCACGTTCGGCGCGGGCATCGCCGTTTCGACGGCCAGCGATTCGAGTCCGGCGAGCAGGTCCTCGCGTTCGGGGCCCAGGATCACGGCGCGGTGTTCGAAGGCGGTCCGGGAGCCCGCGAGCGCGCGGCCGACCTCGGCGATCGACAGGTCCGGCCGGTCGGCCAGGAACTGCCGCAGTCGCGCGGCCTGCCCGCGCAGCGCGTCCGCGCCGCGCCCGGACAGGACCAGGGTGGCGTGGTCGTGCCGAGCACCTTCGGTGCCGGCGCCGGACCCGATCGGCTCGGCCGGCGGCGCCTGTTCGAGGATGACGTGCGCGTTGGTGCCGCTGATCCCGAACGAGGACACCCCGGCGCGGCGCGGGGCGTCCCGCTCCGGCCAGGCCACCGGCTCGGTCAGCAGGGACACCGCGCCCGTGGACCAGTCCACCTGACGGGTCGGCCGGTCGATGTGCAAGCTCTTCGGCAGTACGCCGTGTCGCATCGCCTGGACCATCTTGATCACGCCGCCGACCCCGGCCGCCGCCTGGGTGTGACCGATGTTGGACTTCAACGAGCCCAGCCACAGCGGCCGTTCGGCGCTGTGCGCCCTCCCGTACGTGGCCAACAGGGCCTGCGCCTCGATCGGATCGCCCAGCGCGGTCCCGGTGCCGTGCGCCTCGACCGCGTCGACGTCCGCGGCGGCCAGCCCGGCGTCCGCCAGCGCGGCCCGGATCACCCGCTGCTGAGCCGGGCCGTTGGGCGCGGTGAGGCCGTTGCTGGCGCCGTCCTGGTTGAGCGCGGTTCCCCGGACCAGGGCGAGCACCCGGTGGCCGTTGCGCCGCGCGTCGGAGAGCCGTTCCAGGAGCAGCATCCCGACGCCCTCGGCCCACCCGGTGCCGTCCGCCGCCGCCGCGAACGACTTGCAGCGCCCGTCCGAGGACAGGCCGCGCTGGCGGCTGAAGGCCACGAAGGTCCCCGGGCTGGACATCACGGTGGCCCCGCCCGCCAGGGCCAGCGTGCACTCGCCCCGACGCAGCGCCTGGACCGCCAGGTGCAGGGTGACCAGCGAGGACGAGCACGCGGTGTCCACGGTGACCGCCGGGCCCTCCAGGCCCAGCGTGTACGACACCCGGCCGGAGGCGACACTGCCCGCGCTGCCGTTGCCCAGATAGCCCTCGACGTCCTCCGGTACCCGGCGCACCCGGGACGCGTAGTCGTGGTACATCAGCCCGGCGAAGATCCCGGTTCGGGTGCCCCGTACCGACTCGGGGTCGATCCCGGCCCGTTCGAACGCCTCCCACGACGTCTCCAGGAGCAGCCGCTGCTGCGGATCCATCGCGAGCGCCTCGCGCGGCGAGATGCCGAAGAACGCCGCGTCGAACTCCAGGGCGTCGTGCAGGAACCCGCCCTCGCGGGCGTACGAGGTGCCCGCTCGCTCCGGGTCGTCGTCGAAGAGCGTGCCCAGGTCCCAGCCCCGGTCCTCGGGGAAGCCGGTGATGCCGTCGCCGCCCTCGGCGACCAGTCGCCACAGGTCCTCGGGCGAGCCCACGCCGCCCGGGTAGCGGCAGCTCATCCCGACGATCGCGATCGGCTCGCCGGCCGCGTCGGTCAGGTCCCGGTTCCGCTGCCGCAGTCGCTCGTTCTCCTTGAGCGAGCTCCGCAGCGCGTCGAGGACCCTCGTGTCCGTGTTCGTCATCAGGTGCTCCACAGATTTCGACATGGTCAGGACTCGGAGGTGCCGAGGGCCAGATCCAGCAGGGCTTCGGTGTCCATCGCGTCGATGGAGTCCACGTCGGCCGGGCCCGATCGCCCGGTCCCGCCGTGGTCGTCGGAGGTGTGCGTCAAACCTGTCGCCGGTCCGGCGAGCCGCAACAGGGCCTCCAGCAGCCCGGACTCGCGCAGCACGTGCACCGGAATGCCGGCGAGCGCGGTGCGTACCGCCGTGTCGTCCCGGTCGTCGACCGGGCTCGCCGCGGCATCGTCCTCGGCGCCTTGCGGGGCGAGTTCGGCGCGCAGGTAGCCGGCCAGCACGCGCGGTGTCGGGTAGTCGAAGACCAGGCTCGCGGGCAGCCGCAGGCCGGTCATCGCGTTGAGCCGGTTGCGCAGTTCGACCGCGGCCAGCGAATCGAAGCCCAGGTCCCGGAACTCCCGCGAGGCCCGCACGGTTTCCCCGGGCGCCAGGCCCAGCACCGCCGCCGTCTCACCGGTCACCGCCGCGATCACGGCCGGCTCGCGTTGGCCCTCCGGAAGCCGGGACAACCGCTCGGCCAGCGATTCGGACGTGCCGCGCTCCGGGCCGGTGCCGGCGACCCGACGGGCGACCCCGGCGAACGCGGGCACCAGTTCGCGCAGCAGGGCCGGTACGCGGGCCGAGCCCGCCCTGAGCGTGCCGGCGTCCAGCCGCATCGGAACCAGCACCGGTTCCTCCGGCCGGGTGTTCACCGCCGCGTCGAACAGGGCGAGCCCCTCCTCGGCGGACAGCGGAAGCATTCCGCCCCGTGCGGTCCGCCGCAGGTCGGCGGCGGCGAGGTGACCGGTCAGCTCGCTCGCCTCGGCCCACATCCCCCACGCCAGCGACGTGGCGGGCAGGCCCTGTCCGTGCCGGACCTCGGCCAGCGCGTCCAGCGCCGCGTTGGCCGCGGCGTAGTTGCCCTGGCCCGGGGCCCCGAACACCCCGGCGGCGGAGGAGAACAGCACGAACGCGGTCAGTTCCCGGTCCCGGGTGAGTTCGTGCAGGTGCAGCGCGGCGTCCGTCTTGGCCGCGAGCACCGCGTCCACCCGCTCCGGGGTGAGTGCCTCGATCACTCCGTCGTCGAGTACGCCGGCGGCGTGGACGACCGCGGTGATCGGGTGCGCGTCGAGCAGCGCGGCCACCGCGTCCCGGTCGGCCGCGTCGCACGCGACCACGCTCGCCCGCGCGCCCAGTTCGGCCAACTCGGCGACCAGCGCGTCGGCGCCCGGTGCGGCGGCGCCGCGTCGACTGGTCAGCACGAGGTTGCCGACGCCGTGCCGCCGGACCAGGTGCCGGGCGACCAGCCCGCCCAGCGTGCCGGTGCCGCCGGTGATCAGGACGCTCGCTTCCGGGCCCCAGTCGGCCACGGTCGGTTCGGCGGACGCGGCCACCCGGGTCAGCCTCGGTGCGAACAACACGCCCTCGCGCAGGGCGAGTTGGGTTTCCTCTCCGGTCGCGGCGAAGGCCACCGCGCGGGTCGCCTCGCCCGACTCGGGCTGCGCCTCGTCCGGGCCGGGCAGGTCGATCAGCACGAACCTGTCCGGGTGTTCGGACTGCGCGGTGCGCAACAGCCCCAGGGCGGCGGCGTGCGCGACGTCCGTCGGATTCGGGCCGGGGATCGGACCCGGGGTCGTGGCGCCACGGGTCAGCACCACGAGCCGGGTGTCGAGGTAGCGCGCGTCCGCCAGCCACGCGTGCACCAGGGCCAGCGTTCGATGCACGGCGCCGTGCACCGCGTCCGGTGCGAGGTCCGGCGTGTGTGCGAAGGGCACCACGACCGCGTCGGGCACCTCCCGCGTGCCGCCGTCGATCGCGGTCGACAGCGCGGCCAGGTCCGGATGGGCGTCCTCGGCCACCCCGAGCGTGTCCTGGTCGCCCAGCAGGACGATCCGGCCGGGTGCGCTCGGCTCGGCGACACCGGGCGCGTCGATCTCGACCCAGCTCGTCCGGAACAACAGATCGTCGGCCGCCCCGCCCGTCGGAATCGAGCGCGGCACACTCCGCAGCACCAGCGTGTCGACGCTGAGCACCGGTCGGCCCTCGGCGTCGGCGGTGACGATCGAGATGCCGTCCTCGCCGGTCGGCGTCACCGCGACCCGCAGCGCGACCGCCCCGGTCGCCGCCAGACGTACCCCGCTCCACGCGAACGGCACCAGCGGGGAGCCGAGTTCGGCGTCCGAATCACCGGCCAGCGCGGCGGTGTGCAGTGCGGCGTCGAGCAGCGCGGGGTGCAGGGCGTACCCGTCCACCGGGACGTCCTCGGCCAGGGTGATCTCGGCATAGGTCTCCGCGCCGCGCCGCCACGCCTTGCGTACGCCCTGGAAGGCCCGGCCGTAGTCGATGCCGGCGGCGGCGAAGCGGTGGTACAGGTCACCGGTGTCGACCGGTTCCGCACCGGCGGGCGGCCATTCGATCGACTCGTCGGCCTCGCCGGGCACACCCGGTGCGAGCGTGCCGGTGGCGTGCCGGGTCCACACGGTTCTGGTGGCCGCGTCGTCCGCCGACGAGTACACCGCGAGCGGCCGACGGCCGGCCGTGTCCGGGTCGCCGACGGCGACCTGGAGCCGGATCGCGGCGTTTGCCGGGATCGGCAGCGGAGCCTCCAGGGTCAGTTCCTCCAGGAGGCCGCAGCCGACCTCGTCACCGGCCCGAATGGCCAGTTCCACAAAGGCCGTTCCGGGCAGGACGACGGCGCCGAGCACGACGTGATCGGCCAGCCACGGATGCGAGCGCACCGACACGCGTCCGGTGAACACGACACCGGTCGAACCGGCGAGTGCGACCGCGACCCCGAGCAACGGGTGCTCCGCCGACGCCAACCCGACGGCCGACACGTCGCCGGCGGATCCGGCGTCGAGCCAGTAGTGCCGGCGCTGGAACGCGTAGGTGGGCAGATCCACCCGCCGGGCACCGGGGAACCAGGAATCCCAGCCGATGTCGGCGCAGGCGCCGGTGACGTGCAGAACGGCCAGGGCCGCCAACGCGGTCTCCGTCTCGTCCCGGTCCTTGCGCAGCACGGGAACGACCGGCGACACCTCGTCGCCGTTTCCGAGCGCGTCCCCCAGGCCGTCCCGGATCAACGCGGTCAGCGCACCGTCCGGGCCGAGTTCGACGTACCCGCCGACGCCTCGCTCCTCGATCGCGCGTATCGCGTCGTGGAAACGCACCGGCTCCCGCACGTGCCGCACCCAGTAGCCCGGATCGCTCCACTCGCCCACCACGGCGGCACCGGTCACGGTGGACACCGAGGCCAGCTTCGGCTCCGCGAAAGACAGTTCGTCCACGATCCGGCGGAACTCGTCGAGCATCGGGTCCATCAGCGGCGAGTGGAACGCGTGACTGACCCGCAGCCGCCGCACCCGACGGCCCGACGCCTCGAAGTGTTCCGCGATCTCCGCGACCGCCGCCTCGGCACCCGAAACCACCACCGCGTGCGCACCGTTGACCGCGGCGATCCCGACGGGCTCGTCCCGATCCGTCAGCAGCGGCAGCACCTCGGCCTCGGCGGCACCGATCGCCACCATCGTGCCGCCGACCGGCAACGCCTGCATCAACCGGCCACGCGCCACCACCAGACGGCACGCGTCGTGCAACGACAACACCCCGGCCACGTGCGCGGCCGCGATCTCACCCACCGAATGCCCGACCAGCACGTCCGGCCGCACACCCCACGACTCCAACAACCGGTACAGCGCCACCTCGACCGCGAACAACGCCGGCTGTGCGAAGCCCGTCTCGTCCAGGCCGTCCGCCTCGCCGCTCACCACCGCCCGCAACGAGCCCGCGCCCAGCTCCGCTTCGAGCCGGTCGCACACCTCGTCGAACGCCGCCGCGAACACCGGGAAGGCCGCGTACAACCCACGACCCATCCCCACCCGCTGACCACCCTGACCCGCGAACACGAACGCGAGTCCTCTGGTCGGCCCGCCGGCCGTCCCGGTCACCGCGCCCGAAGGCGCACGGCCCTGGGCCAACTCGTCCACGCCGGCCAGCAGCGTGGCCCGGTCCGAGGCCGCCAGCACCGCGCGGAACTCGAACGCGGCCCGGCCCTCGGCCAGCGAGAGCGCCACATCCGCGGGCTCGATCTCCGGGTGCTCGACCAGATGCGCGCCGAGCCGCCCCGCCTGGTCCCGCAGGGCCGTTTCACTGCGAGCGGAGAGCAGCACGGGCAACGGCGCGACAGGCGAAGGCCGTTCGCCGACGACCGGCTCGGCCGGCTCCGGCTGTTCCAGGATCACGTGCGCGTTGGTACCGCTGACCCCGAAGGCGGAGACACCCGCTCGCCGGGGCGCGCCCGTCCTCGGCCACTCCACCTGCTCGGTCAGCAGCGACACCGCCCCCGACGCCCAGTCCACATGCGGCGACGGCTCGGCGATGTGCAACGACTTGGGCAGTACGCCGTGCCGCATCGCCTCGACCATCTTGATCACGCCGCCCACCCCGGCGGCGGCCTGGGTGTGGCCGATGTTGGACTTCAACGAGCCCAGCCACAACGGCCGGTCCTCCGGGCGCCCCCGGCCGTAGGTGGCCAGCAGCGCCTGGGCCTCGATCGGGTCGCCCAGCGAGGTGCCCGTACCGTGCGCCTCCACCGCGTCGATCTCCGCCGTGGACAACCCGGCACCCGCCAGCGCGGCCTGGATGACGCGCTGCTGCGACGGCCCGCTCGGCGCGTTGAGGCCGTTGCTGGCGCCGTCCTGGTTCACCGCCGTGCCGCGCACGAGCGCGAGCACCCGGTGGCCGTTGCGGCGCGCGTCGGAAAGCCGCTCGAGGAGCAGCATGCCCGCGCCCTCGGACCAGCCGGTTCCGTCCGCGGTCGCCGCGAACGCCTTGCACCTGCCGTCCGCCGACAACCCGCGCTGCCGGCTGAACTCGACGAAGACACCCGGCGTGGCCATCACCGTGACCCCGCCCGCCAGCGCCAGCGAGCACTCGCCCCGGCGCAGCGCCTGTCCTGCCAGGTGCAGGGCGACCAGCGAGGACGAGCACGCGGTGTCCACCGTCATCGCGGGGCCTTCCAGCCCGAAGGTGTAGGCCACCCGCCCGGACGCGACGCTGCCGGAACTGCCGTTGCCCAGGTATCCCTCGACACCGCTGGGGATGTCCCGCAGCCGGGCCGCGTAGTCGTGGTACATCACCCCGGCGAACACACCGGTCCGGCTGCCGCGTACGGTCTGCGGGTCGATGCCGGCCCGCTCGAACGCCTCCCAGGTGGTCTCCAGGAGCAGCCGCTGCTGCGGGTCGGTCGCCGCCGCCTCGCGCGGCGAGATGCCGAAGAACTCCGGGTCGAACTCCAGCGCGTCGTGCAGGAATCCGCCCTCGGTGGCGTAGGTCCGCCCGGGCCGGTCGGGGTCCGGGTCGAAGAGGTTCTCCAAGTCCCAGCCTCGGTCCACCGGGAAGCCGGTGATGCCCTCGCGGCCCTCCGCGACCAGTCGCCACAGGTCCTCGGGCGAGGCCACCCCGCCCGGGTAGCGGCAGCTCATTCCGATGATCGCGATCGGCTCGTCGTCGGAGAGGGCGAGGCCGGTGGAGCGCGACGCGCCCGACCCGGTCCGCGCCGTCGCGTCGGCGTTCTCCGCGTCCGTGCCCAGCAGTTCCGTGCGTACGTGCTCGAACAGCGCGGCCGGGGTGGGGTGGTCGAAGACCAGCGTCGCCGAAAGCCGCAGCCCCGTCGCCGCGTTGACCCGGTTTCGCAGTTCCACGGCGGTCAGCGAGTCGAACCCGAGGTCCTTGAAGGCCCGTTCCGGGTCGACGGCCTCGGCGCCGGAGTGCCCGAGCACCGCCGCGACGTGCGCGCGAACCAGGTCCAGTACGGCGCGATCCCGCTCGCCGATGGGCAGCGCGAGCAGCCGGTCCCGCAGCGAACCCTCGCCGCCGGCACCCGATTCGCCGTGCGCGGTACGCCGGGCCGGGGCGCGGAAGAGGCCGCGCAACAACGGGGGCAAGCCTGCGTCCGCCGCCCTGGCCCGGAGCACACGCGAGTCCAACCCGACCGGTACCAGCAGCGGTTCCGTCGTGGCGACGGCCGCGTCGAACAGGGCCAGGCCCAGCTCCGGGGTCAGCGGCACCATGCCGGAGCGGGTGACCCGGCTCAGGTCGGCGGCGTCCAGTTCGTCGGTCATGCCTTCGTTCTGTGCCCACAGGCCCCAGGCGAGCGAGGTGGCCGGCAGCCCCGCCGCACGCCGACGCACCGCCAGCGCGTCCAAC